>CACWSW010000052.1 GCA_902763655.1 uncultured bacterium
AGGTCGTCGATCGCCTGTGCGGCGGCGCCTGGCTTGTCGCGCGGGTGGTCGAGGTCCTCCATGCGCATGATCATCTTGCCGCCGAGCGAGCGGGCGCGGAGCCATGCGATGGCGAAGGTGCGCGCGTTGCCGAGGTGGAGCGCGCCCGTGGGACTGGGCGCGAGTCTGCCCACGTAGCCGCTCATTGGCGCTTCCAGAAGTCGAGCCAGGCGGCGATGAACTGCTTGCGAAGCTCTTCGTTGAACACCATGCGGTCGGCATCTGCCGTTGAGCGCGTGTCGATAAGCGCCTTCACGTAGTCGCGCCTGGTGTTGGCGAATGGCTGGAACCTGACGTCTGGCGCGCCAACCTCTAGGAAATAGGCGAGCGACCAGGCGAGATGGTAGCGCGCGGTTATCTCGTCCTGGGTGCCGTCGTAGAACTCTGCGTAGTCTAGCGAGAGGAACGACGGAAGGATGGCCGCCAGATCGGCAGCGTACGATTGGACGTAGGCAGCAGCTTCGGCGTGACGTTCGAACACTACCTTACCCTTGCGGTCGAGGCTGGAATGCTCGAACATCTCGGCATTGCCCTCGTTGAACCATGGGGCTGACGTGACGAGAGCGGCCGCGTAGGCCAGGTACTGGTGGAACGCCTCGTGCCAGACGGTCTGGAGAAGGCCCTTCGTGCCGTCCAGAGGCAGGTACAGCACCAGCTCGCGGTGGAGCGTGTCCCAGAGCGCCGCGGTCCACTTGTGCTTGACGCCGACGTAGGCGAGGTATTCCTCGCGCGTGGCGAATACGCGCACCACGGCGAGCTGGTTGGTTGCCGGAAGCGGGGTGGGGGCGCATGCCGCGTAGGCGCGGCGGAGGCATGGGAGGCTGTTCGTGAGTGATGTGACGAAAGTTGCGCGGGAGGAGTCGTCGAGGTTGTCGATCACCACCACGTCCTCCGTGGCGGCGAAGTGCCAATGGTCGTAGTTGGCGACGCTTCTGCGCACGGCTTCGCGCAGAAGGATCGCCTCTTGGCCGAGCGAAGTTCTTCCGTAACCCGCATCGAGGCTCTTGGTGCGTGCGCGCGCGGCGGGGACGTAGACGTGGTCGAGGAAGTCCTCGTCGAGGCGGCGGAACGCCTCGTCCAGCGCTTCGCCTTCCGCGGCCTCAAGGATGACGAGGTACCAGTCGGTGGTCTCTCGCCGTTCTGGGCTGCGCGGGCGGAATGCCGCGGCGAACACGTGGTCGTTCGTGGAAGGGTACGCGAAGAGTTCCTTCATGTTCCTGCGCTGGGATCGGCGCGGGCGTATCGGCTGGCCTAGGTCTGCGGGGGCGACAGCTACGACGGCCTCGTTGCGGTGTGCGGCGTTGTCGGGGTCGAAAGGCCTCTTCGCCAGCCTGGCTAGGAAGTCAGTGCGGGTGCGCACAGTGCCGGGCGCGTCCATGGGAGGGCGGGTGGTCAGCCTGGCGATGTACAGGACGTTGCCGTCCGCATCGCGCCAGCGTCCGCGCATGGTCTGCGACACCCACAGGTCGAAGGCGTCGAACCTGTCCTCCAGGCAGCGACCGCCGCGGTCGTCCGTGAGCAGGAACGTTCCTGCCTTGGGAAGCTCAAGCGGCTCCTCCTGCGCGTTAGCGAGCGCAGGGACGGCGATCCCGAGGTCGGGACGCCATACGGGCTCGGTGAACCTTACGGATGCCTCAACCGTCAGAACCAGGACGGCGGCCAGAATGGATGCAGTCGAACGCATAGGTCATGTTGCTGCCAAGGAGGATGATCTGCCAGCTCATGTAGAGCCATGCCAGGATGATGGGAAGGAAGGCGAAGGAGCCGTACATGGCGTTCGACTTGGCTATGCCGACCTGCGCGATGGCGCAGAGCTTGAGCCAGCCGCCGAAGAGGAACGCGGTGATTATGCCTCCGTTCAGGGAGGCTCGGAAGGACACCTTGCGGTGCGGCACGAAGTTGAGTATGAACGTGAACGCGGCAACCGTGAAAAGGAGCGTGAACGCGATGCCGAAGAGACGCGAGTTCAGCATGGCCACGAGGGCGTCCCCGATCCATTTCGTGTACGACGTGGCGCCGAGCGTGGCGTCGAGTATCGTCCGCACGACGTGCAGTATCGGCATTGACAGCGCTAGCGCCACCAGGAGAGGAAGCACGAGGGCAACAAAGGCGTAGAGGATGAACTTGCGCCACAACGGGCGTGGCTTAGGGACCTCCCAGACCTCGTTGAACGCGTGCTCTACCATGCCGAATGTGGATACGACTGTCCACAGAAGTATGATGACACCGAAGATGCCGACCTTCTTCAGGTTCACCTTGGCGATGCGGTCGAAGATGTCGTTGGATATCTTCCGCGCCTGCTTGGCGAAGTCCTCTGCGGCCTGGCGCTTCGCCTCGATCTGCTGGGGCGACTGGTTCTTCGTCATGAACTCCGGCAGCTTTTCCGGGCCTTTCTCGAAGTTGACGATCATCTGGTCGATTGTGCCGTTTATCTTGTCGCGGGCGAAGTCGCCCGCGCCGCAGGCGCGCGCAAGCAGGACGAGCAGGCATAGGACAGGCACGAGCGACATCAGGGAATAGTACGTGAGTCCGGCCGCGTGCAGCGCGCACCTGTGGCGGGAGAAGCCAGAGAGGGTGGCTTGGAAGAAGCGCGTCGCCCTGATGCAGAACCTCTTCGGCAGAGGCAACGCAGAGTCGTCCACCTCCCAGACGCCGTTCTCAACATACTCCTTTACCTGCGCGATCTTTTCCTTCGCGTGGACTACTTTTTCCTTTATAGCGCTCATTTTTGTGTCTGCCTTCTGGTTGACAAGCGGAAATATTACCATAGAGGGACGCGTGACGCAAGTTGCGATGGAAGGAAAAACTGTGTTATAATGTCGCCCAAAGATGAAAAGGAAAGAAAAGAGAAGAGATAGGCGCGCACAGGAGTCGCTCACAGGAGAGCTTCACATGGCGCGCAACGGAGCAGGGTATCTGCTCCACCCGGATACGGACGCGGCGGTGTGGATTGAGGCCAAGGACCTTTCCACCGCGCTGCCGGGCGACATCGTAACCGTGCAGCTTGGCCGAGACGGCACGGAAGGGCGGATAGCGCGCATCGAGAAGCGCGCGCCGCGCGCGATAGTCGGCACCGTGACGGCTGGCGCGCCATTCGCGCGCGTGCAGCCGCTGAGTCCCACGTTCCGCCAGGAGTTCCTGGTGCCGGACACGCGCGGCGCCGCCGTCGGCGACCGCGTGGTCATGCGCCTCGCGCGCTGGGAGAACCCTCGCCTAGCGCCCGAGGGAATAGTCACCGACGTGATCGGCCCGGCCGACAACCCGTCGCTTGACACCCGCTCCGTGATGGAGCAGTACGGCCTGCCGCCCGCCTTCCCGAAGCAGGTGTTGGCGGCGGCGGAGAGCGCGAGCTCGCGCATCGACGAGGCCGGCAAGCGGCTGGACCTGCGCCGGAAGTTCATATTCACATGCGATCCGGCGATGGCGCGCGACTTCGACGACGCGCTCTCGCTGGAGACGGACAAGAAGGGCAACAGGGTGCTTGGCGTCCACATCGCGGACGTCTCACACTTCGTCACGCCCGGCAGCCCTCTCGACAAGGAGGCGTACCGCCGCTCGACGAGCGTATACCTTGTGGACAAGGTCGTGCCGATGCTGCCGGAGCAGCTGTCGAACGGCGTCTGCTCGCTCGTGCCAGGCGAGGACAGGCTCGCGTTTTCCGCGTTCCTCACCTTCGACGCGCAGGGGAACTGCATCGCGCGCAAGTTCGCGAAGTCCGTCATCCGCTCCAAGGCGCGGTTCACCTACGAGCAGGTGATGGCGCTCATCAAGGGGGCCAAGGAGCTTAAGGGCTCTAAGGAATCCAAGGATCTTAACGACTTTAAGGACATTAAGGACCTTAAGGACGTTGACTTTAAGGACCTTAAGGACCTTAAGGACGTTAAGGTCGTTAAAGATCTTAAGCGGGCGGCGGGGACCATCCTCGCGCTGAACCGGCTGGCGCAGCAGCTGCGGAAGAGGCGTTTCGCCGCCGGCGCGCTTGACATGGAGGTGCCGGAGGCCGAGATCAAGCTGGACTCGAAGGGGATGATGACGGGCGTCGAGGTGCGTCCGTACGACGAGTCGCACCAGCTGATCGAGGAGTGCATGGTGGCGGCGAACGAGGCCGTGGCGGCGGAGCTTTGGACGCGCGGCATCAAGATCCTCGCGCGCCTGCATGCGCCGCCGGACCCGGAACGGCTCGAGGAGCTGCGGGCGAACCTCGCGGGCCTCGGCATCTCATGCGGAGACCTGTCGCAGCCGCGCAACCTCTCGCGCTTCCTCGAGAAGATCAAGGATTCGCCGCTTGAGGGAGTGCTGTCCGTCATGGTGCTGCGGTCGATGAAGCGCGCCATATATTCGGCGCGCGAGATCGGGCACTACGGTCTCGCCAAGAAGCACTACGCGCACTTCACGAGTCCCATCCGCCGCTATCCCGATCTCGTCCTCCATCGCCAGCTGGCGTCGTTCCTGTCCGGCAAGGGCGGCCGCCTCGACCAGGGCTGGCTTGACCGCGCCGCGCAGCACGCGAGCGAGCGCGAGCAGTTGGCCGACGAGGCGGAGCGTATGCTCATGGAGATCAAGAAGTACCGCTACATGGAGGACGTGCTGACGAAGGGGGCGAAGGTCGTGTTCGACGCAGTTGTCGGCAAGTGCACGCCCTACGGCGTGTTCGTGGACCTGCCAGAGATCGCGATCGGAGGGATGGTGCACGTGTCGAAGCTCTCTCAGTCGTTCGTGCGCTGGGACGCCTTCAAGGAGGCGCTCGTCGACGGACAGAAGACGTGGCAGGTCGGCGCGAAGATGAAGGTGCGCGTGGCCGCGGTGGACTTCGACCAGCGCAAGATCGACTTCGTGCCCGTAAACGAGGGTGCGCTCGAGCAAAACGGACTGCGCAGAGGAAAGAAAAGCGAACGGCCGCCAAGAAGGAAAAACGAACGGCACCCAAGAAAGAAACGCAAGTGACTGAAAGGCAATAAGACAATGAAGATTAAAGCTATGGTTGTTTCTGCCGCGCTGCTCTCCGCCGGCACGGCGCTTGCCTTGTCCCTAGAGGACGGTTTTCGCAATCCGCCTAACTCGGCGAAGCCGCACACGTGGTACCACATGATGAACGGCAACGTCACGAAGGAGGGCATCACCTGCGACTTCGAGGCGCTCGCCAAGGCAGGCGTCGGCGGCGTGCAGATGTTCGACGCGGGCTGCGACATCCCGCCGGGCCCGCTCGACTTCAACTCCCCCGAATGGTTCGACATGTTCAAGCACGCCGCCTCTGAGGCGCGTCGGCTCGGGCTGGAGATCTGCATCCCCAACTGCTCCGGCTGGTCGTCCTCCGGCGGCCCGTGGAACATGCCGTCGAACGGCATGAAGTTTGTCACCTGGCGCGAGGTGAAGACTACCGGTCCCTCGAAGTTCCACGCGAAGCTGCCGCGCGACATCAACGACCACGGGTTCTACGAGGACATCGCCGTGGTCGCGTTCCCCACGCCGCCCGCGGAGGCGCGTACGTTCCCGGATGTGAAGACCACGATCTCCGGCTCATCGTTCCTGCTTTCTTCCGACAAGCCATTCACCGCGCCGGCCGTCATGTTCCAGATCTCCTACGGGCAGCTCTGGGGCGGGGATGCCATGGTGGACGTGGAGACGTCGGCGGACGGCACGTCGTTCACGAAACTGGAGTCGTTCCGCATCCCGCTCGCGCGCTCCGGCGTAGGGAACCACGGCGAGCGCTTCCACACGTTCCCCGCTCCCGTGACTGCGCGTACGATCCGCCTGACGCTCTCAAAGAGCCCCATCGCACTCAAGCTGCGCGCCGCGCGTCCCGAGGCGCGGGCGATGCTCTCCAACCTCTCCGCCAAGACCTTCGCCGTGCGCCAGGAGTGCACGCGCGACACTGCGACCGTCGGCGCTGACCAGACGGTCGCGAAGGGGAATGTGCGCGACATCACCGCCCACCTCGCGGTCGACGGCACGCTCGACTGGGACGTGCCCGCCGGAGAGTGGACGATCGTACGCATCGGCCACCTCTGCAACGGCCGCTGCAACCATCCGGCGTCCGACCACGGCCGCGGACTGGAGGTGGACAAGCTCTCCGCCTCCGCAATGGACTACCACTTCGACCAGTACGTGACGCGCCTCTGCAAGCATCTCGGATCGCTCGCGGGTGCCGTCGAGAGCGGCTTCAACAACATCCTCGTGGACAGCTACGAGGTCGCCTCGCAGAACTGGACGCAGGGACTCGACAAGACCTTCGAGGCGCGCATGGGCTACTCGATCCGTCCCTACCTGCCCGTCTTCGCGGGACGCATCGTGGGGAGCGTGGACGAAAGCGAGCGCTTCCTCGAGGACTTCCGCCGCGTGGTGGCCGACCTCTTCGCGGAGAACTACGCCGGACGCCTGGCGGAACTCTGCCACAAGCACGGCCTGCTCCTCTCCATCGAGCCCTACGGCAACGCGCCGTGCGACAACCTCCAGTACGGACAGGACGTCGACGTGCCGATGGGCGAGTTCTGGTCCTCCGCCATGTCGGGCGACCACGGCATGGGGGCGGGCAACGGACGTTTCGCATCCTACCTCGCGCACGTGTGGGGCCGCCGTTACGCCGCCACCGAGTCCTTCACAGCGAGCCCGGAGCGGGGTGGCCGTTGGCTCACCACGCCGTTTACCATCAAGGCTCAGGGCGACGGTGCCTACTGCGAGGGCGTGAACCGCATCATCTACCACCGCTTCACGCATCAACCTTGGCCAGGCAACAAGTACCTGCCCGGCATGACGATGGGCCGTTGGGGCATGCACCTCGACCGCACGCAGACGTGGTGGGAGTTCTCCGGCCCGTGGTTCCGCTACCAGGCGCGCTGCCAGTGGATGCTGCAGGAAGGCACATTCGTGGCCGATGCGCTCTACTTCTGCGGCGAGCAGGCACCGAACCAAGGAGGCAACACCGACGGTTCCGCCGGCATACGCGGGAGCGAGATGGCGCTGCCCGCCGGCTACAATTGGGACATCTGCGCAACGAAGCCGCTGAAGATGCTGAAGGTGGTGGACGGTTGCGTCGTGGTGCCCGGCGGCGTGTCGTACCGCCTCCTCATCCTGCCGCCGCGCGACACGATGTCAGAGGACGTCCTCCGCACGGTGAACGCCCTCGTCGACGCCGGCGCGAA
Source organism: uncultured bacterium (assembly GCA_902763655.1). Taxonomy (GTDB): domain Bacteria; phylum Verrucomicrobiota; class Kiritimatiellia; order RFP12; family UBA1067; genus RUG572. The sequence goes on from CACWSW010000052.1 coordinate 7,179, forward strand.
GGTCTGCGGAATGGTGAAGCCCGTGCGCGCGCCCGGCCTGCGCGGGTATCCGACGGCCGACGGTCGCGTACGCGTCCTCGCCGAAAAGGTGTGGGCGAAGGGCGTGTTCATGTGCCGTCCGGCCGAGGCGCTTGAAAAGCTGGGCGTGAAACCCGATTTCGCTTCGAAAGAGAATAATCCTGCTCCGCAGTGGATCCACCGCCGCAACGATGGCGCGGACTGGTATTTCGTGGCGCTCAACAACGTGGAGACGCGGACGTTCGAGGTCTCGTTCCGCCAGACCGGGCGTGTGCCGGAGATATGGGACGCCGAGACGGGCACGGCGCGTCCCGCCGACGTATGGCGCGAGGCGGACGGACGCACCTGCGTGACGCTCACGTTCCCGCCGAGCGGCAGCGCGTTCGTGGTGTTCCGCTCGGTCGCGTCGGACGAGCACGCGGTGAATGTGGCGGTGAAGGCCTCGCCGCGTCCCGACCCCGTGGAGCCGGCCGCGAAGCATTCTCTGACGATCGAGAAGGCGCTCTACGGCGTCTTCGCCACGCCGGGACGTCCGGACTGCTCTGAAGTGTCCTCCTACCTGAAGCCGGGCGTGCGCGTGGCCGTGAAGAATGACGCGCTTGGCGGCGACCCCGCCTCGATGCAGCACAAGGCGCTGGAGGTCGTCTACGTACTGGACGGCAAAGAGAAGCGTGACGTGGTGAAGGAGCACGCCTCCTACACCTTGCCCGTCGGCGCGAAGCTGAAGAGCGCGTGGTACGGCGTGATCGATCCCAAGTGGAAGCCGGCCGAGGACGTGGTGGTCGACATCACGAAGAAGGTCGCCGCAAAAGTGAAGGACGGAAAGGTTTCCGTCAAGATCGACAACAAGATCGCCGGCGGCGATCCGATGTACCTCACGAAGAAGGTCGGGCGCATCACCTACACCTACGACGGCGTGGAGAAGACGGTGACGGTCGAGGAGAACGCGCTGTTCAACGTTCCGTCCTCTGCGGCGGCCATCGACGCGCCGCCCGTCTGGGAGTGGCGCGACGGGCAGATTCTCGCGTGGCAGCCGCTTGTCGCTGAGGTGACGCCGGCGAAGGGGCCCGTGACGCGCTACGCGGCCGAGCCGCCGGCGCCGGTTCTCGTGGGCGGCGCCTGGAACGTGGCGTTCCCGGAAGGGTGGGATGCCCCGGCGTCCGTCACGTTCCCGCGCCTCGTCTCGTGGACGGAGCGTCCAGAGGACGGCATCAAGTACTTCTCCGGTACGGCCACGTACACGAAGCGCGTGTCGGCGCCGCCGCTACAGCCCGGCGCGCGCCTCGTGCTCGACCTCGGCAACGTGAAGAACTTCGCCGAGGTGACGGTGAACGGCAAGACGTATCCCGTCCTCTGGAAGCCGCCGTTCCGCGTGGACATCACGGACGCCCTGGGAGGGTCGCGCTCCTGCGCGACCGGAACCCTCGACCTCTCCATCCGCGTCACGAACCTCTGGCCGAACCGACTTATCGGCGACGACCGCCTCTACGCGGACGACTGCGAGTGGAAGGGCGTGCTGCGCCGCGGCGTGAAGGAGATCGGCATCAAGGAGCTGCCGCATTGGGTGAAGGATGGCCTGCCGTCCCCGACGGGCCGTCACACGTTCACCACGTGGAAGCACTGGGACAAGAGCGACGAGCTGCTGCCGTCCGGACTGATCGGCCCGGTGCTGCTGCGCACCGCGGTCTTCGCGAAGTGATCAGTTGAGCCGTTCGATTACAGGGAGTTGCGCCATGAGGATGCTGTTTGCTTGTGCCGTATCGCTGGCAGTTGCCGGCAACGCATGTGGCGGCGGATGCCCCGCGTCCATCGACTGGGACGCCGCTCCCGAGGTCGCGCGCGGCATGAAGTACGTCCATCTCTCTTTCGACGAGCCGCGCCTGATGGAGAACTTCCTCGTGCGGATCGACCTCCATGCGCCGGGTCTCCGCGTGGCCAGCTCTGGCCGCGCGCCCAACTGGGGCGAGGTGATGGACGACTACACGAACAGCGTCATGCTCGTCGACGTGCGCCGCCAGCGCACGCGCGACTTCCTCGAGGAGCGGCGCTCGCACGGCACCAACTTGGTGTTGGCGGTAAACACGTCTCCATGGGGACCGTGGCGGCCGCCGTACACGCACAAGCACGGACGTTTCCACCACCTTGCCGTCTCGGAGGGGCAGGTCGTCTCCCACAACGTGACGCGCTGGGACATGCTCGTGATCTTCACGAACAACGTCGCTGTGATCACCAACGCGCTCGACGACGCGCTCATCCCGTCGGTTGCCGCCGCCCATCCCGGGCACGGCAAGGGCGTGATCCTGCGCGGCGGAGTGTCGCTCGTGCCTCCGCGCAAGCCGAAGTCGCGTCCTGGCCTCGCGCCGCGCACGGCGATCGGGCTCTCTGCGGACGGGCGCTGGCTATACGCGCTCGTTGTGGACGGACGGCAGCCGGGCTACTCGATGGGCGCAGAAATGTCGGACCTTGTGAAGCTCATGCTGGCGGCAGGAGCCTCCGACGCCATCAACATGGATGGCGGCGGCTCGTCCACGCTCGCATGGTGGGACGCGGAGAAAAAGACGACCGTCATCCCAAACAGGCACGGCTTCAAGTTCCGCGGCTATCGTCCGGTGGCGCTGAACCTCGGCTTCTACTTCGCCGAATGACACGCCGTGTCTGCGCGTCCGTGCGATTCATTTTGCGGATTCGTGCATTTTGCCGACCGGACCCCTGTGCTATACTTGCGGTGCAGGAAGGACATCCATGATCAGCGCAAGTCACATCAAGGAGATAGCCAAGAAGGCCGGGGCCGACATGTGCGGCATCGCGCCCATCGAGCGCATGAAGAACGCGCCGCCGGAGATGAACCCCGGCCTTCTGTGGCCGGACGTGAAGTCGATCGTAGGCTTCGTGTTCCGGATCCCGCGCGGCGTGCAGCGCGGCATCGAGGAGGGGACACAGTTCTACCAGTATCCGTCGATGGCCTACGGCGGCATCAACGAGATCCTCGCGCCAGCGGTCCTATACCACGTGGGCAAGGCGATCGAGGACGAGGGCTACGAGGCGTTCGTGTACCGCAACACGGGCGCGCGCGGATGCGTCAGCGACATGGACGGCTCCGTGGGCGCCACGCTCTCTCCCGAGGAGCAGATAGAGGTGAACGAGAACGCGAAGAACTCGACGGCGCACCACCGCTCCGTCGAGTTCACGCGCGCAACGCGGCCCGGAGAGAACGTGCCCCCCGACCTCCAGTTCCAGTTCCGCATCTGCGCGGTGGCGTGCGGCCTCGGGGAGATCGGCTGGTCGAAGATGCTCCTCACGCCCGCGTACGGTCCGCTGCAGCGCGTGGCGTTCCTCTTCACGGACGCGGAGTTCGACGAGTACGACGAGATCTACCACGGGAAGCCGCTCTGCCGCCGGTGCGGCGCGTGCGTGCGCGAGTGCCCCGGACACTGCATCCCGCCGATCAAGGGCGGCAAGAAGTGCACCGCCTCCATCGGCGACTACGTGATGGAGTGGGGCGACATCGACATGTGGAAGTGCTACGCATTCTACACGCACGCGGGGCGCTACTACAACCCCTTCGTGCCGAAGGAGGTGTGGGACGAGAACAAGGACGGCGCGCTCGACCTTATGGAGGGGAAGGCCGAGGCGAGCGAGCACGAGATCATGAAGGTGTACACCGCCCTGCAGAAGTACTTCCCCACCTGGGTGGGCTACAACATGGCGAAGTGCGGCGGCTGCATCCGCGCGTGCGTCGCCATGCTGGAGAAGCCCGGCGGCTGCATGCACGGCCGATTCAAGAACCCGTTAAGGACCAGGCCAAAGGCCTGGAAGATGGACAGGTAAGTTGAAGGTTAAATGGTTAAAAGATTAAACGGTTAAAAGGTTAACGGGTGAACGGTTAAAAGGTTAACGGGTGAACGGTTAAAAGGTTAACGGGTGAACGGTTAAATTGTTAATGGATTAAAATGTTGAAGAGTTGAAAGATTATAAGGTGGCGAAAACTTTTAACCTTTTAACCATTTAAACTTTTAACCTCCCAAAGGAATGCACATTGATGGTCACTAGAGAGTCACTGGAAAAGGCGGCGCGGGAGATGGGCGCCACGCTGTTCGGCGTGGGCGACCTCGCGCTGTTCGAGGGCGAGGATCCGCGCCGCGACCCGAAGATGATCTGCCCGAAGGCGCAGTGCATCGTCGGTTTTGGCATCCCCGTGCCGAAGGGCCTGTACAAGACGATGAAGGAGGAGTCGCAGTTCTACACCTACACGACCATCGGCGTGAAGGCCATCGACGAGGAGTACTTCGAGATATTCCTCTTCAAGATGGCGTCCATCATCGAGGACGAGGGGTACGACGCGTGCCTCCAGCGCACGACGCCGAACCTGAGGGTGCAGGGCGACAAGTCGGCGAACCCCGAGACTATCGGCGTGTACGAGCTCCAGTACGCTTCGCCGGTGGAGCCGGGCAAGCCGCCGCCGGACATCATGATCGACTTCGGCAAGGCCGCGCGCGCCTGCGGCATCGGCATGCCCGGGCGCTACGGCAAGGTGATAACGCGCGAGTACGGTCCGTTCATGCGCTACGCGTTCATCGTCACCGACGCGCCCCTCGCCACCAACCCGCCGTTCGAGGGCGACCTGTGCGCAGGCTGCGACGCTTGCGTGCGGGCGTGCGACGCGGGCTGCATTGATCCCGAGAATGGGCTCGACACCTGGAAGTGCTGGGAGCACTACAACAAGGCGCGCGGCTACAAGCTCCCGCGCACGCAGTGGGGCTACCAGGCGTGCCTCTGCGGCAAGAAGTGCGACGTCGCCTGCTGGGAGCGCCTGACCGGGAAGACCTTGTAAGGTTAAAAGGTTAAAAGGTTAAAGGTTGTTGGGTGTCGAATGTCGAGGTGACTGAGAATGAAACAGCAATTGCTTGATTTGGCGAGAACCTGCGGGGCCGACCTGATGGGCGTTGCGCCGGCGTCGCGCTTCGCGCCCGGCCACAAGATATTCCGCATCTACCCTGAAGTGAAGAGCGTGATCGGCTTCGCGTTCCGGTGCCTGCGCGGCAGCTACCGCGGCACGGAGGAGGGCACAACGTACTACCAGTACACGACGATGTCCGTGGAGAACATGGAGGAGACAGTGATGCCGGTGGCGCTCGTGCGCCTCGCGAACCTGCTGGAGTCGCACGGCTACACGGCCGTGCCCCAGCGCCGGCACCAGACGATCATGGAGTCCGCCGACGGCATGAACCCAGAGGTCGCCTACGACGCCATCACGCGCGGACGGGTCGAGGAGCCGCAGTTCGATTTCGTCGAGGCGGCCGTCCTGTGCGGCCTTGGCGAGAAGGGGTTACACGGCGCGCTCCTCACGGACGCGTTCGGTCCCTTCCAGCGCCTGTGCTTCATCCTCACGGACGCCGAGCTGCCGCCCGATCCGGTGGTGACGCCGCACCTCTGCGACCGGTGCGGCGAATGCGCGAAGGGGTGCCCTGGCAACTGCGTGGGCCCAGACGGCAAGATCGACGACTGGCGCTGCGCCGTCTACTACAACGGCGCGAACGGGCAGAAGAACCCGTTCATGCCGCCCGACGCGTTTCCCGACTTTCCCGATCGGCTGAAGATCATCGCCGGCGAGGCCGAGGTGACGCCCGAGAAGGCGCGAAAGATCATGGACGAGATATACTTCTACCCGCCAGCGCAGCACGCTTACCAGTGCTCCATCTGCGGACGCGCATGCGACGTGGCCTGCTACTGCCACCTGGAGGAGAAGGGCGTGCTGACGAAGAAGTTCCGCAAGCCGTTCCGCTACCGCCCTGAATGGAAGTTCCCGCTTTCCGACTTCGATCGGCCTAAGGACGCTGGCCGCTGAACTTCATGTCCTCGTATTTCTTGAACACGGACATGATGGCGTCTGCCTGCGGATGCGCGCGAAGCTTCTTTAGCATCAGCACGAACGAGAGCGGCGCGCTGTTCTCGTAGGCGGCGCGGGCGATCATCTCGATCTGCTCGGGAGTGGTGCCTACCGTGAAGTCTCCGAAGTTGTTGTTCGCGAGGAAGGGGGCCTTCCGTGGAAGCTTTTCGCCCGGCAGGAAGAGTCGGAGCCAGCCGAAGTCCACTGTCGAGAAGTCGTCCGCCGCGAGACGTGCCGCCGGCAGGATGTACTTGTCGAGCGACTGGCGCGTGCGCTCGGGGTAGAACGAGTCGAAGGCGTTGCCGCGGCTCAGCATGTGCCATCCAAAATGGCTCTTGAGCGCGCTCTCCGCGCCGCGCGGCTTAGTGCGAATGCGGTCCCACACGCGCTTCTGGGCGCGCGGCACGTTGTACCAGTAGGGTGGCGGGACGTCCTCGCCCCCGTCGAAGTAGAGAAGCTCGAAGCCGCAGGCATCCACGATGCTCGCGATGCGCGCGGCGATCTCGTCCTGGATCTCGGTGGACTGGTCGATGCGGTGGAAGTAGTACCAGTCGTCGACGTCCAGGTGCCGACCGTACTCGCCGCGTTTGTGCGCGAGGCGTGGCGTTCCGTAGAGGCCGCGCTTAAGCCCGTTCAGCTTCCACGGCTTCTCGGAGGTGAAGGATTCGTACGAAAGCAGTTCTGCGCCGAACCGGACGAGGCGGCGACCGTCCTCCGTGCGCAGGCCGTGCGGCGCGTTCTGGAGCGTGAGGGAATCGTCGTCCGCCCCGATGTCCGCGGCGAGGCACACCTCGCGGACGCTCGCGATGCGGGGATCGCCGTCTTTGACGTATGGGTCCGTCACGGAGACCTTATTGTAGTGGATATGCAGCGCTGGCGTGATGCCGGCGGCGCGGAGCTTGTCGGTGACCTTCTTCAGGTCGGCCGCGCCGTTGGGGTACTGCTTGCGCCAGGTGAAGTGTCCGCAGGATTCCGCGAACACGCCGTAGGAGATCATGCACACGCGGAAACCGCCTTTCTTGAGCCATTCGATGTACTCGTCCGCGTTCCGCTCCGTAATCTCGCCGCCGCCTAGGATGAAGCCGTAGCTTGCGCGCAGGATGGGGTCGCGGCGGTTCCGTGCTCCGCGCGGCAGGTCGAAGTCGCGCTCGAGGGCGTCCACGCGGTCGAGCCACTTCCCTTGCGCGTCCGCGACGATGGCTGCGCCGCGGCCGAATAGGCCCAGCATGTTCTCCGTGCCGGCCGAGAAGAGGCGCCATCCCGAGGTTCCCTCGGGCGCCGCGCCGTCAATGCGGACCTCCGGCTGCAGGCCCATGACCGCCACGGCTGTGCGCGCGTCCCAGGCGACGTTGGCGCATGCGCCGAAGTGCGCGCGGTCGCGCACCGGCAGGCGCAGGAACTCGATGCCGTCGATCTCCGTGCGCCGCTTGTCGCCGAAGTCGTCAATGAGCACGTACTCCGTGCCTTCCGGCACGAACGCCAAGTAGTCGCTGGTTGCGGTCAAACGTACGCGCATCACGTGGTACTCGTTCGCGAAACCGATCTCGAGCGCGTCGCCTTTCCGCGAGATACGGTTGGCATCGAACCACATGGGCTTGGCCGGATGGAGGAGGTGCATCTCGTTGTCGTACGGGCGGTCCTGGCGCAGGCGCGCGAAGGGGATTCGCACGCCAGGGGCGAGGCACTCCTCGCCCGTCGCCTTCGCCACGAGTGACTTGGCGGCGCCGTCGCCGGAAAGAACGAGGCGTAGGGCGCCGTTCTCGATTACGACGTCGTCCGCCATGCCCGCCAACGCGGCGAGCATGGCAAGCGCCAGGCAAGTTGTTTTCGGTTTAATGTCCATGGTCCGTTCAGGCGAGGTGGTACGTCTCCGTTGGAACCAGCGAATCGCAGGAGTAGAAGTCGATGTCCACGCGAGCGCCGGAAACCCGGAGCATGTAGTGTCCGGCGGACTGCGTCTGGCGGTACTCGACGAGGCCTGGGCGGTACTCTTCCACGAGCGCGAGCAGCTCGGGTACGGTGCGCTTCTGGAGGCATCCGTCGTGGTCCTCGTCCATGCGGGCGGGATGCGCCTTCACGTACTCGCCGAAGCGCGCGGGGGAGTCGAAGAGCACCTTGGGGGAATCTTCCTGCGGACGCCACACGCTGTTGGCGGAAAACTCCACTAGCTCGCCCTCGGGACGCACCCAGCGGCGGATCTGCGTGCGGTGCATGTGTCCGCACAGCACGATCGCACGCCGCCTGAGGAGGCGGGCGAAGAGCGCGCGCCGCTTGTCGGCGTCCGCCGGCTTGCCGAAGAGGAACCAGTACGCGCCCCAGCCGTCGTAAGGGCCGATGGGCGAGTGCAGCACGAAGAACGTGTGGCGCGCGCCTTCGCTCTCGGTCAGCATCGCGTCGATCCTCGCCGCGTCGGGGCGCATGAAGTCCACGAATACGTACGCGTCCGGCCCGTGGAAGAAGAGGAAGTTGGCGCTCGTCACCGGCTTGCCGATGGCCTTCGCGGCTATGGGCAGGATGTAGGCGTCGAACGCCTTGTCGCCGCCGCCGCGGATGTCGTGGTTTCCGCAGACGGTGAGGAACGGCAGGTTGCCGAAGCCCTTCGAGCAGGCGGCCTGGGCGTCCTTGAAGAAGCGCAGGTGCGTCTCGAAGTCAGTGCAGTCGCCCTGGATGAGGTCGCCCATCTGGAAGAGGTATGCGGTGTCGGGGCGGCGCGTGCGTGCGGCGGCGGCGATCAGGCGGGGGAGGCGCTCCGCCCACATCTGCTGGTTTCGCGCGAACTCGCCCTGGCGGTCGCGCCAATCGTTCTTGTGGCGCGGCTTCCACTTGCCGTGGTAGAGGCTCGTGGGGGCGGCGTCGAAGTGCGTGTCGCCAAGGATGGAGATGGAGTAGGAGTCGACTGAGGAGGTCGGAACGGTCGCGCAGGCGCGCGACCCTCCCGCCCAGGCGGCGCCGAACGCCACGCCGCCTGCGATGAAGCTGCGCCTTGTCGCCGTTTCGTACGTGTTGAAGAGGTTTGCCATGCGCCCATTATAGCATTTCGCCGGCGCCCGGCCTCGCAGAGGTCGAGCGGCTGGTGTCGGCCCCTAAGGCCCTTAAGGACTTTAACGACCTTAAAGACCCTAAGGACCCTAATGACTTTAAGGACCTTAAGGACGTTAAGGACCTTAAAGGATTCAAGGAGCAGTATGTCAAGTGGCTCAAGGACCACGCGGGCCGGAGCTTCGAGGGGCTGCGCCTCCTCGGCGCGTTCGCGCGGGCGAAGGCTGACGGCAAGACCGTCTCGCAGTTCCTCGCGCCAATCACGCGCAAGTACGCCAACTCGGGCGA
>CACWSW010000053.1 GCA_902763655.1 uncultured bacterium
GGATCTCCACGCCCAGCGAAGCGCGCGAGCCGTGCACGTGCAGGTGGATGACGGGCTGGCCGGGAACGAACTTGAAGAGATCCTCAGACGGCGATATCTGCACCTCGATCTGCTTTCGCAGGAGCGGCAGATTCATGTTCAGGAAGTCGTACATCATCTCGCGCCCGATGATCTCGTCCTTCTGGTAGAGGCTCTGGAAGGGCTCCTTGAGGACGTTGGCGAGCGGGAAGAAGCGGGCAGGGCCGTCCTTGGGGTCAAGCGGTTCGCTCCATACGAATCCCTTCGAGCCGTGGACGACGAAGCGGTCGGCGGAGGCGATGTGCCTGAACGGCATCTCCGCGAACGGGAACAGCTCGAACTTGCCGCTCTCCTCGTAGTACTCGGCGCGCATGACGCAGCCGACGGGCTTCTCGCGCGACATGATGGCGAGGACGTTGAGGAAGTCTGGCGGCGAGAGGTCTATGTCGCTCTTCGCGGGGCCTTCACAGATATCTTCTAGAACGCTTAGCAGGTTCTCCGCGCCGGGGGAGATGGCGATGGGCTCGCCGCCACAGAGGTCCTCTGGGCGGTGCCGCTGGCGGGCGCCGTCGACGAAGGAGAGGTGCGCGTGAACGCATCCCTCGTAGAACTCCTTGAAGAAGTCACGTCCCCATGTGAACGACATGCGCATCGGCGTGCCGTCGGCGGCGCGCTGGATGTAGGCGTTAGGGTCGATTGACGCGATTCGGCGCGCCGCGCGCTGCTCGGCCTGGTACTTCTCCTCGGCCTCGGGATCGCTCATGCGGCACATCAGCATGAGGGCGATCGCCACCACGTGCGGGCAAGGCACGGGCACTGCGACTTGATGCGTCCGTTCGACAGCAGCTCGAAGCCGGTCTTCATGTTCCAGCCGCTCGGAAGGGCGATCTCGCCGGTGGCGATGGCGGTGCTGTCGTCCCAGTCGGCCTTGAGGACCTGCCCGCGCTTTGCGAGCATGAGGGCCTGGTTGAACACGTCCGCGCCGCCCCAGCCTATCAGTTGCTCGTTCGAGAAGTCCTTCGGGTTCATTGTGATGCTGCCGCTTAAGATTTGGCATAGTTTACAATAGGCGTTTCTGGGTGTCAAACTGCCGGGACCGCCGAGACCGCCGGGACCACCGAGACCACCGGGACCGCCGGGACAACCGGGAATGGAAACCGGGGATTGGCATACAGGTGCCGATGTGGTATGATAGCCGGCATGAAAAATACCATGCTTGGTCTGGCGGCTGCGGCCGCGCTGTGTTCCTTCTCCCTAGAGGCGAAGGTCGATCTGGGAGTTCCGTTCGCTGACGGCGCAGTCCTCCAGCGCGGACGCGAGGTGCCGGTGTGGGGCACGGCCGACCCCGGCGCGAAGGTGAAGGTGTCGTTCGCGGGGATGACGCGCGAGGCGACGGCCGGCGCCGACGGCAAGTGGTGCGTGAAGCTTGGGGCGATGGGTGCCTGCTGCGAGGGGCGCACGCTTTCTGCGGAGTCCGGCGGCGCCGTGGCGTCCGCGAAAGACGTTCTAGTGGGCGAGGTGTGGTTCTGCTCCGGGCAGTCCAACACCGAGCTGCCGCTCTGCGGCAGCAACCCGCACTTCCGCGACGCGAAGGGCGCGATGCGCGCGGGCATGACGCGCAAGCCGCTCATCCGCTTCTGCTGCCAGAGCAACTACAGGACGAGCGTCGAGCCGAAGAAGACGGCGCCGCTGCCGGTGGTGTGGCGCAAGTTCACGCCGGAGAACCTGCGCAACCCGAGCTTCTCCGCGATGGGCGTCTACTTCGCGCTGGAGATCCACAACGCGATCGGCATCCCCGTGGGCATCGTAGGGGCGTACTGGGGCGGCACGCGCGTCGAGCCGTGGACGCCCGCGTGCGGGTTCGAGACGGTGGCGTCGTGCAAGTGGTTCGGCACGCAGGCGCTGCTGGATCCCGCCGCCTACAAGGCGCAGAAGGACGCCGGCAAGGTCAATTTCCGCATCCAGGACCAGCCTCGCGTGCTGTGGAACGAGATGGTGGCGCCGTGGACGCCGTTCGCGATCCGCGGCTTCATCTGGTACCAGGGCTGCTCCAACGCCAGCGAGGGGCACGGCTACGCGGACAAGATGCATGCGCTCTACAACGGCTGGGCTAAGGAGTTCAAGAATCCCGACCTCAAGCTCTACTTCGTGCAGCTCGCGCCGTGGGGCTTCGACAAGATCGCGACCATCCAGGAGGGACAGGCCATCTTCGCCGCCTCCGAGAAGAACGCCGGCATGGCCGTCATCAACGACCGCGGCAACCTCGCCGACATCCATCCTAACGACAAGGAGACCGTGGGCCAGCGCCTCGCGTTGCTCGCTCTCAAGCGCGACTACGGGTTCACGAACATAAAGGCCGATTCTCCCACGCTCAAGAGCTGGAAGATCGAAGGCGACAAGTTCGTGCTCTCCTTCAACGACGTCGAGAGCTGGTATCTCTACAACTGGGACTGGGCGGTCTCGTCCGGCTTCGAGATCGCCGGCGAGGACGGCAAGTTCGTGCCCGCGAAGATCGACAACCTGAAGGTGAAGGAACAGAAGGGCTACCAGTCCAACGGAGTCATCCAGGGCAAGGACCTCGTGGTGCGCGCGGACGGCGTTGCGCAGCCGAAGAAGCTCCGCTACCTCTTCTCGCGCCCGTGGTACGGCGCGCTGCACAACGAGGCGGACCTGCCGCTTGGCGCGTTCCACATCGGCGACTAGTGGCGAACCGTTAAACTCCGCCTTGCTTTTCGGCGGGGTTTAAGGTAGAATGGCGTCGTTTCGCACCCGCAATTTCTAAAACCGAATCAAGGAGAATACGATGAACGCAGACGTGAACCGTCGAGAGTTTGTGAAGATCGGCGCCGCAGGCGCCGCCATGGCCGCGCTGCCAGGCATCCTCAGGGCGCAGCAGGCGCCGGGCGTGGCCGCGGGCAGGTACTACCGCGCCAACGAGACGGTGCGCGTGGCTTGCGTGGGCTATTCTGACCGTTTCCGCAGCTCGCTGCTGCCGTGCTTCCTGCATCACAACAAGGAGCTGAACTTCGACATGGTGGCCGTGGCCGACCTGTGGAAGAAGCGTCTCTTCGAGAAGGCCCAGCCGGAGCTCGAGAAGAGGCTCGGCCACTCGATCGCCACCTACTCAAGCGACATGGCGCTCTACGAGCAGGCGAAGGACGTGGACGCCGTGATCATCTCCACGGCCGACTTCCAGCACGCGCAGCACGCCTGCCACGCCGTGACGGCGGGCAAGGACGCCTACTGCGAGAAGCCGCTCGCCGAGGACATGTACTCGGCCAACATGCTGAAGGACGCCGTGGACGCCAAGCGCGCGGCCGGCTTCGTGCCCGGTTCCGTGCTGCAGATCGGCTCGCAGCGCCGTTCCGGCAAGAAGTACATGGCCGCGAAGGAGTTCATCAACTCCGGCAAGTTCGGCGACATCTCGTACGTCGATCTCCGCTGGAACGTGAACCAGCCCAAGCGCTGGCGCCGTCCCGAGGCGCTGATCGCCTCGCTCAAGCAGGAGGACATCGACTGGAACATGTGGCTTCTCGACCGCGATCCCGCCAAGTATCCGTTCGATCCGCGCAAGTACCTCGAGTTCCGCCTCTTCTGGCCGTTCAGCTCCGGCACGCCCGGCCAGTGGATGTGCCACCAGATCGACACGGTCGCGTGGTTCATGGACATCCCCTACCCGAAGAGCGCGATGTCCTCGGGCGGCCTCTACCAGTGGGTCGACGGCCGCATGAGCTACGACACGTTCACGACGGTGCTCGAGTACGGCGAGAGCGGCGTGAAGGGCAAGGGCTTCCAGTGCGTGTTCCAGAGCCACCAGACGAACTGCGGCGGCGGCTCGAACCCGAACCGCGAGTCTCCGATCGAGAAGTACTTCGGCCCGAACGGCTGCGTGGACATGGGCAAGGGCATGGTCACGAACGAGGGCGTGGAGACGAAGAAGGGCTGGAAGGAAGAGGCTCTTCCCGCGCCGAAGGAGGAGGTCGTGACGAGCGCCAACACCGGCGGCGACTCCCTCACCTCCGCCCACATGCGCAACTGGATGGAGTGCGTGCGCGCCCGCAAGAACCCGAACGCCCCGATCGAGGCCGGATACTCGCACGCGATCGCGCTCATCATGGCGAACGCCTCCGCCCGCACGGGCATGCGCGCCACGTTCTGCCCGAAGTCGCGCCAGGTGATGGTGGGCGGCAAGCCGTTCGTGGGCTACGCCTCCACGGCATGCGGCTGCGCGAAGTGCTGAGGTGACTGATAAGGCGCCAGTGGAGCAGGAAATGGATAATATAAGGACCATGCTGTTCTGTGGGCTGCTGCTGGCCACGCTGGCAGGTGCGGCCGCGCCGTCGTTCGAGAAGGTCCCGGACGAGGCGCGGATCGCACTAAAGGGCACGCGCGGCAAGCCGACCAGCACGGGGCTGGTGTTCGTGAATGGGCACTACCTGAAACCGCCATACATCATGGCGCGCTACGGTACGGCGATATTCGTCAACAACGTGCAGGTGACTGACCAGGTCGTGCCATGGCGGTCGTTCCTCGCGACTCAGCCAGGGGCGGCGCCTGCCGCGGCGCCTGCCCCCGCGCCTGCGGCGCCCGCGAAGAAGGCCACGGCGATCGACGACCTCTTCGACGACGCTCCTGCGGCGGCGGAAAAGCCTGCCGCCGAGTCGACGCCAGCTGCTGGCGCAAACAGCTCGTTCGAGCTGAACGCGCGGGCAAAGCAGCTTCTGAAGCGCATCAACGACCAGCGTACGGCCCTAAACCGCCGTCTGCGCAACGGCGAGACCTGCTTCTTCGGCAAGAGCTACGCCAGGGTGGACGTTCCGCAGCGCCTGGGCCGCGACCTGATCGCCGTGCTGCCCGAGGCGATGCGCGACGCGGCCGACGGAGCCGACCTCTACAACCGCATGAGGGCAAAGGGCTTCGTGTTCCTCAACGCCAAGCTCTGCGCTGACCTGATCGAGAACAGGGTGGACTACACCGAGCTCGTCGAGCGGCGCAAGAAGCTCAAGGAGGAAGAGGATCTCCAGAAGATGCTCAATGGCCGACAGGGGATCATGCCGTGAACGAGGCGCTCGCGCGTTTCGCGGCGGCGGCGGCATCGGTCACCGACCGTGCGGAGATGGAGACGTTCCTCGCCGAGCTGCTGACGCCGAACGAGCTTCATGACCTGGTGCTGCGCTGGGAGCTGCTAGAGCTGCTCGAGGAGGGTGTGTCGCAGAGGCAGGTGGCGGCGGCGCTGGGCATTTCGCTCTGCAAGATCACGCGCGGCGCGAAGATACTCAAGCGCGCGGGATCCGTGTCCGCGCGGGTCCTCAAGCATATGAAGTCCGCTAGCCAGGAGGAATCCGATGCTGGAGCTGACCTCGCCGTCAAATCCCCGGATAAAGCGCGTCGTTAAGCTGCGGTCTCGCGCGTTCCGCGAGGAGACGCGCGAGATGATCGTGGAGGGATACCGCGAGTGCCGCCGCGCGCTGGACAACGGCTATCGCCCGTACGCCATCTACCACTGCCCGGAGCTGTACCTCAAGAACGAGAACGAGCCCGCGCTCGTGGAGGAGTGCGCCGCGGCGGGGGCCGAGGTGCTCCTCTGCTCGAAGATCGCCTTCCTCAAGATGGCATACAAGGACCGTCCGGACGGCCTGCTGATGACCGGTCCGCACATAACGCGGCGGCTGGACGATCTGGATCTGCCGCCTCACGCGCTGGTGATCGTCACCGAAGCCATCGAGAAGCCGGGCAACCTTGGGACGATCCTGCGCTCTGCGGACGCCGCGGGCGCGAGCGCCGTGATCGTGTGCGACCGCACGACGGACATCCACAACCCAAACGTCGTGCGCGCATCCACGGGCACGATGTTCTCTGTGCCGGTGGTGGAGGCATCCACGGCCGAGGCGATATCGTGGCTCAGGGCGCACGGCTTCAGGATTCTCGCGGCGACGCCGCATGCGGAGAAGCTGCACTTCGAGGTCGACCTCACGGGGAACGTGGCGATCGCGGTCGGGGCCGAGCAGTACGGGCTGACGGCTGCGTGGATGGACAGCGCGGACATCCGCGTGCGCATCCCCATGCTTGGCCTCGCCGACTCGCTGAACGTGAGCGCCGCGACGACGATCCTCGTGTACGAGGCCGTACGCCAGCGCATCGCCGCCGGCGTGGCCGCGGTGCCTGAGTTCGTCCCGTGGCACGGGGAAGGGCGGCACGACCACTGAACGGAACCTATCAATGACTGTCGACGAGGCATACGACCGCATCTGCCGGGCAATCGACGCCGGACGCCCGGCGAACGGGTATCTTGTCGTTGGCGGCTTGCGCGGCTTCGGCGGCGAGCTTGCGGACCGCGTGCTGGCGCATCTCTTCGGAGATGGCGACCTTCTTGCGCATCCCGACATCCACCGCCTTGCGCCAGAGAAGAAGAGCCGTATCATATCGGTGGATGCGATCCGCACGAGGCTGATAGCTCCGATGGACATGACGTCTTTCCAGGGCGGCTGGAAGGCTGGGGTCATCTTCGGGGCGGACCTGCTGCGCGAGGAGGCGGCCAACGCCTTCCTGAAGACGCTTGAGGAACCGCCGCCGCGGTCGCTGTTCCTGCTTCTTACCGAACGGCCGGAAAGATTGCTGCCGACGATCGTGTCGCGCTGCCAGCGGGTCGATCTGCCGGACGCGCGTGCGCGCCAGCTGGACGAGCCGTGGCGCGGACGGGTGATCGGCATCCTGGCGTCCGAGGCGCTGAAGGGGCAGGCGGCGAAGGCCGCCGCCGCCGCGCGGCTCATGGCCATCCTTGAGGAGCTGAAGGAGAAGGCCGAGGAACTTGTCGGCGACGAGGTTGCCGAGACCGACGACGGCGCGGGCGAGGAGGCGTCGAAGGATGCCGTTGAGGCACTGATATCGTCTCGATACCGCGAGTTCAGGAGCGACTTCACCGCCACGGTCATGAGCTGGTTCCGCGATCTCATGGCCTTGCGTGCCGCGCCGCCGTCCCACTCGTCCTACGACGAGTCGGGCGCTGGCATGCCGCTCGTGAACGAGTCGAAGAGGTCCGTCCTTGAGACGCGTGCGGCGCGGCTCACGCGTGCGGCGGCGTTCGCCAACATAGAGGCCGTGGAGGAGTTCGCCACGTCGCTTGAGCGCAACCTTCCGGAACTGGCTGTGCTGGGGTTTCTGATGGACCGGCTGGCGTTCGGAACGGAGGGGAAATGACGGACGCGCCGCCGCTTCTCGCGAGGGTGCAGATGCCCGAGAAGGGCGTCTTCGCCGTGCGATGCCCCAACTCCGGCTTCGCGAAGGGGCGGGCCGTGGTCGTCAACCTCGGATATGGGCCGGACCTCGGCATGGTGCTGGGGCTTGAGAACTACGATCCGACCGTGCACGGTCCGTCCGTGCCGGGATACCAGCTTGTGCGGGCGAAGACAGACGATGATGCCGCAGCAGAAGAGGCCAACGCTCGGCGCTGCGAAACGTGGAAGGAAGAGTTTCTCGTCCTGGCGCGGGAGAAGGCGGACGACATCCGCATCCTGCACATGCGCCTTTCGCTGGGTAGGCAACGTCTGTTCGTGTGGTACGCAACCTCCGTGAAGCGTTGCGATCTTACAGCCCTCGCGAGGGATTTCGGCCAGCGTCGCAACGTGCAGGTGTTCGTGCGGCAGCTGGGACCGCGCGACGAGGTGTGTCTGGTGGGCGGGCTGGGCCCCTGCGGGCGGCCATGCTGCTGCGCCACGTGGCAGACGCGCTATCCGACGGGATTGACGCCAGACCGCATCAAGGACTGCGCCTCTGCGCAGGTCAACGGCATCTGCGGCCGCTACAAGTGCTGTCTGGCGTTTGAGGGTTAGGAGGTTGGGTAGTTAGGTGGTTTGGTGGCTGGTTTGAGGGAATGTCGGATGTTGAACGTCGAATGTCGAAAGGAGAATTGTCGAAAATGAAAAAGGTACTTCTGCTGAACGGGCCGAATCTGGCGCTGCTGGGGACACGCGAGCCGGAGATATACGGCCGGACCACGCTGGCGGACATCGTGGAGACGGTGAAGGCGGCGGCGAAGACGAAGGGCATCGAGGTGGACGCGTTCCAGAGCGACGTAGAGGGCGAGCTTGTGGCGGCGATCGGCCGGAGCCGAGGCGCGTATGACGCAATCATCATCAATCCCGCCGCCTACACCCACACGTCCGTGGCGATCCATGACGCCATCAAGGCGAGCGGAGTGCCGACGGTGGAGGTGCATCTCTCGAACGTGTATGCGCGCGAGGGCTATAGGCACGGGTCGCTGACGGCTGGGGTCTGCGTGGGGCAGATATGCGGGTTTGGCCCAGCCGGATATCTGCTGGCGCTTGAAGCCCTTTCGCGTGACCGCTGAAAATGGTAGAATATCCCATCGCATGAGACGGATGCTAGAGTTCCTGAGACCGTTCCGCGCGCCGTGGCTGCTGGCTTTCGGCGCGGCGGCGTGCCTTTCCGTCGTCGCGGTGCTGTGGGGTGGCCTCAACCAGGACGAGGGCTGGTACCTGTACGCGGCGCAGTTGGTTCATGACGGGAAGCTGCCGTACAGGGACTTCTTCTTCACGCAAGGGCCGACGATGCCGTTCGTCTATTCGGTGCTCTCGCCCGTCTGGCGGCTGTCAGGGTCGCCGCTCCACGGCCTGCTGGGCGGGCGCGTGGTGACGTTGGCGTTTGGTCTCGCCGCGATTCTGGCGGCCATTTCGCTCGTGCGACATTTAGTTCCAGAGAACAGGCGGGGATTGGCGGGCCTCGCGGTTTTCGCGATGCTGGGATGCAACCTGTATCACCTGTACTTCACCACGATCCCGAAGACGTACGCGCTCGGCGGGCTTTTCGTGATGGTGGGCTTCCTGATGCTTGTGCGCGGACTGAAATCCGCCAAGCCGATATTAGGGAATATCCTTTTGTTCGCGGCGGGGCTGTCGCTGGCGTTCGCCTCGGGCACGCGCATATCGCTCATACTGATCCTGCCGGTCGTCGGATTGGCGCTTCTTCTCCGCTTCAGGGAGTTCCGCTGGAGTTTTCTTTGGTTCGGGTTCGGTGGTGCGCTGGGGCTTTTCCTGACCTACGGTCTCTTCGCCCTCGACCCTCCGTCGCTTCGCGCGCTCCTTGCGGCGCAGGGCTACCATGCGGCGCGCGGGGGATTCGATCCGTTCTTCGCGATCGGATCTGTCTCGCGGCTCCTGCGTGGCTATGCGGCGCTGTGCGTGCTTGGCCTGGCGGCATTCCTCAAGCCGCGGACCGAGGACCGTGCGGTGTCCGACGGCGCGGCGGCACGCGTGACGCTGTGGGCCCTCGCCGGCGGGCTCGCGGCCGTGTTCCTACTGCAGCTCAGCGCGCCGTTCCCTTACGATGACTACCAGGTGCCGATCATGGGAATGCTGGCGGTGATCGTGGCTGCCTGGTTCGCGAGGGCGTGCGGCGACGATGCCGTCGGCACGCGCGCGGCATGGTTCGCGGTCCTGGTGGCGTGCGGCATCTCCTTCGTCTCTCCGCTCCTGCAGGAGTGGGCCACGTACAGCCAGGACAGGTTCTGGAGCCAGAAGAAGGAGCAGACCGAACTGGCGAAGCTGCGCAGGATCGGGCGCGAGGTGGAATGCCTGGATCCGGGCGGCAAGACCATCCTGACGCAGGACCTCTACCTCGCCATCGAGACTGGCCGCACGGTGCCGGAAGGACTCGAGATGGGCCCGTTCTCGTACTTCCCCGACTGGACGACCGAGAAGGCGCGTTCGCTGCACGTGATGAACCGCGAACTCATGGCCGAGCTTCTGAAGTCCGCGCCGTGTCCTCTAGCGGCGTGCAGCGGCTACGCGTTCGCGATCGAGGCTCCGTCGTGCAAGGAAACGCCTTTCGACGAGCAGAAGCGCTATTTCGAGATTCTGAAGAAAAGCTACGAGCTGGCGGACACCGAGCCGCGGTTCGGGCAGAACGCCACGACGCTGCTGCTGCTGAAGCGGCGGGAGGCCGGCAGATGACGCCTGACGAGGTGAAGTCGCTGCCCAGCGGTGAACTGCCCGCTCTAGCTTCCAGGTTGCGACGGCAGATGCTCGAGTCGGTGTCGAGGAACGGCGGGCATCTAGCCTCTTCCCTCGGGGCGGTGGAGCTGGCGATTGCCCTTGTTCGCGTGTTCGACCCTGCAAAGGATCGCGTGCTGTGGGACGTGGGGCACCAGGCGTATGCGTGGAAGCTGCTCACGGGGAGAGACGAGCGGTTTGACACACTCCGTCGCTTCGGCGGAATATCGGGTTTCCCTAATCCGGACGAATCTCCCTGCGATGCGTTTGTGGCAGGGCATGCAGGGGCGGCGCTGGCGGCGGCGGAAGGGCTGGCCGTGGCGCGTGACCGCTTGGGCGGCAAGGAGCATGTGGTCGCAGTAGTTGGCGACGCGGCGCTCGCGAACGGCATGGCGCTGGAGGCGCTGAACGACTGCGCGAAGCGGACGGAGCGTCTGGTTCTGGTTGTCAACGACAACGGGTCTGCGACATCCGTAGCTCCGCTCGGTGCGTTGCTCGAATCGGCAGGATTCGGGGTTACGAGGCGCATTGACGGGCACGACATTGCGGCGATGGAGGATGTGTTCGCGATGGCCAAGGCGGCCCACGGGCCGATCGCCGTGCGCGTGACGACGGTCAAGGGAAAGGGGTTCCCGCCTGCGGAGGCGGATCCCACGGCATGGCACGGAGTGGGACCGTTTGAAATCGGCGGCAGTGCGGCACCGCGTCCGGCGTCCGGCTGGTCAGACGTGTTCGGGGCGGCCGTCTGCGCTGCGGCGCGTCGCGATTCGAGGATTTGCGCGCTTACGGCGGCAATGCGCGAAGGCACGGGACTTCTGCCGTTCGCCAGCGAGTTTCCGGACCGCTTTTTCGACGTGGGCATCTGCGAGGAGCATCTGGTGACGTTTGCCGCCGGCCTCGCGAAGGGCGGGATGAGGCCGGTGGTGGCGGTGTACTCCACTTTCCTGCAGCGGGCAGTCGACCAGGTGATGCACGACGTGTGCCTCATGAACCTGCCGGTGGTGTTCGGAGTCGACCGGGCAGGAGCTGTTGGCGCAGACGGACGGACGCACCACGGCATGTTCGACATCCCGATGCTGCGATGCCTGCCGAATCTCTCGATCCTCCAGCCAAAGGATGCGGCTGAACTAGCGGCCATGGTGGATGCGGCGCTGACGCGTAACGCGCCCACGGCGATCCGCTACCCGCGCGGCGTGCCGCGCGTCTTTAAGGACATTAAGGTCTTTAAGGACGTTAAGGGAGTTAAGGTCTTTAAGGAGTCTAAGGACGTTAAAGACGTTAAGGACTTTAATGGCCTTAAGTGGGGGAAGGCAGAGCAGATTTCCAGTCCCGACGCGCCTATCCAGCTGTGGGCGCTTGGCGACCAGGTGGCGAAGGCGCTGGACGTGGCGGCATTGCTTGAGGCGCGAGGCGTGCTGGCGGGTATCGTCAACGCGCGGTTCGTGAAGCCGTTCGATGCAGATCTGCTCGCGCGCCAGCGCTCTGGCGGCGCCAGGATCGTCTCCTTGGAGAACGGCGCGGCCGCAGGCGGTTTTGGGGAGGCGATCGGCGCAGACATGCGCTTCGGCTGGCCCGACGAATTTGTGGCCCATGGTTCCGTGGCAGAGCTGGAGGCCGCACACGGACTCACGGCGGAGGCAATTGCGGAAAGTATCCTGCGCGACGGGCCATTCGAGGGGAACGGCCGGCCATGACGGTTGCCGCGTACGCGAAGGTCAACTTCACGCTGGAGGTGCTTGGTGTCCGTCCGGACGGCTACCATGACCTGCGGTCGGTGGTGGTGCCGATTTCGCTGGCGGACGAGGTGACGCTGGAGCCAGCGGACGAGGTTACGCTGGACTTAGGGTCTTTAAGGTCATTAAAGTCTTTAGGGTCATTAGAGGCGGTAGGGTCTTTAAGGGCCTTAAATACCTTAAACACCTTAAAATCTTTAAATACCCTAAACGCCTTAAAATCTTTAAGGGCCTTAAACACCTTGAAGGCAGAGGACAATCTGGTGGTGCGGGCGGCAAGGCTAATGCAGCGCGTGAGCGGCAGGAAGGAAGGGGTTGCCATCACCCTTGAGAAGCGCATCCCGGTAGGCGGAGGGTTGGGCGGCGGCTCGGCCGATGCGGCTGCGGTGCTGAACGGACTTAACGAGATGTGGGGGCTCGGCATCCCAAAGCCCGAGCTTGCGATCCTTGGCGCGGAAATCGGCAGCGACGTGCCGGCGCTCGTCCTAGGCGGCCCCGTGCTGATGGAAGGCCGCGGTGAGCAAGTTTCACCTTTCACCATTCACCCTTCACCATTCCACCTGGTGCTGGCCAATTCTGGGGTGTTCTGTTCTACGGCGGAAATTTTCAAGGCATTCGCATCCCTCTTGCCGAACCGCCCCGAAATACTCTATAATATCCGCCTTGCGATGCAGGCGGGCGACGATGCCGCCGTGGCGCGGGCGCTACAGAACGATCTGGAGGCGACGGCGACGCGGCTGCATCCGGAGATCGGTGCGGCGCGGCGGCGGCTTGAAGAGGCCGGATGCCTTGGCGTGTCGATGAGCGGAAGCGGCGCGACGGTCTTCGGGATCGTGCGCGACGCGTCGGAGGCCGAATGTATTGCAAGGAAACTTTCGGAGGACGGCCTATGGGCCGTCGCCGTGGAGACTGTCCGGTGATGTAATGGCAGCATAGGGGTTTTTGATACCCTTCGAGGTGGTTCGAATCCACCCCGGACAACCAGAGAAAACAAGGCGCTGCAGGCGTTTGACACGGCCTGGGGATTGTGCGATAATGTGGCCATGAATTCCTTGAGTTCTTTTTCGCAACCGAAGGTGCCGCCGCAGGATGGACAGGCGGTTCCGGATGGCGTGGATCCGGTGGCGCTCATTGCCGCACGCAAGGCGGCAGTGGATCGTAACCGGAGGCAGGCAGCGCGAATCTCGTTGCTGCAGGATGTGTTGCGCATCTTCGGTGTGCTTGCCTTGATTGCGGGTATTGCCTGGTTCTCACATATGAAGCACCAGCAGCACATGGAGGAGGAGCGCTTAAAGGCCGAGCGCGAACAGGCGGCGCAGGTTGCGCGCGCGAAAGAGCGGGAGGCGGAAGCTGCGCGGCTGGAAGCGTTACGCAAGGCACAAATGGAGGCCAAAAAAGCTGCCGATGAAGAGGCTAGGCGGCGCGAGCAAGAGAGGCGACAAGAGGCGGAGCGCAAGGCCGAGGTGCAGGCCAACGTCAAACGTTATCAGGCCGCGCTTAGCCGGTTCAAGGGCGCAGTGCTCGACCTTCTCTCGGCGGCGCCACCGACAGACCTGCCTGCGAAAGTCACGCACGAGACCTGGTTCTCGTGTGTCGTGCCCGGCGGCCGCTCGGGTAGCATGCTTTACGAGATATTCGCATCGCCTGGCCAGACCTTACGTGTTACGCGCCTTGACGCCGACGGCAAGGTTGAAGATGTCCCGTTCGAGGAATTCAACCGTCAGGTGGCGAAAGAGCCCTATCTGCTGTCGAAAGGTTCGTATTGCTACTACAACGCGGCCAACGGAAGGCGATGGGAGTTGCGAGTGCCAGTCCTTGCCGAAGGTGAGACGCTGGAACCGTCCCGCGAAGACTTCCGGGATCTCTACAACATCGTGCGCCAAATGAATCTCGTAACGTCTGGATTTGCCTACAACGTGTTCTTCCGCGACTTCGGCGGCGGCGAGACTCGGCTCATGTCCGTTCCGTTCGGCGGCACTGTAACGCGAAGCGCAGTGCAGCGAGGGCTGCAGTCGGCGGCGGGTTCGCAGCGTCGGCAAGACGACAACGCCTTGCGCTCGCGCATGGAGCAGGGAAGCCTCGTAATCCGCAGAGGAGGGACTAGGCGATGATCCCTGTACTGGAAAACCTCTTCGCGTACTGTGTGGCATTCAAGGCGAGCGACATCCATCTGTCGGTTGGCGAGCCGCCACGATTCCGCGTGCAGGGCCGGCTCCCGCCACGTCCTGACTTCGCCCCGCTCGATGCGCGCACAGTTGACGAGATCGCGATGGAGCTTGGCTTGTACACATTGCCGCTGGGATGTCCGGACGGTACGGAGTTGGTGCGCAAGACGCTTGTGCGGGATGGGGCCATCGATGGGGCCGTTACCGCGCCTGACGGACAGCGCTACCGCTTCAATATCTTCCGCCAGCAGGGACGTACGTCCGTCGCGCTGCGCCACCTCAGCGGCGAGTTCAGGTCGTTGCTCGAACTAGGTTTGCCGCCGCATATCGCCGATTTCTGCCAGGAACGCGACGGGCTTGTGGTCGTGACGGGGCCTACCGGCAGCGGAAAGTCGACAACGCTCGCCACGCTCATCAACGACATCAACGAGGCGCGAGAATGCTTCATCGTGACCATTGAGGATCCGATCGAATTCGAGCACAAGTCGTGCCGTGCGCTCGTCAACCAGCGCCAGGTCGGGCGCGATGCGCGCGGCTTCAACGAAGCCCTTGTGGAGGCGATGCGGCAGGATCCTGACGTGATACTTGTCGGCGAGATGCGCGACATGGAGACGGCACGAACTGCTTTGCGTGCCTCAGAGACCGGGCATCTCGTCTTCACCACGCTTCACGCAGGCGATTGTGTCGGTGCCATAGAACGTCTCATTGCGGTATTCCCGGCCGACGAGCAGTCTTCGGTGCGACATCAGCTTGCGATGGTGCTACGTGGCATCGTGGCGCAACATCTGTTGCCGTCCGCCGATTGTAGACGCCGTCATGCGGTTACGGAGGTGTTGGTCAACACGGCGGGTGTCGCGAACCTGATTGCGACCGGCCGCACTTCGCAGATTCTGTCTGCCATAGAGACCGGTGCCAACGTGGGCATGCGGTCGATCGAGGAGTCGCTTGCGGAGCTGCTTCTCAGTGGGGCCATCACGGAACGCGCGGCATACATGCTCACCCGCAATCCCGAGACTCTTCAGCGCCGCCTCTACGGTCTTGGGGAAGACGAATGATTGGCATCTGCTGGGCGAGGAAGGGCGCGGCGGCGGACTGGAGCTCGGCGAGGGTGCGGATCTCGTTCAGGCGGCGACGGAACTCGCCCACTCCTGGACGGCCCTTGAAGTAGTGGAAGAGGTGCGTGCGCACGAATCCCAGCAGGTAGTCGCCGAGCGCAGGCACGTGGTCGTCCGGGAAATTGCGCGAAAGCTGCGCATGGAGCTCGATCAGGTTGGCGACATGATCCTGGAACACGGCGTTCTGCCGTCGGACGAGGACATCGCCGGAAGGCGGTTCGGAGTCGGTCTTCAGGTCGCCGAAGAGCCAAGGGTTCGCGAGAGCGGCGCGGCCGATCATGATGGCGGCCACGCCCGTCTGCGCCATCAGCTCGGCAGATGGCAGGTCTGATATTCCGCCGTTGCCTGTGACTGGAATCCGCGCGTGGCGCACCAGCTCCGCTATCAAGTCGAGGTGGACTGGGCCGCCGTGTTTCTGCGAAGTGAAGCGTCCGTGGGCCGTTATGCCGGCGCATCCTGTCGACTCCGCCACATCGAGCAGCTCGAGCATCATCACCTTGTCGGGCGACGGCCCGATGCGCGTCTTTAGCGTGACGGGCAAGTCCGTCTCGCTGCGGATGGCATTGAGGCAGTCGTGGATGAGTTGCGGGTTGCGGATCATCGCCGCTCCGTCGCCGCCTTGCACGATGCGCGGCATGGGGCAGCCGGCGTTGAGGTCGATGGATACGAACCGCCGCAGCGCCGTGACCTCGCGTGCGGCGAAAGCCAGCTCGTCGGGATTGTGCCCGAAGAGTTGGCAGGCGACAGGACCCTCGCCGGGCAGGAGCTCCAGCAAGTGGCGGGTGGGCGAGGAGCCGTGCGCGAGCGCCGCGGCGCTCACCATCTCGGTGTAGGTGAGGTCGGCGCCGAGACGGTGGCAAAGCCTTCTGAATGCCGCGTTCGTGTAGTCGGCGAGCGGCGCAAGCACGTACTTCATCGTGTCGCTTCGTATGGTTCGCCGTCGTCCATATAGGTCAGCTCGACCGGCTGTATGGCGTCGCCGGTGCCGCGCGGCATGTACTTGACGTTGACGAGCTTCCTGGGCGTGCCGTCGGGATTGCGTTCGACGATGCGCGCTCCGGTGGGAGTGAAAGAGGCGGATTCCTTGCCGTTGTAGCTGCGGGTGAATCCGAGAGGCTTGCCGTCCGGCGAATAGTCGTATGTGTCCGTCCAGTGTCGCGGCAGCGCGATGGCTGGGTCGGAGTACACCCTGTCCGGGTTGGTGTAGTCGATGGATGCGATCTGTCCGTCCGGGCGGTAGATGCGCTTTTCCTGCGGGATCGGGAAGAAGGATATGATGGCAGGTGCGCCAAAGCACGTGTTCTCGCTCTTCGCGAAGCAGGCGATGTCGATGCGGTTGGTGACGTTTCTGCGGTCGATGGTGATCTGTGCGAATCCGCTCTCGGGTCCGTTAACCGTCTCTCCTAGCGGGGCCGATATCTTGACGGCGTGGGCGGGACCGTGCACGACTCTCCACGCGAACAGCGCGGACGGATCGGGCTCTGGCGAGGACTGCGCGCGCACGAGGAACGTCCGCTCCGCGTCAGGGGAACGGAGGATGAAGCTGATGGCGCTCGGTGTCGCGAAGAGCAGTTCGGAGTAGATGTCGGGGTAGTCGCGTCCGGGCTGCGGGAACTTGATCGGGAACATGCGGGAGTTTATGAGCGTGAGGGCGACGGTAGGGGGAATGTCCCCGGGC
>CACWSW010000054.1 GCA_902763655.1 uncultured bacterium
CGGGAGGGTGGAAACCTCCACTTCGCCGACCCACTTGCCGCCGAGCTGCATGTCGAGCAGGAAATAGAACGGCTTGCCGAACGGCCACTGGTCCGGATCCCCGCAATCGATCTTCGGGTAGCGGAATGTCTCCGCGCCGTTCACGCTCCAGATCAGCTCCTTCTCCGTCACCTCCAAGCCGTAGACGTTCCAGTCGCCGTTGCGGATCGCGGCCTTCACGCCACCGTGCGGCGGATCCTTCTTGTGCTTCTTCACGTGCGTCCAGCCGGAATGGACGGTATGGTAGACGAATGGATCGCCGTTCAGGCGCTCGACGATGTCGATCTCGCCGGCCCACGGCCAGTTGCGCCCTTGCTCGTCAGGATTGTCGCCCAGCATCCAGAGGGCCGGCCACGCGCCCTTCTGGTGATCCTCGAACTTGACGCGTATCTCGACCTTGCCGATTCCCATCAGCCCCTTGTGCTTGCTCTGCACGCCGCCGGTGAGATAGGGGCGCGGATCGTCGTTCGTGTTCAGGTTGGCGACGCCCCACAGCACGAGGGCTCCGTCCTTCAGCTCGACAAGATCCGGACGTTTGGACATGTGCCGGTTCCAGTCGCTCATGCCACGCCCGCAGCGGTTCCAGCGCTTAGTGTCCAGCTCGGTGCCGTTGAACTCGTCGCTCCAGACAAGCTTCCGCTCGCCGGCCGCGCACGCCGACAAGGCCATGGACAACGCCATCCCGGCCGCAAGCCATTTGATTTGCAGTTTCATTCTACTATTTCTCCGACCGTTTCTCTGAGTTTGCCTCCGAAAGTTTCTCGAGCTTCTCGACAATGGTCTTGAGCATCTCGCCGTGCTCTCGCAGGATACGGTCATGGTCGTCATCCCTGCCACGCTGACGTGCCAGCTCGTTGTCATGCTCTATGTCCTTCTGGTGCTGCCGCTTGAGCTCCCGTGCCGTTTCCGTGTTTCTGGCGATCCGTTCCGTGAGCCCCGCCGTGATGATGCCCGTCGGAATCGCCAGCGCGGCGATGCCGGAAAAGGCGATGATGGCGCCCAGAATCCGCCCTAGCGTCGTAACGGGGTATATGTCGCCGTAACCGACGGTCGTCAAGGTCGCCACCGCCCACCATAATCCAGAGAACGCGTTGCGGAACACGTTCGGCTGCGCTTCGTGCTCGACGGAGAACATGAGAAGCGAAGACACGAGCATCAGAAGGACAACAAAAAACAAAGACCCGATCAGCTCGCTTTTCTTCGCCACCAGCACATCTCCCAGCGCCCTGAGCGCGTTGAAGTACCGGTTAAGCTTCAGAATCCTCAGCAGCCGGACAAGCCGCAACGCCCGAAGCGCCAACATCGAGCACGGAAGGAACATCGGGAGCCAGAACGGAAGAATCGCGGCCAGGTCGATAAGCGCCATGGCCGAAAACAGATACTTGACGCGGGATGCGAAGAACCCTTTCCCGGGATAGAGCAGATCGGCCGTCAGTATCCGCAGAAAATACTCGACGGAAAACACGATTGACGCGAACTGCTCAAACCGGTAGAGAACACGCAAGACCGGCCTTGGCAAGCCGAACGTCACGGCAAACACCGAAACGACGCTCAGCAGGATGAGCATCGTTATCATCACGTCGAAAACCTGGCTGGCTATCGACCGCCCTTGGTGCGGCTGGATGATCTCAAATATCTTACGTCGAATTTTTCCAGGTGACATGGCAAATCTGCTACTTGATCTCATCGGGGATCAGGAATCCGCACCAGCGTCCGGACGGCAGCCTACGCGTGCGTGCGCTGAAGATCTTGCCGTCAAGATCGACCATGCCCACGTCCGTGTGCATGGAGAGGCGCTTGAAGCTGCCGAGGTCGGTAGGGCACGCGAGGGTATGCGTGGGATATTCCTTGTTGCTGTAACACCCGAAGAGGAACTGTCCCCGCACGAAAGCCGCGGCCTGTATGCCCAGAACGGTGTAGCCGGTCTCCAGGACATGCCGCTTCACGAATGTGAAGTCGGGCGTGTACTCGTACACGTAGTTTCTCACGTGCGTCGGCGGCAGGCCGCCCACCACGTAGAACCTGCCGTCATGGAACGTGATGCCGCCCGATCCGTGAACAAGCTCCGGCACCGGATACTCCTTCTTGAGCGAGAGGTCCTTGGTGTCGTACGCCCACACCCAGCTCACTCCGCCAGTCTCCGTGTTGAACTTTCCGAGGTTCACCGCTATGTAGAGAGTCCCGTCAACCACGCAGCAGTCGCCCTGGTGCGACGGCTGGCGCGTGGAGGCTACGACGTGCCCATTGAGGTCCGTCTTCACGATCGACTTCGTGAACGGCCAGTAGATGAACTTCCCGTCAGTGGCGGTGCCCTGCAGGTGGCCGTCGTACTCGCCTTCGCAGAGGATCGCGCCGGCAGGCAGGCTTGCTCGCGGATCGACCTTCGCCTGCTTGTCCTTCCTGGCCTTCTTCTTCCCGTCCTTGCCCCAGCGCCGCCTGTACATCGTGGCGCCGATGTCGCGCGCGGCCTGCACGAGCTCTGGATACGGCACGTCGGCCACGTTCAGGAAGCCGATCTGGTAGTTCTCGCCGTCGGATCGGCCCGTGAGGGCCTGGTCCTGCCACTGGAACCAGTGCGTGCCCACGAAACGCGGATGGTCGAGGCAGGCGTTGACGAAGTCGCGGTAGCACTGCGCGCGTTCGTCCTGGTCGCGCGTCGCGACGAGGCCGGTGTGGAACATGCCGCGGTCAAGCGCACCAAAGTGGAACTCGCCGTTGATCATCGGCTTGTCCTCGGCGTCGGGCGGCAGGTCCTTGGTCGGCCGCCGGTTGTAGATGTTCACGCTCACCACGTCGCAGTGGCGCGCGGCCGCGCGGTAGATCACGTCCGTGCCCCACGCGATGCGACAGCCGAGGTAGAGGTGGTTGGGCAGCTCCTCCTTGAGCACGCGGCGGACCGTGCTGAAGTACTGCTCGGCCACGTCCTTCATGCGATCCTCGCCGTTCCAGGAGAGCTCGTTGTCCACGAACACGCCCACGCACCACGGGTCGTCGCGCATCGTCTTGGCGGCGTTGCGGGCGCGTTCACGGAATTTCTTCTCGAACTCCGGGTTGAACGGGTCCGGCAGCGCGCCCCACCAGCCCTTGGAATCCTTCAGGCGCGGAGTGCCGTGCGTGCCGAGGCAGAGCGTGTACGGCGTGCGGTCGAGCGAATATATCTCTGACCAGCTCCAGTTCGCGATGGTGTTGAGTCCCCAGGCGCGGAGACGCCGGTGCGCGCGGTCAATGTACTCGGCCTTCCATCCCGCGCCGTACTTGCGGCGCAGGTTGGCGTTCGCGAAGCTGAAGGTGTCGTATGGGAGGTGCGCCGGATCCTTGTAGAAGTTGTGCGCGGCCGGCCACGTGCAACGCCCCCAGAACCCTCCGAACTCCGGATCGTCCTTCGCGGGCGTCCAAGAGAAGTATTTCTCGCGGAAACCGATGCCGGTGGTGCCGTTGCCGATGCCCACGCAGTCGACGCCGTGCGAGAAGAAGAGCCGCCCCTCCGGGTCCACCAGCCACCACTTGCCGTTCACCTTCTCCGTGCGGAAGAAGCCCGTCGCCTTGAGCTGCGGACCGCCAGCCCAGCCGCCGAAGCGGTCGGACTCGGGGATGGGCGTGGCGCCGTTCTTCGCGAGCCAGGCGTCCTCGTCGACCTTCGTGCGCGCCAGCTCCGCCTCGTCGTGCACCTTGCCCGGCCAGTCATCGTGCATGAACTGCCCGAAACGGTCCACGAACGGCAGGAACGTCTTCGCAGACAGCACCTTCGGCGGTGGCACGCCCTCGCCGTCGGCCGTCACGCGCAGCACGCTGAAGCCGCTCGCAACGCCATCCTGGCAAAAGAAGATGTGGAAGGAGGTCGTGTGGCGGATGTTGAATCCGCCGCCGGCGTCGTCAAGCGCCGCGGGACGCCCGTTCATGCCTTCGAGCTTCAGCGGCTCGTCGAGCGTCCACGGAAGGCCGCGCACGCTGGCCACGATCTCGCCCGTCGCGTGCGGCTTCAGGATCACGGAGCCGCCGGGGCCCTGCCCCTGCACGCCCCGCCCCTTCACGCTGAGGTGCACGGAGCGCGTCTCCTCGGTCGTGTTGCTCACCGCCACCACGAAACGGCCGAAGCGCGAGAGGTCGGCCTCGCCCTTCACGAAGTCCATGCGCACGCCCGGCCAGCTGGCCTTCACGCCCGTCGTAACGCCCACGGAACCGTCCGCCAGGGTAGTGATCGACGAGTCTGACTGTGCGCGCATCACCGTGTCCGGGCCGGGCCAAAGCGTCTCGGCGCCTGCCATCGCCAACATTCCAACGGCGCAACCTGCGCATGCTATTGTCTTTTTCATTTTGCCTCCTAGGCCGCTATCCTACCAAAGATTCCCCCCGCCCGCAACCGCTGCGACAATTCGCCACGGGATTTCGGCGCGAGAATTTGGTATAATCGCCGCGTGGACAACGGACAGCTAGAAGAGGCGTTCCTGAAATTCAGGGACCGGCTTGAGAGACTGGCGGCGCAGACGCTCCCCCCGGTTCTCTCCCGCCGCGTGTCGCCGGAAGACGTCGTTCAGGAGACGATGGTGGCCGTGAGCCGCGACAACAGCCCGTTCATGTCCAACCCCGACCTGCCGCTCTACTTCAAGCTCCGCACCGCCCTTCTGCAGACGATCGCCCAGATAGAGCGCCGGAACCTCGCCGCCGAGAAGCGCGACGCCTACCGCGAGGTGGAGCCGCAGCCTCCGGCCGACGACGACGCCTCCCAGGGGTTCGGCACCGACCATTTCCCGGACACGGCCACCTCTCCGCTTTCCCGCATCACCCGCCAGGACCGCCACGCGATCCTCCACCAGGGGCTGATGCGCCTCGACGACAGCGACCGCGCCATTCTCGAGCTTCGCCACGAGGAGGGACTCGGAAACGGCGAGTGCGCCGCCCTCCTCGGCATCAGCGAGAAGGCCGCATCGCTCCGCTACGTGCGCGCCCTCAAGCGCCTGAAGGACGTGCTAGGCGAATACTCGGAGTTCCAGCCATGACGGAAGAACCTACGACAGAAGGTCTGGTCGAGGACTTCCTCGAGGAATTCCGCCGCGGCGACGTGCCGGACGAGGATTCGTTCATAGCAGCGCACCCCAAGCAGGCAGGCGAGCTGCGGGACCTGCTGCCGCTGCTCGTGGAGATGGAGGACTACGGGCGCGAGCGCCGCCGGAAGGACAGCCGCGCGGACGAGACGCCGCCGGACCTGCCCGGCAGCGACTACACCCTAAAGCGCAAGCTCGGCAGCGGCGGCATGGGCACGGTGTGGGAGGCCATCCAGAAGTCGCTTAACCGCAAGGTCGCCGTCAAGGTCCTCACACCGCCCCGCCGCCGGAAGGAGGCGTGGCGCGAGAGGTTCACCCGAGAAGCCCGCATCGTCGCGCAGCTCCACCACCCCAACATCGTGAAGGTCTATGGCGCCGACACGACTGGAAACCTCTGCTACTACGCGATGGAGCTGGTCGACGGCACGCGAATGGACAAGTTCGAGTTCGCCGACTCGCGCGCGACAGTCCGGGCCGTCCTCCAGGCCGCGCTCGCCCTCGCGTACGCGCACCGCTGCGGCGTCGTCCACCGCGACATCAAGCCTGCCAACCTGATGCTTGACGCGGCGGGCGAGGTGCGCGTGACGGACTTCGGCCTCGCCTCGGCGCGCACCGAGGACCAGAACGACGAGGACGCCCGCAACGGCACGCTCAGGTACATGGCCCCGGAACGTCTCATGCAGGGGCTATGCTCGCCGGCGGCGGACCAGTACGCGCTCGGCGTCACGCTCTGGGAACTGCTTTCCCGCAAGCACCTGTTCGCCGATGTTTCCGGCACCGCGCTCTTTAGGCGCATCTGCACCACGCCCGTGCCGCCGCTCGAAGGCGTCGACCACGACCTCGCCGCCGTGGTCGCAAAGAGCGTCGCTCCCAAGGCCGAGGACCGCTATCCCGACATGGACGCTTTCGCCGAAGACCTCCAGCGCTGGCTCAACCACGAGTGCGTGGCGGCCGCGCCGCCTTCATTCGGCCGCCGGCTCCGCCTCTGGGCGCGCCGCAAGCCGGCGATGGCGGCCCTCGCGGCCACGGCGGCGGCATGCGCGGTGGCGGCGGTCGGCGCGATGGTCGTCGGCTACGCGCGTACCGCCGCCGCCCTCGGCCTCGCCGCACGCAACGCAGAGGTGGCGGACGCCGCGCTCGGGGAGGTGTTCCACCACGTGGAAAACATGCCTCCGTCGAAGCGCGACACCGAACTACTTTCCGCCCTGCTGCCGTACTACGGCCGCCTCGCCGCCAATCAGGAGATGTCCCTCGACAGGGTGGCGGAGGTGAACGGCGTGCTCGGCATCTGCGCCTTCAGGTCCGGCGACTTCGAGCTGGCGGAGAAGGCGTTCCGCCGCGTCGTTGAGATACGCCCGTCGGCGACCGCGCTCAACCGCCTTGCCGAGACGCTTCGCCGCCGTGGGCGCACCGAGGAGGCCGCTGTGTTCGCGCAGCGCGTGGCGGACGGCTACGCGCGCACGACGAACGTGGTGGACCGCTACGAGGCCGCACTGGCCCTAGAGTCGCTGAGCCGCCAGAAAGGACGCTCCGTCGACCGCAAGCTGGCCTTCGCGCTCGCGAAGATGCTCAGGGAGGCAGAGCCGGACAACCCCGACTTCCGCTTCCTGTACGCCCGCCTGCTCGCGGAGTCGCCGAGCCTAGAGAGGCCTGCCGACGGCACAGACACGGCGCGTAGCGCCTTCGCGCTTCTCAGCGACCTTGCCGCCGACTACCCAGACCGCCCCGAGTACGGCAAGGCGCTCGTAACCGCCATGGACCGCCGCCTCAGGACCGGCTCGGCGTTCAAGAAGACAGACCGAGCCGACGTGGAGCTGGCTCTAGACACGGCAGACCGCCTCCTCGGCCGCTTCCCGAACGTACCCGAGATCGTCTCGTCCGTCATTGCCTTCCGCGACACGTATTCCGCCTATCTGCGCAAGCTTGGCGACCAGCGCAACGCCAGCCGCGAGAGCCTCCGCACCACAGGCATGCTCGAACTCCTCTCCCACAACGCCGAGTCCCCAGACGCCGCCCGCCACACCTTCAACGGCAAAAACGCAAACATCCCATACCGGCAGATCACGACCGGCTCCAGCTCGGACGAGGACACCACCCTCATCCTGGCCCTCCACGACCGTTCGCTCAACGGCAGCGACAACGTGCGCCAGACGACGGTTCCTTTCCTGCGCACGCTGGTGACATACGCCGAGAAGAAAGGACGGAAGACCGTCATCCTCCTGCCGCAATGCCCCAACGGACGCGAGAGCAACTGGCTTGGCGCGCGCAAGGGCCGCCGCGACGGCCTTCTGAAGGACATCGCCAGACTCGTCCAGGAAAAGACGAACGAGTTCAGCGTCGTATCCGACCGCACCTTTGTCGTCGGCGTCGACAGCGGAGGCGACGCCTGCTGGCCACTCCTGGCGGACAATCCGTCACTTTTCTCCCGCGCACTGGTCGCCGGGGCGGCGCCAGTTCCTGCGTCTGCCGCCACGAACATCATCGCTGCGGTACGCATCGTCCAAGGGGAAAGCGACCGTCTTCATCCCGAATCGTCCGTCCGCGCCGCCGCCGAGCGCATCGGCGGAGAGAACGGTCCTTTCGCCGAGGTGGACCTGCAGCTCGGCAGCACGCACAAGACCGTCGTGGACAACGCCTTCAGCGACGACGCGCTCGAATGGCTGATGAACCCTCAGCCCCCCTCCGATGAGCCGCCGCCATTCCCGCCGTCCGAGATGTACACGCCCGCCGCGATGGTGTTCGGCACCAACGAGTGACGACGCCGTCTAGCGGCGGGGGCGGCGAAGATCCTGCTTCTCGTAGAGCTCTGGACGGCTCTCGTCGATGTAGAGCTCGTAGGGATCGCCCGCGCCGGCGCCGACCGACAGCCAGAACGTGCGCTTGCGCTCGTTCAGGTCGAGGTCCGCCCACGCGAAGCCGCCGTCCTCGAACGTCTTCACGAGCCACGTCCCGTCGCGGTCGATGATGCCGTTGGGCAGATGTCCCTGGCGCATCGAGACGAGCGTCGGGATGCCGATGTCGATGCCGCGGGCGGGGAACGTGATGTCCACGTGGTCGGGCGCGCAGCCCGCGAGCGGGAAGAGCAGCAGCTCCGCGCCCTTCCGGCGCAGGTACTTCGCCGTCTCCGAGAACCAGTGGTCCCAGCATGTGAGGCAGCCCACGCGCCCGAAGTCGAGGTCGAACACGCCGAAGTCGTCGCCGGGCAGGAGTCCCGCCATGTACTCGCCGCTCGTGAGCGTCGTCTTGCGGTAGGTGCCCACGTGCTTGCCCTCGCGGTCGACGATGAACGTGGAGTTGTGGAACGTCCCCGCGTCGGTCCGCTCGCGAATGTTCATCGCGATGTTGCAGCGGTACTTCACGGCGTAGCGCGCGGCGAGCGCGAAGGAAGCCCCGCCCGGGATGCGCTCGGCCGTCCGCTCCGGACAGGGCGACCCCGTGTCCGCGAACACCTCGGAGAAGAGGATGATGTCGGGATGCTCGACGTGCGCGAAGATGTTGGTGAGGCAGTCTTCGATCTGCTTCAGCCGGCCCTTCACCACCGCCTCCGGGTCGTCCCAGCTCTTGGGACGCTTCTCGTGCGGGTTGCCCACCACGCACCGCACCTTGCGCGGCTTCGGCGCATCGACCGTCTCCACGCGCACGTCGCGGATCTTCACGTTCATCCTGTGCCACTTCGCGATGAACTCCACCCGCACCGTGTTGCAGTCGCTCGGCACGGCGAACGTGTCGTCGAAGACGCGGACGTTCCCCTTGTCTGTGTACCGCATGAAGTCGCGCTGGTAGAACCGCACGCCCTTCCGGTTGCCCCTCGCCGGATCGTACCACGTCACGAACAGCATGACGTCGTTGTACGGCGAGGCCTCGCCCGGACCGAGCGCGATCTCGGCCGTGGCCGTGAAACGCGCACCCTTCCCAGGCGTCACCGGGAACTCCTTCTCCCACCAGGCGCACGCGCGTTTCGACGGCAGGGACATCTCAAGCCGCCCGTCGACCTCGCGCCCCGTCGCCTTGTCAGGCGACAGCTTCGCGTTCTCGAACGCCCACTCGCCGGCGCACGCGCCCAGCGCGAGCCCCGCCACAACAACCATCATTTTCATTTTCATAATCGCCATTCCTTTCTGGCAAGCTACAATCTCTCTGTTTGACATGGCACTCATTTTTCAAAGCAACGACCCAGCGGTGACCAGCATTCGCGCCCAAGAAACATGAATGGTCCTTTGCTTTGGAAACCGCCAGCAGACTACCATATCGGGCGTGAAAATGCAAATCTGCATTTTCACGCCCACCGCCTCAGAACGTCTCCTCACAGCACGGCGTGTGGCCGATGACGGTGCCGGCCTTGACGCCGAGCAATGCCGGGGGAAGGCTGTAGGCGGCTACCAGAACGGACGCTCTATCTTGTTGGAGAACGCGGCGGCGTCCGCCATCGCCTTGCGCTTCAGCACATAGTGGTTCACCTTTCGGAACGCCCTCGACGGATAGCCGACAGACCATAATCGGCCGCAGATCGCACGGCGTCTGCAACGCTCGTGTAGAGTGGATAAGCGGTCGCAAGAAACATGCAAGGCGATAGTTTCATTTCGTATTCCTTACAGTTAACACTTTACTTGATGACACTGTTTTCCTTGGTGTAGGGGCCAAGTCCAACGTCTTGCGGCGCGTAGTTGAGCGGGAAGCCCTCCGGCGGCTTCCTGGCGAACGTCTCGCGCACGGCTTCGAGCATCCCAAAACCGTGCTCGGCGTTCGGATAGCCGATCTCGCCCTCGCACCACTCGTCGAGAGGCCCCAGCAGCAGACGCTTCACGCCAGTCTCCTCGCTGAAGCGTTTCGCGTCGCGGCAGACCTTCGCGAACTTGGAAGGCGTCATGCCGACAATCTCCCAGCCGCGGTCGCCGCGCCAAGGCAGGTTGCCCCATCCCGTCGAAAGCGACGGAAAGAACGGCAGGATGCCAAGTTCATGGATCGTGCGCCAATGCCGGAGCGACGAGCCCGCGACAACTGAATAGCCGATCGAACCGTTGGGCATTCCCGTCGCATGCGGCGTGCCGGTGGTTTTGTAGCAGTACTCGAATCCGGCATCGACGCCGAAGTCCTTCAGGGCCTGTTGCTGTTGCGACTTCTCGCTGCCGTGGCCGTAGATGCTCACGAAGTAGATTCCCGGATAGCCCGCCGCGCGCGCCATTTCCTGCGAGATGCCGATGAGCTTCTTCGCCGCGCCCGGCCCCATGCTCTTCTCCATGTTGTGCGCCCACATGCCGACAACCGGCTTGCCGTCGATCTTCATGTACTGCGGATCGGCGAAGAAGTTGTCGATCCAGTGTTGCGTCACCATCCGCTGGTCCTTCTCGGAGTGCCGGTAGGTGTTCTCGTTGCACCAGAGCGCGGCGTATTTCAGGTACTTGCGGTAACGCGCCTTGGCGATTCCCTCAAACCAGTAGTTGTAGGGACTGGGCCCTCTCTCCGCATTCCAATACCAATCGACGAACGCATACGAGATTCCGTTCTCGACAAGCCACTTGATCTGCCAGTCGCGCACCTCCGGAAGGGTGTCGTCATACCAGCCGAGGACAGGCTTGCGCTCCGGGCTGGCGTCCCATGCCGGGTACCACTGGTGGCGCTTCCATCCGGGGAAGAGGAACACGCCGACCTCGACGCCGCCCATGTCGAGCGGCTTCGGCTCCGGCGGGTAGTCGCACGGCGCCAGGTTCAGGGAAGGTAGGACCTTCACGTGGAAGTCCTTTTCGCTGCGGACGCCGTTCGCCGCCGTGAGGACGAGACGCGGCATGAACGACACCGGACGCCCCGGATCCGAAAGCGTGATGCGGAAGCGCCGTTCGTTGGGGAGTCCATTGGTCATGTAGTCGTCGCGGATGTAGTCGTAGCCCGCGCTCGGCGCGATTGCGCCGGACGGCGAAAGGTCGGCGTCGTTTAGGACGCGCACGCCCTCCGGCAGATTTTCAATGGCGAACTTGATTCCCTCCGCCGGTTCCGTGCCGTAGTTGCGCACGACGATCTCGATGGGCAGCGGACGCCCCGCGCGCGGAATCGCATCTTCCGGAAACACCTGGCGGACGACGGGATCGGCCGGAATCCGGGGCTTGCCCTTCACGAACGAAATGCCGTCTGGCATGAATTCTCTGTTCTGCAGCCCGGCACGAAGGCAAAACCCCACGATCCGCCCGAACCAGTGGGGGCCTCCGAATGTCATGCGCTCCTTCGTGTTCTTGAGGTCGAACCAGTACGTGTGTTCGCGGCCGTCCGGGATTGACGTAAAGCCCATGAAAAACGGGACGGGGGCCTTTTCGCCTTCACTCACCCGCCAGTTCAGGGAAAGATACTCGAACGCGGCGGATTTCATGCGGAATACGATACCATCGGCATCCGCCGCGGGGAAAGACGCAAAACCCCGGCGTTCGAACACGATCGACTGGAGCGTGACGGCGGTCGCATCTTCCTGCGCCGCATACGGATAAAACCTGACTCTCGCGATTCGTCCATGAGGAACGCTGTTCGGCCGCAGCACGTATGTGCGCCATGTCTCGCCACCTTCGATCTCGAAACCGACTCCATTGCCCGCCGTCTCATTGCGCCCGCACCCCTCCAGATGCCAAAACAACGAGGCGTGGCAAGCGGCACTGCTCCTGACGGTCACGATGATGGCCGTGTCGTCCGTAATCGAAAAAGGCTTTTCGACTTGGAACAGTTCGCCGAAACTGCAATCCTTGTCCGCGCCGATGTAGGCGATGCGCTCGTTCACCGTCCCGATCTGGACGTTTGAGGCAACGGGCACCTCGGTCGTCGCATATCCCATGACTACCGCGAGCGACAGCGCTGTAGCCAAGGCGATTGTGGCTTTGTTCTTGTAGAGTGGAGATCCACGCCTCGGCGTTGTCGCCGGTGCGACTTCCCCCTCATCAAACCGACTTGTGCCGCCGTAGCAGTGCGGAGGCGCAACGTGCGGATTTCCCGCATCCGGCTTTCCATCAAGTGCTTCTTCTGTTGCCATGGAATCTACCTTTCTTGGGTTGTAAAGCCCGACTCTGGTAGGGCTGGCGTTCCATCGCCAGCCGCGGACGGCGGTGGAACGCCGTCCCTACCGCGTTTTGCAACTGCCTCAAGTATTAACCTTGCGCACATATTGCCCGTAGTCTCCGCGCAACAGACCTGCAAAAGACAAATCTTCGTCTAGGTCCGGCCAACGAAGTTCGTCATCAGAAAGAGAACTGCGCCTCATTGCGAACCTCCCTGATTTGCAATCTCGCGCCATTTTGCTCCACGCCGATTCACAGCATCATCCCTTCTTCACCGTAGCGGCAGCTCTGTTACTTTGGGCAAGAAGCTTTGCGACTTGCCGACCCTTTTTTGTAATGCGATACTTCTGGAGACGGCTATTCGGCTTGTCTGGCACTGTCAATTCAATCAAATCATCATCAAGCAAGGTTGTAATACGGCGAACAAGGTTACCGAATATGCGCGGCTTTCCTAGGCTCCTAGCGATCTCCGCTCGGCTTTTAGGCTGTTGCACAACAGAAAGCAGAATCAGGTCACGTAATGAATGTACGACTCCACCCCTTGACTCCACCCCCATAGCAGCAGGGGGGTAGAGTCGGTTCGAACTGTCGCAAACCCTTGATTTTATTGGGGATCTAGCATCTGACTCTACCCCCCTCGCTCCGCTTGACTCTACCCCCTTTGGGCATCCGACTTCACCCACTTCACCCAGCTGGGTGAAGTCGCGCGGCTCCTTGATTTCCTGCCGCCACAGTACAAGCCGGAAATCGACTGCCGACGGGTGGTATTCGGGGTCACGCAACCCCCATGCCTTGCATTTACGCACGATGTCTTCAGTTCCATAGCCGGACTTCTCGACATATCCCGCCCATTGCATCGCCGTTGCAAGGATGCCGTTGTGCGGTTTCGAGTCGTGGGTTTGCAGCAGATTTGCAGCCGTCCAGCCACGCGGGAGCGTCCCAGGATTGAGAACTTCCAGCCGATCACGGAAAAGCATCACCTGAACGCTGCCGTCGTCCGTATAGTCGCGGTGGCAGACGGCATTGACGATCGCCTCGCGCACGGCCTCTATCGGGAACTCGCTTCGCGCGGGTGCCTGGGCCGATTCCGCCGCATCACGCGCCGCGAAAGAGGATCCGTCAGGCGGAAGGAAGCCGTCCTCTCCGCGACAAAGAGCCGGAGCGTGGCGCGCCGCGTCGTGCTGTCGCCCATGTTGACGCAGCAGACGAACTTGAAGTCGCC
This sequence comes from uncultured bacterium, assembly GCA_902763655.1. Lineage (GTDB taxonomy): Bacteria > Verrucomicrobiota > Kiritimatiellia > RFP12 > UBA1067 > RUG572. The sequence goes on from CACWSW010000054.1 coordinate 13,335, forward strand.
CCGGTCGATGACCTGCACGTCGGAAGCCGTGAACGGATGCGACGGATCGTCCGCCGCCACGAGCTGCGCGTACCGGCGCACCTTGCGCCGATCCAGCTCGTCCGCCGCGGCGTCGGGCGACGTGACGCGCGTACTGGTCCGTCATCCCGGCCTCCTCGGAGAACGGCAGGCCGCGCTGCACGGCGAGGAGGTTGGCGAACTGCAGGTCGGGATGCAGGAAGAGGATGCGGCGGCGCACCGACATGACGGCCCGCTCCGCCGCGTATTTCTCGCCCGGCGATCCGGCTTTGGCGTACCATTCCCTGTCGATCGCCAGTTCGTCGGCAAGAGGCTTCAGCTTCTCCGCCGGGACGCTCTTCGCGACGTATTCGAGCGTCCGCTCCGCCAGCGCGATCTTCTCCTCCGCCGTCCGCGCCGGCGGATAGACCGTGAGCTTTTCCGCATGCACCGCCCACACGGCGGCCAACGTCAGCGAGAAGAGGTGTTTTCTCATGCGGCGAATTATACTCATAACCGACAACCGTATCAATCAACCATAGAAGTTTCCGGGCTTGTCGTACCAGAACGTCACCTTGCGGCCGTCATGCATCTTGACGCGCTCGGTCCAGCTCTTCGGGCGCGGCTTGTCATGCCAGCGTCGGTTGAAGTAGAAGTCGGTCTGACGGACCGTCAGCTCGGCACGGTCTTCAAACGTCTTGAAGAGAGCATAGCCGATGTCGCCCCAGAATCCGCCGGATGGCAGCGTGGCCGTCTGGACGGTCCGTGAATCGCTGTAGCCGTAGTGCAGGAAACCCTCGTCCCACACGTGCTCATGCCCGAAGATGTAGCCGAAGACCGTTGGCGTTGTGACGATCTCCTTGACGATGCCGACCTCCCGCGCGTCGTGGTGTGCGCCGACGAACGTAGGCCGCGTCGCGGCGACGAGCGCCTCGCGCAGCCATTTGCGCTGGGCAGCATCGATCGTGCCCTCCACATGGCTGCCCTTGTTCGTCGGCTCCGCCCAGTCCTCGCCTTCGCGCGACTTGAGCGTATCGAGAATGATCAGGTCGGCGTTCGGCGTCGAGACCTTCGAAACGATACGCCCCGGCACAAGGCACCGTTCCTTGTATTCCGGGAAAACCTGCATGAAGCTCTGGCGGTTGTCGTGGTTGCCCATGCCGAGCGTCAGCGCAATGCCCGCATCGGAAAGCGGCTTCAGCGCGGCGGCGGCGAGGCGGAAGTCCTCGATCCAGCCGCACGACGCCGAGAAGTCGCCGAACACGACAGCATGCGCCGGCAGCGGACGGAGCGCCAGTATCTCCTTCACCAGTTGCGGCAGCACCTCGTTCGCCTGCGTCGGTCCGTTCTTCCACCGCACCGTGTTGTCGTGCTGGTGGATGTCCGAAAGGAACACCATCAGGTTCGGATCGTGCCCATCGCCGCCAAGATGGCGGCTCTCCATACGGGAAACCACCGAATTTGGAGCCGCTGCATGGAGAGCCGCCGTCTCGGCGGCGGCACCAAAGCATGTAGCGCCCGCACCAGCAAGAAAACCTCGTCTCGTCAGCGCCATTGTCTTCTCCATTAGCGGAAGATGATAGTCATGCCCACGGCGCCGAGGCGGACGGAGTTGCCGTCCACGAAAATGATCGCTTCGGGCTGACTGCACGTGGGCGTGCCTGTGATCGAGCCGGCCGTCACGAGCGTGAGCGAGCCCTTGCCCTTGTTCGCCAGGTTGTCCACCGCGATCTCCACGCCAGTGAGGTCGAGCGGTCCGTTCACGGCCAGCTGCCCGCACGTGCCGTCCGCGCCGAGAACGTACGCCAGCTTCGCGGGCGCGAGCGTGGCGCCCTTCACCGTGAGCGTCCCCGAGTCGGGATAGCCCGGCCACACCGTCCCCGTCACCGTCAGCGTGCCGTTCGTCACGAGGCCGCTTCCCATCAGGTTCGCGACGGTGTGCGACTTCTCGGAGAGGTCGACCACCGCGTTCGTCGCCACGCGCAGCGTCGT
>CACWSW010000055.1:0-15126 GCA_902763655.1 uncultured bacterium
GTCTTCTCGTTGAAGTCCTTGACGGCCTTCTCGAGGGTGGCGTTCTCCGTGGCGTTCGTGCCGACGGCCTTGAAGGAGGCCGAGAGCTTCACCCAGCGGTCGGAGCCGGTCTTGTCGCCGACCTTGGCGGTGTAGGACTGGCCGTTCTTGAGCGTGACCGTGTAGACCGCGCCGGTGGCGAAGCCGAGCTCGGCGTCCGTCTTCTTCGGATCGGCCACACCCGTGAAGTCCAGGTAGGAGAGGGCGGAGTCGAGCGAATACGTCTTGGATGTGTCGAGCTCCTCCTTCGGGCCGAGGCCGGGGAGCGTCCAGGTGCCGTCCTTGCGGGTGAGGCTGACGGACTCCTTGCCCTTGGCGTAGGTGACGGATGTGACGTCGGAGGCGGTGACGGAGGCGATGCGCGTGTCCGTCCACTTCTTCGGGTCGCCGTCAAACGCGTCGAGGGTGTCCTTCACGAGCACGACCTTGTCGCCGAACTGGATGTATCGTCCGTCGGGATATCCGCCGCCGCCGAACTGCGCCATCTGGCCGCGCGGCTTGCCGGTGTGGGTCTCGCCGAGGTCGACTGATGCCAGCTCCTTGCCTGAGGCGTCCTTGAGGGCGACCTTGGCGGGGGAGGCGATCGTGCGGCCGTTGGCGACCTGTCCGACCTTGAGCTCCTGCAGCTTGAGGATGTTCTCGCGGATCTTCGTGACGTCGGCGGGATAGCTGTGGAGGGTCTCCACGACCCAGCCCTTGTCCGTGGCGGCGAGGGCGAGCGGCTTGGCGCCGCCGACGTCGATGCGCGCGACGGCCGAGGCGTCGAAGGCGGGCAGGATCTGCTTGCCGACGATGGACGGCGACTTCATCGCCTTCTTCGCGTTGAGGTAGTAGGCCGCGCCGCCGAGGACGGCCGCCACGCCTACAAGGATTACAAGATTTTTCGTTGTCATTTCAGTTTGCCTGTTGATTGTTAATGACTTTAGGGTCGTTAGGGGCTTCAAGGGCTTTGCCTAGCGCCGACGGCGCAGCAGCCCGCGGAAGACGCCGAAGGCGATCACGAGAAGGGGAACGGCCAGGATGTTGAGCACCTTCAGGGTGAGGCCGAGGCTGTCGATGTCGGCGGTCAGCTCCTTGCGCACGTTCTTCAGCTGGCGCTGGGTGTCGGCGCGCGTCTTGCGGAACTGGGCGATCTCCTCCTGCTGCTCCTTGGAGAGGATCATGCGCTCGTTGCCGCTCTTCTGCTTCTGGAGGGCGGTGAGGCGCTGCTGGGTCTGCTCCAGGGCGGCCTCGAGCTCCTGCTGCTTCTTCTGCCACTTGGCCATGGCCTTGGCCTCGAGCTCGTCGACCTTCACGAACGGACGGTTCGAGGGGCCGCGCGAGCGGACGCCGATCAGCTCCTCGCGTCCGGCGTACTGCTCGATGACGTTGGCGAAGAGGACGAGGTTGTCGTTGATCGGCTGGGCGATTGGCCCGAAGAGCGTGTTCATCACCTGCACGCAGAACTGGTCGGCGAGGAAGTCCGAGTCGCCGAAGACGACCACGGTGCCCTTGCCCTCGGCGACGACCGCCGGGACGGCGTTGGTGGAGCCTTCCTTCCAGTCAGGTCCCTTAGGGAAGGCGGTCTTGAACGTACCGGTGAGGCGGCCGGCGAGCGTGCGCTGCACGCCGTCGGGGTTCAGGTCCTTGCGCATGGCGCCCATGCCGAACTGCGCGCCCATGCGGTCGACGAGGCAGGCGTCCTTCTCCGAGGTGACGATCAGCGGCTCGAAGGAGAGTCCGTCCTTGCCGGTGAAGGAGAGCGCGCCCGCGAAGGGGAACATCACCTGCGTGAGGCCGGAGACGAGGAGGTCCTTCTTGTCCATGTTCTTGCCGCTTAGCGAGAGGAACGCGGGGTTCTCCTCGGCGCGGCCGTTGCCGACGTTGAGCTTGGTGGCGGACGCGAGGTCGGCCACGAGGCGGGACGTGTCGAACTGGATGCCCCAGGCGTCGAACAGCTTGCCGAGCGTGGAGGGTCCGTCCTGTCCGCCCATCTGCATCATCATCGGGTTCTGCTGCTGGCGGCTGGAGAGCATGTCCATGATGCTGAAGGGATCGACGCACGCCACGAGGCGGCCGCCCTTGATGACGAACTGGTCGATGGCGAACAGCGTCTTCTCCGAGAGGTCCTTCGCGTGGAGGACGACGAGCGTCTTGATGTCGTCGTCGATCTTGTCCGCGTCGGCGGGGATCTCGCGGACGTCGTAGTCCTTCTTCAGCTCGGAGAACGCGGCCCAGCCGGGCTCGGGCTGCTGGCGCTGCATCATCATCATCTGGTTGGGCTGTCCGCCGAGCACGTTCTTGAGCGACGTCATCAGGCCGACGACGGGGCGCTCTGGCCACGCAACGCGCGTGATGCAGCGCGTCACGTCGTACTCGAGCGTGGATTCGGTGCGCGGGCTGAAGCGCGCGAGCGTCTCCTCGCGGTCGCCGCACACGGCCACGAGGCCGAAGTAGACGGGCTGGCCGAACGGGTTGACGTTCTGCGGCTCGACGCCGTAGCGCTGCGCCCATTCCTCGGCGTCGCTGTCCGGCTTCGGGTCGTACGCCTCGAGGGTGACGTGGCCCTTGCCGGCGAGCTCGTACTCCTTGAGGAGGTTCTGCACCTGCTGGGCGTACGTCTTGAGCTGCATCGGCATCTCGGCCGAGGAGGAGCTGAGGTAGAACTTCAGCGTGACGTCCTGCTCGAGCTTGGCCAGGACGGCCTTGGAGCCCTTCGTGAGCGTGTAGAGCTTCTCGCCCGTCAGGTCCATGCGCAGGGGCAGGCTTGAGAGGATCAGGTTCGCCGCGCCGATGATTGCGGCCACGACGACCAGTCCGACGATTCCGTTAAGTTTCTTGTTCATAGCAAGTCCTTTAAATAGTTTGGCACACTATTCACTATTCACTATCACCTATTCGTTGCTCACGACGCTTTCCTGCTGTCGGTGACGACCTGCGCGGCCGTCAGCATGAAGACGATGACGCCCGCGTAGTAGCCGATGTCGGCGAAGTCGACGACGCCGCGGCGCATCGACTCGAAGTGCTGCAGGAGCGAGCAGCTGGCGACGGCGTTGACGATACCGGAGGGGACGCCCCAGTTCGCGACCGCGTTGACCACGGGGTCGAACCCGATGATGAGCATCAGGAACGTGACGGCTAGCGCGATCACGAATCCGATCACCTGGCTGCGCGAGAGCGACGAGGCGAACACGCCGATCGCCGTCGCGGCGCCCGCGAGGAGGAAGCTGCCCAGGTAGCCGCAGAAGACTGCGCCGAAGTCGGGGCTGCCGAGCCATGCGGCCGTGCAGACGATCGGGAAGGTGAGCGCGAGCGCGATGCCGATGAAGGCCCACGCGGCGAGGAACTTGCCGATCAGCGCCTCCCAGAGCGTGATGGGGAGGGTGAGCAGCAGCTCGATCGTGCCGTTGCGCCGCTCCTCGGCCCAGAGGCCCATCGTCGCGGCGGGCACCAGCAGCAGGTACACCCACGGGTGCCAGAAGAAGAACGGCGTCAGGTCGGCCTGGCGGCGCTCGTAGAACATCGCCACCCCGAAGGTGAGGAAGCCCACCAGCACGAGGAACGCGACGAGGAACACGTACGCGACGGGCGAGTCGAAGTAGCTCTTGAACTCGCGTCCGAAGACGGTCTTGATCTTTTTGCAGGGGCACATGGCTTACTTGCCCTCCTTTTCCATGGTGAGGTTGCGGAACACGACGTCCAGCTTGCCGGACGGGTCCATGGCGCGGAGCTTGTCCGGCGTGCCGTCGGCCTTGATCTCGCCGCGCGCGATGATGAGCGCGCGCGTGCACACGGCGTCCACCTCCTCGAGAATGTGGGTGGAGATGATGATCGCCTTCTCGGCGGCCATCTCCTTGATCATCTGGCGGACGACGAACTTCTGGTTCGGGTCGAGACCGTCCGTGGGCTCGTCCATGATGAGCACCTTGGGGTCGTGCAGTATGGCCTGCGCGAAGCAGGTGCGCTGGCGGTAGCCCTTGGAGAGCGTCTCGATCGTCTGGCGGGCGACGGTGGTGAGCTTGGCCTTCTCGATGGCCTCCTCGACCTTCGCCTTGGCGGCTGCTCCCGCGAAACCGCGGATCTTGGCGATGAACGTGAGGAAGTCCGTCACGGTCATCGCGCGGTAGCTAGGCGCCGCCTCGGGGAGGTATCCGAGCTCGCTCTTGGCGCCCACGGGATCCTTGATGATGTCGTGGCCGCATATCTCGGCCGTGCCGGACGTCGGCGGGATGAAGCCCGTGATCATCCGCATGGTTGTCGATTTCCCCGCGCCGTTCGGCCCGAGGAATCCCAGCACTTCGCCCTTCTTGACCTCAAAGGAGATTCCCTTGACGGCCTCGAAGGAACCGAAGCTCTTCTTCAGGTTTTCGACCTTCAGCATGTCTGTTCCTTTGCTTCTTAGTCCTTGGAAAAATGGGTGAATAGTTTATCAGATTTTCCGAAACGCCGCTAGTCTATCATTTGAATGTTAGCGCGATGTTAGGAAAAAGACCTGTTCCACGGGGGCGAAAGATGTGCTATACTTGCGGCATGAAACGCATCAACAAGAGACTGACGCTGCTGGCGGGATTGATGGCGATGGGCGCGGCTGTCGCCGGACCGTTGCCTGAGACCGCATTTAGGAAGACGCCCTACGTGGGCGCCATAGCCGTCGACGCGGCCACCGGCAAGGTGTTGTTTGAGGACCATGCGGACACTCTCGCCCGCCCGGCGAGCGTGACGAAGCTGATGACGCTCCTGCTCGTGCTGGAGGACATGCACGCGATGAAGTACGACCCCACCACGCGCGTGACGGCGTCTGTGCGCTGCAGCCAGGAGAAGCCCAGCGTCGTGGGCCTGAAGCCGGGTCAGTCGATGACGATCGACGACCTGCTTCTCTCCATCATGGTGAAGAGCGCGAACGACGCGGCCGTGCTGCTCGCGGAGAACTCCACAGCGAAGAACGCGGGCCGCGAGATCCAGCCAGGCGACCTGCAGGCGTTCGTGGTGCGAATGAACAGCCGCGCCAAGCAGCTCGGCATGGAGAACACGCACTACGAGACGCCGAACGGGTACCCGCCGAAGCCTGGCTCGAAGCGACCGTTCGACACGTCCACATGCCGCGACCTCGTGAAGCTCGCACGCAAGATCGTGACCATGCCGGAGGTCTTCCGGTTCACGAAGACGAAGCTCTGCACCGTCACCGACGGCGCCGGCCAGCCTCTCAAGATGGTGAACCACAACAACATCCTCGTGAAGGACAAGAAGAAGATCCTCAACGAGAAGGGGGAGAGCGAGGTCGACGGGCTCAAGACGGGCTACATAGACGCCGGCGGCTCGTCCATCGTCCTTACCGGCATCCGCAACGGCAAGCGGGCGATCGTGGTCGTTGTCGGCAGCCAGACCTCCAAGCTCCGCGACGAGCATGCGCGGAAGCTGATGGTGGACGCGCTGGACAAGCTTAACCGCTGAGATGCGGATCGCGCTCGACATCGCCCTGTTCGCGGCATGCGCCGCGATTCCGCTAGCAGCGAGGTGGTGGCGGCTCAGGCGGTGGGGGCTGCCGGTTCGGATTGCGGTGGATCCCGACGATCCTGCACCGAAGGCGATAGCCGGATATCTGGCAGAGGTGGCGTGCCGGTTGGACGAGCGGCCGGAGCGGATGCGCGTGGTGTTCGACGGCGCGAACGCGGCACGGAGCTCTATCACGCTGGACTTCACGCCGGCCGGGGAGATGGTCGTGTCCGTAGACGGACATCGCCCGAAGAAGCTTGATCTTCGCCGCCGGTGGATTCCTGAGCATCCCGTGCCGCTCGTCCTGTGGTCGCGGCGTCGCTGGCGCAATCTGCGGCTCTATGTCGATCCTGTGGACTCCAACCGTTTCCGCGTGATGTCGTCGGTGCCGTGCACACCGCCCACATGGGCCTTCGTGCCATGCTCGCTGCTGGCCGCGGTTGGGGCTATCTGCCTATTGCCAGAATGTCTTGCGGTAGCCGGTGGCCTCACGATCGGCCTTTGCCTCGTCCGCCGCTAGCGGCCGATAATTTCATTCTTTTTCGCTTCCGTCAGCGGCTGAAATATGTTATGTTAACGATGTTTGAAACTCTAGCAAGGAGTGACGAGGCATGAAAAGATGGCATGTAAGTGCGGTGGCGGCGTTGTTCGCGGGAACGGCGGCGTTCGGGTCTGTGATGGACGAGGCGAAGTTCTGGTGGAAGTTCGACCAGGGCGGCGCGGACGGCACTGTCGTCCAGACGAGCGAGATCCACGACTGCCGCGACGCCTCCATCGGCGTGGCGTCGCGGACGAGCGGCCCGAGCGGCGGCCCGATCTGGACGAACATGACCGTACGTCTCCCCTACCGCGGGCAGGTGGTCCAGTCCTCCGCGCTCAACATCCAGGTGATTACGAACACGAGCAGCCAGATACGGCCGTCGATGGTGGACTTCGGCAACGGGTACGTCAACAGCGACACGTTGACGTTCTTCGCGCGCATCTGCCCGGGAGACACCCTCAATGACGGGGTGAACTATGTGGGAACGGACGAACGGTTCATCTTCAACGACAATTTCGTTTGGGGCAGTGCCAAGTCGAATTCCTACGGATACCTGCTCGGCCTCGTGCGGAAGAACGCGACCTCCTACTATCCGAAAATCTTCATCGGACAGCTGCAGGACACGTTTGGCGGCATCACGCTGGAGGCCGGCAAGTGGCACGATCTTGCGTTCAGCGTGTCGATGGTCACGAACGTCACGACGACGACCGACGCGAACGACACGACGAGCGTCGTCCAGCGCGCGCTGTGCGTGGTGGCGGGCGAGAACGGGCTCTTCTACCAAACTCTAGACAATGCGTATCAACGGCAGGTTCCCTTCGCGGGCACGACAGGCCGTATCGGCGGACAGCAGTTCGTCAGCAGCTGGACTACGAGCGTCGGCGGCAATAAGGTCGACGCCAAGGACTACAACGGTCTCATCCACGAGATGGCGATGTGGGACCGGGCGCTGAACCTCGGCGAGATCCTCGACGTGTTCGGGCGGCCCGAGGCGCCGGAGGGGGGCGACGTCTTCACCGACGTCTTCCGCTGGTGGAAGTTCGACCGCGACCTCGACGGCGACGGCAAGGTGTCCGCGAACGAGCTGCGCGACGTGCGGAAGTGGGGCACGGCCGCCGCGCCGGCGGCGGGGAACCCGGAGGTCGAGTTCGTGACGGACGGCGGTCCGCTCACGTGGCAGAACATGTCCGTCCACAAGCCCGCGCGCGGCGAGACGGTCGCCGCCGACTGCATGGTGATGGAACCGCAATACCGGGAGAACGCGGATACGTCCTTCGAGGTCTGGAGCCCGCACGTGCGGTTCAAGGATTCCACGGTAGTCGGCGACGCGACGTTCATGGCCCGCATCTGCATTACGAAGCCATACGACTACTATCCGGGGGCGAAGAACTGTTACCTCTTCCAGGACAGCTTCAGCTACGGTTCCTCGACCACCACCATGGGCGGTTACCTGGTGGGCATCGCTACGGCGGCCGGGGCATCGACCACGAACTTCTATCCGCTCATCTACGGCGGACGAAATGTCGTCACCGCCTCCTCGCTTCTCATCACCACCAACACCTGGTATGACATCGCCTACACGATTTCGACCCAGACGAACGGACAGGATCGCTTGACGGTGACGGTTGCGGACGCCAAGCATGGCATCCGCCAATGGTCCGGAACGATGCCCACCAGCCAGGCGCAGAAGACCGGCACGGTGCTGGCGCTGAACGGCGAGAACGATTTCCGCGACTGGACCGTCTACAGGAAGGCCGACGGTACGATCCAGAACGTCAACGCCCTCAAGATCTTCACCGGCGCGATCAACCAGATCGCCATCTGGAAGCGTGCGCTGTCCATGGACGAGATCGCGGCGGCGTTCGGCTATCCGCGCGCGGCGTTCGGTGTGGGGTCAAAGGACGGAACGGCCGACGAGTTCGCGACCGCCGCCGAGGGTTCCTACGACTTCACCGTGAGCGACACGTGGCACGACATGGCGGGCACGCTCGACGCGAACCACCGAACGCTCACGCTCCGCTTCACGCCGCCGCCGAACTGGAACGGGATGGACCAAGGGTTCCATCTCGTCGTGGGCGACGTGTCGGGATCGGACGCCCAGGTGTCGCTTGCCGTCAACGGCGCGCGCTTCGGATCGAAGGCGGTTGCGACCGGCGACGACGTGTGGTGGATCGTGAAGGGCGGCGCCGTCCATGCGGGCGAGAACGTCGCCACGCTCACGCTGGGCGGTACGGGGTCGCTCGCGATCGACAAGGTCGAGATGCTCGGCTCGTGGGCGCTCGTCAGCGGCGGTACCGGCGGTGAATTCAGCCATGAGGGTAATCCGCAGGGGAAGGACTTCTACGTGGGTGACCGCAACATGACGCACGTCACGCGCGCCGTGGTGAGCGACCGCCCGTCCAACCGCCTCCACTTCTGGCTGCCGGCCGAGCTGGCGGAGAACTATCCGTTCGAATTCACGTTCCGCACGCACGCTAACGCGAGCGGAACCGCCGCGTTCAAGATATTCATCAACGGAGAGGAGCTGTTTGACGCCCCGAACGGTCTCGTTAACCAGGAGCGGACGTTCGAGTTCGCGCCCGGCACGCTGCGGGCCGGCTGGAACGTGATCGAGCCGCACTACCAGACGGGAGGCGGGGCATGGGCGCAGTGGATCCGCTACACCCTCAAGATGCTCGGCCCGGACTTCGGCACGATTTTGATGGTGCGCTAGCCGAGGAGTAAGACATGGAACGTATGATCAGGGCGCTTGCCGGCGCGAAGTGCGTTGCGGCGATGACGGGGGCGGGCGTGAGCACGCTCTGCGGCATTCCCGACTTCCGCGGGCCTCAGGGGCTGTACAGGAATCCTGACGCCGAGCGGATATTCGACATCGACTGGTTCGACCGCGATCCGGCCGTCTACTACCGCGGCTGCCGCGAGCTCGTGTACGGGCTTGGCGACTTCACGCCGGGGCCGGTGCATGTCGCCCTGAAGCGGCTAGAGGACGCGGGGATGCTGGACGGCATCATAACGCAGAACATCGACATGCTCCACCAGAAGGCGGGCTCGTCTCGCGTGCACGAGGTGCACGGCTCGCCCATCTTCCATCACTGCCGGCGCTGCGGCGACGAGAAGTCCTTCGACGAGATAAGGGCGATGATAGAGGCGAACGGCGGACCGGAGCGTCTGGGCGAGCCGTACGTGCCTCGCTGCGCGTGCGGGGGCGCCTACAAGCCCGACATCACCTTCTTCGGCGAGTCTCTGCCCGAGATCGCGTTCGCGCGGTCGCAGGAGCTGGCCATACGGGCAGACGTGATGCTGGTGCTGGGCACGTCGCTCACGGTCTTTCCGGCGGCGGGCCTGCCGCGCCTCACGTTGCAGAGGGGCGGCAAGCTCTTCATCGTCAACGCCCAGCCGACGCCGCTCGACGACTTCGCGGTCGCCCGCTACGACGATCTTGCGGCATTCGCCGCCGCGGTCACTTCCGCGCTGGACGCGCGGGACGGGCAATGACGCGAAGCAGCTCCGAAGCGACTAGGGAATCGTCGGCTGCGGAGCTGACGAGCTTCTCGCGCGCCTGGAGCATCCTGTAGCGCGCGAGGCGCAGTTCGCGCATGGTGAACGCGCGTGCGTTCGAGGCGGCGCGCTTCGTCATCCACGGGCTCTTGCTGGCGGCGGGGCCGACGCCGGCGGCGTCAAGGTCGTCGGCCACCTGCTGCGGCAGGTCGCGCGCCCATGTGCCGTATGGCGTGAGCCAGCCGTTGTCGATGGCCTCGCGGTACACCACAAGCTCGCGGAAGAACTTCTCCGCCACGGTGGCGAGGAGTATGCCGAAGCCGTTCTTCCCCTCGAAGTTGGAGAGCGTGGCGACGAGCTTGGCGGGATTGCGCTGGGATATGGCGTCCGTGATCTCCCACAGCTCCGGCTCGTCGCCGCCGACGGAGGCGACGGCCGCTATGTCCTCGCGCGTGACGGTGTCGCGCTCCGCGCCGAGGTACGTGCGCATCTTGACGAGCTCGGAGACGATGACGCGCGTGTCTGTGCCGACCTTGGCGATGAACTCGGCATCCGCGCCGGGCGCGAACGAGAGCTTCTCCTCTGCGGCAAGCTCGGGCAGCCTGGCGAGGGCGGACTCCATGCGGTCGCGGTTCTTGCCGCCGCCGGCGAATTCCACGACCTGTGCGAAGCCCTTGAACGTCTTAGCGAAGATGCTCGTCTTGAGAAGCTTCGTGGCTGTGACCACGAGGAACTGGTTGCCGGGAAGGGGATTGGCGGCGAGCTCCTCCGCGAACTTCCTGAGCGCGTTGCCGACGGCTTCGGTGGTCTTGCCGTTGCGGCCGCCGCCGGGAAGGAAGTTGACGCCGCGCCACCAGGTGAGCTTGACCGGATCGAGGAAGGGTGGCGTCTGGACCGACGCGCGGCAGGCGGCGAGCGAGGCGAGCTGCGCTTCCTCGTTGGCGGCGTTGCCGTCGATGGTCTCCACGGCGCTGGCGCGCAGGTCTGCAGGGACGGCGGCCTCGACGATCTTGCGTGCGGTAGCCTCGGCGAGATAGTCGTCCTCGCCCACTATCAGGTGTATGTTGGCTGCGGCCGGCACTGCGGAGCCCTACTTGACTAGCGTGCGGAAGTAGGCGATCGTCTTCGCGAGGCCTTCCTGGAGCGGGACCTTTGGCTCCCAGCCGAGGAGTTCCTTGGCGAGCGTGATGTCGGGCTTGCGGCGCTTGGGGTCGTCCTTCGGCATGGGGCCGTAGACGAGCTTCGAGGTGGATTCCGGAAGCTGGCGCAGGGTTTCCTCGGCGAGCTGCTTGATGGTGTACTCGCCGGGATTGCCGGTGTTGATCACGGCCGCGCCGAGGTTGTGCTTCTCAATGAACGCGTCGATGGCGGGGCGTTCGAGCGACATGTAGCGGCGGAACGCCTCGATGAGGTCGTCGCAGTACTGGAACGAGCGCGTCTGCGAGCCGTCGCCGAAGAGGGTGATGTCCTGGTTCTGGAGGGCCTGCATGATGAAGTTGGAGATCACGCGGCCGTCCTTCGGGTGCATGTTGGGCCCGTAGGTGTTGAAGATGCGCACCATGCGCACGTCCACGCCGTACTCGCGCGCGTAGTCGGCGCAGAGCGTCTCGGCCACGCGCTTGCCCTCGTCGTAGCAGGAGCGGATGCCGATGGTGTTGACGTTGCCCCAGTAGGACTCCACCTGCGGGTGGACGAGCGGGTCGCCGTATATCTCGCTCGTGGAGGTGTGGAGGATGCGGGCCTTCGTCTTGAGCGCGAGGTCGAGCATGTTCATGATGCCGAGGACGGAGCTCTTCGTCGTCTCTACCGGGTTCTTCTGGTAGTGGATGGGCGAGGCGGGGCAGGCGAGGTTGTAGATCTCGTCGAACTGTCCCCAGAAGGGCTGAGTCACGTCGTGCAGGACGAACGAGAAGCGGCGGTTCTCGAAGAGGTCGTAGATGTTGGACTTCGTGCCGGTGAAGAGGTTGTCGAGTGCCGTGACCTCGTAGCCGTCCGCGAGGAGGCGGCGGCAGAGGTGCGACCCTAGGAACCCGGCACCGCCGGTGACTAGCGCTTTTTTCGAGAGTATCATGTCTTTTTTCCCTTGGTGATTGATCGGAAAGATTATAGCATATTTTAGAGCGGCGGGGGATGCGCGACGCGAACGTGAAGGTGCTTGAGACTATCAAGTGAGCTAGCCGATAGAGGGCTTGCGTCCCTCGAGGGCGGGATTGTGGTGGGCCCAGAGGGCCTGGCGGGCGACGCCGAGCATGATTGCGGCGTCGTCGCGCGTCTGGACACCGCGCGAGAAGATGCGGTGGATGCCCTGCATCATGTGGTCCGTCTGCTTCTCGTTCATGAAGCCGATGTCCTGGAGCATAGTTCGCCAGTTCTTCATCAATTGCATCTTCTGTGCCTGGGGGGCCGGAGGGGCCTTCTCGTGTGGCGGCTGGTAGCTGCCGGTGGCGGTGAACAGCTCGTAGCAGGTTATTAGGACCGCCTGCGATAGGTTGATGGATGTGTAGCCCTCGTCGACGGGGATGCGGACGAGATGCGTGCACTGCGCCACCTCCTCGTTGAGGAGGCCCTTGTCCTCTCGGCCGAAGACGAGGGCCACCGGACCGGTGGCGGCGAGGGAAAGAATGTCGGCGGCGCAGTCGCGCGGCGCGCGCACGTGCTGGCGATAAAGTCCGCCGCGCGCGGTGGTGCCGACCACGGCCACGCATTCAGCCACCGCTTCCTCGAACGTGGCGAACTCCTGGCGAGCGTTCATGATGTCGGTGGCGTGGACCGCCATGCGCTCGCCCTCGTCCCAGCCGTTCTGGAGGTTAGGGGCTGCGAGCGCGAGCTTCCGTATGCCCATGTTGGCCATGGCGCGGCATGCGCTGCCAACGTTGCCGGTGTAGAGCGTGCCGACTAGCACGACCTTGATGTTGTCGAGTGGGGACATGGAAGTCATTCCTTGGTGCGCGGGCCGGAGGAGTCGCGTGGCCCGGAGGAGTCGCGCCCAAACCCTTGCGGAGTCGAGGAGCTGTGGATGGAAGGGTGCTGCTTCTCGTTCTTCGGGTTGCGGACGCTCGCGCAGAGCGTGCCCTGGTAGCGGAGTATGGCACCGTTCCCGTCAGGGGCCCGTTCCGCCACGTATGCGGCGACGCCGCGCTCCAGGAAACGCCAGCGCTCGTTGTCGGAGACGTACAGCCGCCCCTCTGTCGACATGTTCTGGTACGCCACGAAGCGCGTGCCGTCCGGCATCTCGACACGCACCTTCAGCTTGCTCCTGAATGGCATCTCCACGCCTCCCGGGCCGATGAAAGTGGACTCGTGCTCCTCGATTCCGTAGTCGACAAGTATGTATTCGTTTCGGTCGTTGACGAACTTGGAGGAGCGCGTCGGCTCGAACGTCCATGTCGCGCATCCGGCGAGCATGGCGGTTACGGCAACGGCAAGGATATGAATCGTCTTCATGTTGGGCCTCATGCCTTGGCTGGCGCGGCTATGGCGGGTTGCCAGCCGCTCACCAGCGGACGGCCGGGCTTGCCTAGCGAGTTGACGGGGCGCACCGCGAAGCGGAACTCCACGCCCTGCGGTAGCTGGTCTGCCGCGATGCGGCACGTCTGCGGGCGCCAGGTGCGCGGATTGTCCGTGGACATGTTGTAGCCGTCAGCCATCAGGTAGCGCCTGGTCTTCTTGCCGCCGTCCTTCGGGACGGCCACGATCTCGTAGTCGAACACGCGCCCGCCCTTGACGGCGTTCGCGGCAGGGAAGTCGAGGACGAACACGTCCTTCTCCTCCGCAGGGACTGCCGGCGTCTTGCCCTTGGCGGGGACGCCGCGGTTCTTGCCGCGCCCGCGCGAGACGATGAGCGAGGCGCCGGCAGGGAACTCCGGCGCGATCGAACGCTTGGCGTGCTCGGCGAATGCGAAGGGCTTCGACTCGGCGGCTGGAAGGGGGAGCACCCAGTCATCGCCGAGCGACTGGTCGTAGACGAACTCGCGGCGGGTGAAGGCGACGTGGTCGTCGTACACGCGCACGAGCATCCCTTGGCGTCCGTCTCGCGTGCTGCCGTAGCCGGACATTATCTTGTACGGATCGAACGCCGCGTCGCCGCCGCCGTTCTCGTAACCTTCGGGGAGGCGGATCTTGGCGTATGATCCGCCCGTGTAACGGAGCGAGCTGGTGCCGAGTGACGTGAACGCTCCCTGCCATATAGACTGGTCATGGGTGAGCGTGGTGTGCGAATGGCCGGAGAAGGCTATTGCGTTCGGGAAGGGCGTCAGCGCGCGCGTCGCGCGGCCGTCGTCGTGGCCCCATGCCCACGAGCCGTAGCACGTGTCCTTCGGGTGCGGGTGCTGGAAATAGAAGAAAGGCTTCTTCGGGTCGAGCAGGTTTGGATGCGCCGAGAAGAACTCCTCGACGCCGCCGATGCCTGTCTCCTCCTTGCCTTTGCACTTGTCGGCGGTCCAGTGCGCGCCGACGAAGGTGTAGCCGTTGACGTTCCAGCACATCACCGGCGCGTATTCCTCGTGGAATATCTTCTCCCAGTTCGCCTTCTGGTCGGTGCGCAGGACGTGCTTGGCGCGTTCCGCATCGTCGGGCCATATCTTCTTCGCGTAGCCGCCGTAGTTGAAGCCCTCGAAGTCGTGGTTGCCGTACACGAAGAGCCGCTGAACGTGGCGGCCGTCGGGGGCCTTGTCGTCCGGGAACACCTTGAACCAGGCATCCGCCACGAACTGCAGCTCGTCGACGAGCCCCTTGTCGGCGATGTCGCCCACTATCATCACGGCGTCGACGCCCTTGGAGCGGAACCACTCGAAGGTGTGGATCAGCGTGGCGGTGTCGTGGTCTTTCGCGAATCCTTCACCGTTCGGCCCCAGCCGCACGTGGACGTCGCTCACGACTCCGAACGTGACGTTGGGCTTGCCGCTCGCGAATGTGCCGGCATGGGCCTGGAAAATACGGTTGCCGCCGAACGCGCCGAAGGACGCGAGACCGCCTATGAACCATCTGCGTGAAATGTTTGTGCTCATTGACTGCTGCCTGTTTTTGCCTCTTGAATGTGTTGGAAAGATGGCTGTAGTTTAGCAAAAGGAGCTCCTGCCGACAAGAGGCGCTTGTTTGCCGAAGCCTTGGCGAAGGCGGGTGGTTAGCAGTTCATGACATGAACGGAGAGCCGCCAGGGGGCGGCTCTCCGTGACGCCGCCGGGAAGGGCGGCCTGTTCATGCGCTCAGGCGATGGCGATCTTGCGCGGCTGCGTCTCGGGGCGCTTCTTCACGTTGACCTTCAGGAGGCCGTTCTCCAGCGCGCCGGAGACGGTCGCCAGGTCGCACAGTTCCGGCAGGTCCACGCTCACGGCGTAGTTGGGCCGGTCGAACTCCTGGTCGACCAGCTTGAAGCCGGCCGGGGCCTGGTAGGTGGCGTGCGTCTTCAAGGTGAGGGTGCGTCCCTCCACGTGGAGGTCTGCTTCGTCCTTGCCGATGCCCGGCAGCTCGAAGGTGAACTCGTAGTCCTCGGGGTGCTCGGTCATGCGCACGGTCGGGACGATGTACTTTGTGTTTTCGTTGTTCATTGCTAGATTCCTTAGTTGTTCTCGCTTCCT
>CACWSW010000055.1:15151-27007 GCA_902763655.1 uncultured bacterium
GTTCTCGCTTCCTTATGCGATCTTGATCCGATGGGCGGCGACGGCGTCGGCGCGGGGCAGCTCGATTCGGAGGATGCCGTTGATGAACTTGGCGTTCGCCTTCTCGTGGTCGACGCGGAAGGGTAGTTCCACGCGCCGCGACCAGGAGGGCTTGACGGGGATGGCCTTGCCGTTCTCGTCGGTGGTGTCGGCAGGCTTGTCGGCGATGATTACGGCCTGCGCCTCCAGCGTCAGGTCTACGTCCTTCGCCGCCTTGCCGGGCAGCTCGACGTCGATGATTGTCGCGTTGTCGTCCAGGTAGACGTTCACGGGCGGGAAGCGTCCCGCCGCGCGGTTGCAGACGTTGCGGAACACCCGGTTGTTCGTGTCCAGCAGGGTATCCAGCAGGTTCCACGGATTCAGTTCTGTCAGTGTGCTCATTGTTGTGTTCCTTTCTTGGTTTCTTTGTTGCCAGATGGCGAAAGCCAAATAGCATGCGCCGTGCCAACGGGCCAAGGTGGCGTGCCAAGAAAGGAAAGTGTGCCATCATGCGCCAAAACGGCGCGTCAAATTGTCACACTGTAACGGGGGATGCAACGTAGTCCTCGGCGGTGCCGAAGCGGTCGAATGCGCAATCTATGGCGGCGGCCGAATGGGCGTCCGAAGAGAGTATGAAGCGGACTCCGCGTTCGCGGAGGAGGGCGCGGAAGACGGGAGAAGGGTAGGCGTCGTCTATCCAGCCGCGAGAGATGCCGCCAGTGTTGACCTCCACGATCTTCCCGGAGGCGGCGAAGGCGTCGGCGGTGAGGCGCAGCTCCTCGAGGTACCAGTCGGCCGACTCGTCGAAGTGGCGGAGCTTGCCGTTGAACTTGCGCACGAGGTCGGGGTGGCCGATGACGTCGAAGTCGCAGGTCTCGGCCATGTCGCGCTCGGCGGCGAAGTAGGCGCGCACGAACGCCTGCGCGTCGCCGCCGAACTGCTGGGCGATGCCGTCGGCGAGGAGTTCCGGCTTGTGGTCTACGGGCACGCGCACGCCGGTTGGCGCGACGACTTCGTGGATCGAGCCGATGAGGTAGTCGAGGCCGAGGTGGACGTAGACGGAGCGGTCGGGGCGTGACTTGCCGGTTATGAAGTCTGCCTCGATGCCGCAAAGGATGGAGATGCGGTCTTTGTGCTTCTCGGCGAGGGCGCGGATGTCGGCCACGTAGGCGTCCACGGTGTCTGGCTGGAGCGTCCACGGGTCGCTGAGCGGCAGAAGGGCATGGGAGGAGAATCCTATGGCGTCAAAGCCTTTTTCGATGGCGGCCTGGACCATCTCCTCGGGCGTGTTCTTCCCGTCGCACCAGGTGGTGTGCATGTGGTAGTTCGTCTTCACGCGCGTATTCTACCATACTCTTTCCCGCGGCGGTAGAGCAATCCGATATTCCTGCTTGCGGAATTCGCCGCAAAAGGGTAAAATACCCGCCAACTTTTCACCGGGCATGTGCCCGGACAACGAGCAAGGAGTAAAGAGAACATGGCCAAGACGCCGAAATTCGCCAACGCGAAGGTGTTCGCGTGGGTAGACAAGTGGAACAAGCTCTGCACGCCCGACAAGATCGTGGTCGTGACGGGCACGAAGAAGCAGCATGTCGACATCTGCGAGATGATGGTCAGGAATGGCCAGTTCATCAAGCTCAGCGCTAAGAAGCGTCCGGGGTGCTACCTCGCCCGCTCGCACGCGAGCGACGTGGCGCGCGTCGAGGGACGCACGTTCATCTGCTCCAAGAGGGAGATCGATGCCGGTCCGACGAACCACTGGATGGACCCGGTGGAGATGAAGAAGAAGATGGAGAAGGCGTACAAGGGCTGCATGAAGGGCCGCACGATGTACGTCATCCCGTTCGCGATGGGGCCGATCGGCAACCCGATCACGCAGTACGGCATCGAGATCACGGACTCGCCGTACGTCGTCGTGAACATGAACATCATGACGCGCACGGGCGACGCGGTGATGAAGCACCTCGGCAAGGACGGTTCCTTCATCCCCTGCATCCACTCCGTCGGCGCGCCGCTCAAGAAGGGCCAGAAGGACGTCGCGTGGCCCTGCGCGAAGAACATCGAGGACAAGTACATCACGCAGTTCCCCGAGGACGGCGAGATCTGGTCGTTCGGCTCGGGCTACGGCGGGAACGCGCTCCTCGGCAAGAAGTGCTTCGCGCTGCGCATCGCGTCGAAGCTCGCGAAGGACCAGGGCTGGATGGCCGAGCACATGCTCATCCTCACGCTCACCTCTCCCGAGAAGAAGCAGTACCACGTGACGGCGGCGTTCCCGTCCGCCTGCGGCAAGACGAACCTCGCGATGATGCTCCCGAAGCTCCCCGGCTGGAAGCTCCAGACGATCGGCGACGACATCGCGTGGCTCAAGCCGGGCGACGACGGCCGCCTGTACGCCATCAACCCGGAGAACGGCTTCTTCGGCGTCGCGCCGGGCACCTCGAACGACTCGAACCCGAACGCGCTCAAGAGCTGCAAGAAGGACACGATCTTCACGAACGTCGTCCTGACGCCTGACGGCGACATCTGGTGGGAGGACATGGGCATCAAGGCCCCGAAGGAAGGCATCGACTGGAAGGGCAATCCCTGCTACGTCTGCGCGGACGATCCTTACCGCATGGGTCCGAAGCCGGGCATGACGAAGAAGGAGATCAAGGAGATGGGCTACGTCGCGGCACACAAGAACAGCCGCTTCACCGCTCCCGCCATCAACTGCCCGGTGCTCGACAAGTCCGGCTTCGAGGGCATGTTCAACAAGAAGCCCACGGGCGTGCCGATCGACGCGATCCTCTTCGGAGGCCGCCGTCCCTCGACCATCCCGCTGGTGAACGAGGCCAAGAGCTGGACGCACGGCGTCTTCATGGGCTCCGCCGCCGGTTCCGAGGTCACCGCCGCCGTCATCGCCGACAACATCGGCCAGGTCCGCCGCGACCCGATGGCGATGTTGCCGTTCTTCGGCTACAACGTGTGCGACTACTTCCAGCACTGGCTGGAGATGGAGCGCACCTCGGCCGACGCCACCAAGCTTCCGAAGATCTACTTCGTGAACTGGTTCCGCAAGACGGCCGACGGCAAGTTCATGTGGCCGGGCTTCGGCGACAACAGCCGCGTCCTCAAGTGGATCTGCCAGCGCATCGAGGGCCAGGTGAAGGCCAACGAGACGCCCATCGGCAACCTGCCGTTCGCGAAGGACATCGACCTCGCTAACAACGAGGGCAAGGAGGGCTTCACGGTCGATCCCAAGATGCTCGCCGAGATCCTGAAGGTGGACGTCGAGGGCTGGAAGAAGGAGATCGCCACGGTCGGCGCCTCCTACGACGAGTATGACGCCAAGCCGTCCAAGGACTCGAAGGAGGCCTCCAAGACGGCCCATCGCGTCCCGAAGGCGCTGCGCCAGGTGCTGGCCGACGTCACGGCCGCCCTCGCGAAGTAAACGCCATGGCACGCGCGATCCTAATCGCGACGCTGACGGCGGCCTGCCTCCTGGGCGGGCTGCCGTCGCGTGCTGTTACGTTCCACCGGAGCTTCAAGAACGGCTATCCGGCGGAGCTGAACGTCTCGAAGGAGGAGGCGAACGACGTATTCTCCATCAAGCGCGGCGGAGTGACGTACTCGAACGGAAGGGGACGCGTGGTGTCGCAGACTTCCGTCCGCGAGCTCGAGGGGCGCGTGACGCGCGTGCTCGACGGCGACAGGATCGTGGTGACGGACCGGGCTGGCGCGCACAGGGTGCGGCTCTTCCAGATCGACGCGCCGGAGCTGGAGCAGGCTTACGGGCGCGAAGCGGCAGCGGCCCTCTACAAGCGCATAGGCGGCAAGCTTGTGCGCGTGGAATGGATGGCGCAGGACACGTCGGGATGGATTCTCGGCACGGTCTTTCTCGACGACCTGGAGATCAACAGGCAGATGATAGACGAGGGGTGCGCGTGGCACGACCGTCGCACCGGCCCTGCGCCGCACTATTCCGCCGCCGAGAAGAAGGCGCGCGACGCGAAGCTCGGGCTGTGGGCCGACCCTGCCGCCGTGAATCCCATGAACTTCCGCCGCGCGCGCGCCAAGAAGAAGTAGCTGCAGCCTCGCCATTGGAACCAGCAAGTGCTCGACTTTCAGGACATATCGGTACATTACGGGCTGCAGGACGTTCTCTCGAACGTAAGCTTCCGCGTGAACAAGGGCGAGCGCATTGGCGTGGTTGGGCCGAACGGCTCCGGCAAGTCCACGCTCTTCAAGATCATCCTTGGCGAGATGTCCACCGACCACGGCGAGCTCGTGATCGAGGAGAGTCCGCGCATTGGTTCCACGCGGCAGAATCCGGAGCCCGACTCGCCCGACGAGACGCTGCTCGAGTACGCGCTGCGCGGCGTGCCGGGATTCCACGAGCTTGACGCGCGGATGCGCGAGCTGGAGCAGAAGCTGGATTCCGGCGACAAGGGCGTGCTCAAGGAGTATGGCGAGGTGCAGACCGCGTTCGAGCATCTCGGCGGATACGACCTCGAGACGCGTGTGAAGGTGGCGCTCGGCGGCCTCGGCTTCTCGGTGGAGGAGTTCTCGAAGCCGTTCGCCTCGTTCTCCGGCGGGTGGCGGATGCGCGCGGAGCTGAGCCGCGTCCTCGCCTCGCACCCGGATCTGCTCCTTCTCGACGAGCCGTCCAACTATCTCGACCTTCCCGCCGTCGACTGGCTGCAGAAGTTCCTCAAGCAGTACCAGGGCACGCTCATGCTAATATCGCACGACCGCTACCTGCTGCGCACGCTTACGGACATAATCGTGGAGGTGGACGCCGGCACGTGCACGCGCTACGAGGGCGACCTCGACTGGTACCTGCGCGAGCGCGAGCTGCGCTACCAGCAGCTCGTCCAGGCGAAGGCCAACCAGGACCACCACCGCGAGCAGCTGCAGCGGTTCGTGGACCGCTTCCGCGCGCAGGCGACGAAGGCCGCGCAGGCGCAGAGCCGCCAGAAGCTCATCGACAAGATAGACGAGGCCCGGATAGTCCTGCCCAAGCGCTATTCGCAGCGTGGCCGCCTGCGCCTCGCCGACCCGCCGCCGAGCGGGATCGAGATGTTCCGTTGCGAGGAGATGTCGTTCAGCTACGACGGAGTGCGTAACGTGCTCCACGACGTCACGTTCAACGTCACGCGCGGCGACAAGGTGGCGGTGATCGGCTACAACGGCCTCGGCAAGACCACTCTCATGCGCCTCATCGCCGGCACGCGCAAGCCCACGGCCGGCAAGGCCATCCTCGGCCACAACGTCGTAACTGGCTACCTCTCGCAGGAGTTCGCAGAGACGATCCCGCCCGACGTGAGCGTCTACAAGGTGGCCAAGGCCGCATGGCAGGGCGGCAGCAGCCTCACGGGCGAGAAGAACTTCCGCAACCAGCTGGGCGCGTTCGGGTTCGACGAGAACGACGTGGAGAAGCCTTCGGGCGTCCTTTCCGGCGGCGAGAAGATACGCCTCGCGTTCCTTCGCCTCTTCCTCTCCGCGCCGAACTTCCTTCTCCTCGACGAGCCAACCACGCACCTCGACCTGGACGGACGGCGCCTCCTGCAGGAAGCGCTGCAGAACTACAAGGGCACGATACTGCTCGTCTCCCACGACATCGACTTCGTCCGCGCCGTCGCCACGTCGGTCCTCGAGATCACGCATGCCGGTGTGAGGTCGTTCCCAGGCGGGTACGACTACTACTGCGAGAAGAAGACGCAGATGGGAGATGCGCGTCCGGAGGCCGCTCCCCCTCAGTCCGCCGCGTCCGCCCCGCCTACCTCGAAGGAGCTGCGCCAGCAGCGCGCGGCAGCGCGCGCTAAGATCGCGCCGCGCGTGAAGGAGCTGAGGCGGATCGTCGAGACGAGCGAGAAGAAGATAGACGAGTTGCAGGCGGCGCTCGACGCCGCAAGCGAGGAGCTCTTCAACCCGAAGCCTACGACGGACTTCGCGGAGGCGAACAGGAAGGTCCGCACCCTCCAGTTCGAGATCGAGCGCTACACCGCGGACTGGGAGGCCGCCGCCACCGAGCTGGAAGAGCTCACGAAGAACGCCGAATGATTGCGCATGTTTTCAGAAACGGCGAAACGCCGAAGATTTCTAGGTTTGCGCCACGAAATATGCTATAATAACCGCGATGAAACCAGAGAACTTGGGCATAAGCGAAGAGCGAGGATCCTTCGGCGAGGCGAAGGGGCCACTCCTCCGCCCCGGCGAGTCGTTCCACGGATACATCATCGAAAAGCAGATCGGCAAGGGCGGGCTGGGGACCATCTGGCTCGGACGGCATCAGATGCTCGAGACCTTGTTCGCGATCAAGGTTCTTGATCCAGAAGTGGCAGCGGAGAAGCCCGAGTACGTGAAAAGGTTCGTCCGCGAAGCCAAGCTTGCCACACGGATACGCCATCCCAACCTCGTGGCGGTTCATGACGCTGGATATGACGAATCGCGCGGCGTCTACTTCCTGGTGATGGACTACGTCAAGGGCGACACCCTTCGCTACACGATCGCGTTCGGCGGGGCGCAGCCGGAAAAGGAGGCAGTGCGCATCGTCATGCAGGTTGCGGACGTGCTGGCTGCGGGGCAGCGTTTCGGCATGGTGCACCGCGACCTCAAGCCAGAGAACATAATGCTGACCTCCGAGGGAACCGTCAAGCTGCTCGACTTCGGCATCGCGAAGACGTCTGGCGGGATCGACACCTTCAAGACGTCGGCGAAGACCCTGTTCGGCACTCCGGCCTACATCTCGCCGGAACAGGCCGTCGACTCGAGCTCCGTTGACGCGCGGGCCGACGTCTACAGCCTGGGCATCATCCTCTTCGAACTGCTCTGCGGCCGACGTCCCTACATCGACGATGCGCCGGTGAAGGTCCTGCAGCAGCTTCTCTCCCCGTCTCCGATCCCGGACGTGCGCACGTTCAACGACAAGGTCTCGCCGGAGCTTTCGGCCGTGCTGTCGCGCATGTGCGCCAAGTCGCTGGAAGACCGGCTGGCTTCGCCGAAGGCCGTCGTGGACGCGCTTGTGCGCCTGGGATATGCGGCGCCATCCTCGGGCGAGACGGAGTTCGCGGCGGAGATGGATGCCGCGTCCGAGGGCATGGTGCAGGATCTCATCCCCGACCCCAACGCGGTGCCGTGCGCGGATGCGAACGGCATGCTCGAGACGAAGGATCAAGACATGCAGGAGTTCCTGTCTCGGCTAAAGCGCAAGAAGATGCGCAGGAGGATTGCCTTGGCGTGTGGCGTCTGCCTGCTTCTTCTCGCTGCGGCGCTGCTGTGGCGCATCCTGACGTGAAGAAACCTTGCAAGACGTACAAACTGATGTAACCGGAATCATGCAGATGAAATTCAAGGCAATCGCATTTGTTTTGCTGGCGCCCCTCGTCGCCGTGTCAGAAATCGTGAAGGTGGCGGACTGCGTGCGCAGCGCCGACCTGGACGTCTGGGCGGCGGCGGACGCCAAGTTCTGCCAGACCGTGATGGCGGACGTGTTCAAGGCGGCCGGGCTGGAGACCGAGCGCGTCGCGTTCGGCGCGGACGGCCTGTTCGTGGAGACCAACGTCGATGTGATCTGCTCCGCCTTCCGTGCGCCGTCGCTGCAGGAGGACTACGCCTTCCCGCTGCAGCCGCTGAGCCGGATGCACTACGCGCTCTACGCGGCACCCGAACGGGCGATGTCCATGATGTCCACGAAGATATCCGAATGGCCGCGCATGCGCGTGGGCTACTCCCCCGTCTCGCAAGGCGACTGCGGCGACCGGCAGAGGTACTTCGACAGCGCGAAGCTCTCGCCGGAGTACGTGGAGTTCCCCACGAGCGCGGGCGCGGTGCAGTCGCTGCGCAACGGCGACATCGACGCGCTGTTCCTGTACACCCCCTTCGGGAAGCGTCCGGAGGGACTCGTCGAGGTCGTGCCGATCGGCGCGCGCAACACGTATTTCGCCGTGCGGAAGGGCCGCCCCGACCTGATGCAGAGGCTGTCCAAGGCCTACCGCGCGCACTACATCGACCACATCGACCGGATCGACGCGCTGCGCGCGGAGCTATTGGGCATCCCGAAGCCCCCGAAGCGCGTGCGCGTGGCGGCGTATATGCGCGGCGACCTCTTCAACGTGACGCCCGACGGCGAGAAGTCCGGCTCGCTCGAGATGTGGATGAAGTCGCTCTGCAGCGCCACGCGGTGGACGCCCGACTTCGTGTACGGCGGATACGACGAAAGCATCGCCGACGTGAAAAGCGGACGGCTCGACCTGATCGGCGGCCTCGGCTTCGACGCCTCGCGCCGCAACGACTTCCTATTTCCGCACACTCCCATCGGGATGCTGCGCGTGTACCTCTGGACGCATCCGGGGAAAAGCCAGTACAAGGTCGGGGAGCCGTCCACCTGGCAAGGCATGCGCGTGGGCATGCTCGCCGGCACCATCAGCGCGCAGCGCGCCAAGCGCCAGTTCGACCACGAGACCCTCGGCGTCAAGTACCGCGAGTACGCGACCGACAGCGAGATGGTGAAGGCGTACTTCGAGGACGAGATCGACGCCTGCATCGACGTGGAGATGCCCGACCTCTCGAACGAGGTGGCGCTGCACCTCTACGCCTCGCATCCGATGTACATCTGCACCACCACAAACCGGACGGATCTCTTCAACGAGCTGGAACGTGCGCTGGAAGAGGTGTGCGACGACTTCCCCAAGTACATGCGCATGATCAGCGAGCGCCACTACGGCTCGCACCACGAGATGTCCCCCCTCTCGCTCAAGGAGGCGGAATGGCTTGCGCGGCGGCGGAAGGATCCGTCGCCGGTGATGGTGGACTTCTCGCCGTGGCCGTTCAAGATTCTCGACGCCAAGGGTCGGGCCGCCGGCCTCGCCGAACTCCTTCAGACCGAGATCAAGCGCAAGATAGGCCTCGTCATCATGCCGCAGGAGCAGACGGGCCCGCAGACAGCGCAGGCGAGGTTCCTGCGCGGCGACACCCAGCTGTGGATCCCGTATCCCATCAAGGCCGGCGAGGCCACGTACGGCGCCACGTCGGTGTTCTCGCTGCCCGTGCCGCAGACGGTGGGCGAGTTCTACGGCGCCGAGGAACCCGACCTCGAGTTCGAGATGTTCGCCGGCCCGGGGACGCCGCCCGAGCTGGTGTCGATCCTCCACAAGGCGGTGTCCAGCATCGACCCCGTGCGCCTCCAGGAGATGTTCATGGGCGCCAAGGCCGAGCGCAAGGTCGTGCACCGCCTGTTCGGCCTCACCGGCGAGGAGTTGGCGAGGGTGATCCTTGGAGTGGTGCTGGCGGTGCTGTTCGGAATCGCCATCTACGGATTCGTGATGATCCGACTGCTGAAGCGGCAGGCTGCGCGCGCCAACGAGGCCGCGGCGAAGGCGGAGGAGCACGCCCAGGCGAAGACGCGGTTCCTCGCGATGATGTCGCACGAGCTCAGGACGCCGCTCAACGCCGTCATAGGTTTCGCGGAGTTCCTCTCGCGCGAGGACATCGACGAGCGCAAGCGCAAGGAGTACACCGAAGGCATCCTCCTCAGCGCCACCGCGCTCCTGGAACTCATCAACGACATCCTCGACCTCTCCAAGCTCGACGCCGGCGCGATGGAGATGCGTTCCGGCGCCTGCGACATGCAGCAGCTCTTGCGCGAGCTGCCCGCCATCTTCGGGTACCGCATCCGCCGCCATGGCGTCAAGCTCAAGATAATCGGTCCGGTCTCCGGCAAGATCCCCGTGCTCTCGCTCTCGCAGCAGGGCATGCGACAGATACTGATCAATCTCGTGGGCAACGCCGCGAAGTTCACCGACGAGGGCGAGATTCGGGTCGAGGTGGGATGGGACGCCGAGCCGCATACCCTCAAGATCACGGTCTCGGACACCGGCTGCGGCATCGCGGAGGCGAAGATGGAACGTCTCTTCGACCCGTTCGTGCAGGACATCGCAAGCCGCATGAAGGCAAACGCCGGCGAGATGAAGGGCACCGGGCTCGGACTGCCGATCGTGAAGCGCATGGTTGACAACGCCCACGGCACGGTAAAGGCGGACAGCGCCCTGGGCAAGGGCACGTCGTTCGAGATCGTCATCCCCGGCCTCGACATCGCGGAGGGCGTGTCGACGGCCGCGCGTTCGGCCGAGGAGACGCTCCGCTCGGCCATGCCAGAGCGCGTACTAGTGGTGGACGACATGGCCATGAACCGCAAGATCCTCGGCATCCACCTCGGAAACCTGAAGGTAAAGGACATCCGCTACGCCGAGAACGGCGAGGACGCGCTGAACGTGATGAAGGAGTGGGTGCCAGACCTCGTGCTCTCGGACATGTGGATGCCGAAGATGGACGGTTCGCAGCTTGCCGAGGCCATGCGCAGGGAACGCCGCCTCGCGGAAATCCCCATCGTTGCCGTCACGGCGGACGTGGATGTTGGATCCACCTACGACATGAGCCTCTTCGCCAAGGTCATCGCGAAGCCGATCACCAGCGCAAAGCTGCGCGCCCTCTTCGGCGACATCGGAGCGGACTGACGCGCAATTCGGTCCTTCACAACCGCGCGGAAGTTTGGTATCATTCCGCCGCCGATGGAACATATTGACGAAGAAGGCGCAGCAGGCTCGTTCAGACCTGGCGACATGTTCGGAGACTGCATCGTGGAGAGGCTGCTCGGCAAGGGCGGCCTGGGGTTCGTGTACCTCGTGCACGGTTCCGACGGCAAACGATACGCCCTAAAGACGCTGTGCACGAACGCGACGGAGAACTCCCCGGAGTACAAGCAGCGCTTCGCGCAGGAGGCCAACTTGATGATGACGCTGCGCCACCGCAACCTGGTGCGAGTGTACGACGCGGGCGAGGACGCCGAGAGAGGCATCTGCTACATCATGATGGAGTACATGCCTGGCGGCACGCTGAAGGATCGCATCATAGAACATGGCGCGATGTCCGTGTCCGACGCAATCTCCATCGCCACGCAGATCGCGGAGGCGCTTGCCATTGCGCATTTCCACGGCGTGATCCACCGCGACGTCAAGCCCGACAACATCCTCTTCGCCGCCGACGGAACGCCGAAGCTTTCCGATCTCGGTGTAGCGAAGCTCATCAAGGGAGGGGGCGACGGCACCGAGACCATGCAGGGCGTCATCATCGGCACGCCGGCGTACATGGCCCCGGAGCAGATTCTCGACTCGAGCCACATCGACGAACGAGCCGACATCTACTCTCTCGGGGTGGCACTCTACGAAATGCTCACCGGCAAGCGGCCGAACCACGGCAGCACGGTTATGGGAATGCTTGCCAAGGCCGTGAAGGGGGACCCGCTTCCCGACGTGCGCACGATGCGTCCAGAGGTCTCGGCTTCCGTTGCATACGTGCTCTCGCTGATGTGCGCCCCGAAACCAGAGAACCGCCCCATAACCTCTCGCGCCGTAGCCGACCTGCTGGTGCGTGCCTCAGTGAACGGACTTATCCTGCCTGATGATCCACCGTCCCACTTGGCGGAACGCAACAAGCGTAAGGGTGGATGGTTGGCAAAGCTGTTTAGGCGCATTGCTGACAAGCTGGGCGGATAGAAAGACCCGCAGCCCCGAAAAAAACTGATTTCCTTCTTGCAAAAACGCCCCTAAAACAGTATACTAAGGGCGAAATTTTTCCGCAGTATACCCTAGGAATTCTGTACAACTTTTAATGTAGAAGAAATGGACCGGAAATGAAGTGCATTTTGAGAGTTTTTGCTGTGGCACTTGCCGTGGTCGCTCCTTCATTCGGAGCGGACAGCCTGACCATGGATGACTTCAACCACAAGATCAAGTTGCAGGTCGCCGGCTACACCGGAACCGAGACGCTTCAGAACTTCCCCGTGCTCGTGCGCGTGTCGGA
>CACWSW010000056.1 GCA_902763655.1 uncultured bacterium
CACATCTGTTCGGTCGTCGAAGAAACCGTTTGCGCGACGCCATGCGACCTGCTCGCGGTATCCTGCCGCCTGCGCCTCGTTCGCCGCCGTTATGACGATCACGTCAAACATGCCGAATCCCTTCAGGTGAAGTTGCCCTTCTTGAGGAGGATGTTCCCGTACTGCGCCGTATCGCTTGTCTGGACGACGGCGAACGCCTTGCCTGCCCGCACGTAGAAATCCTCGCGCGTCAACCTGTCGATGGCGCCCTGCCATCCCAGCGCCGCGCGGAAGGACGTCTCTACGGAAGGATCAAGCGAGTCGCCTTCCACCGGCGCCATCATCGCCACGGGCGTCGCGTAGCGGTCGAACGACCAGAGCGGCGTGATGCCCGCGAGCAGGTCGCGGATCAAGACGCCGTCCATGCGGATCACATGCGCGTTCACGGAATGCGCGGGGAAGTAGGCGTCGGCCAGCACGATCTCGTCGCCGTGCCCCATCTCGCACAGCGTCTTCAGAAGTTCAGGCCCGATGCAGGGGGCGATTCCCTTCAACATGTCGCAGTCTCCAGAATGTGTTCGATCAGAGGCGTATCGTACCCGCGGCCAGCGCGGCGCGGTAGTCCGCAACCGTCATCGCGAGGCCCGTGTCAAGGTCGATCTCCGGCTTCCAGCCGAGCGAACGGATGAGCGTGGTGTCGCACAGCTTGCGCGGCGTGCCGTCCGGCTTCGTGGCGTCCCAGTCGATCGCCGCCGGGCAGCCCGTAGCCGCCTTCACCTTCTCCGCAAGCGTACGGATGGACACTTCCTCGCCGGAACCAACGTTCACGAGGTCGGGCGGATTCTCCAGCTCCAGCATGAACACGCACGCGGCAGCCAGGTCGTCCACGTGCAGGAACTCGCGGAGAGGGGTTCCCGTTCCCCACAGCGGCACCGTGGCGTCGCCATTCACGCGCGCCGTCTCGAACTTGCGGATCATCGTGGGCAGCACGTGCCCGCCCACGACGTCGTAGTTGTCGCCCGGACCGTAGAGGTTGGTGGGCATCAGCGAATGGTAGAGGACACCACAGTCGCGCCGCAGGAACTCGCAGAGCTTGAGTCCGGAGATCTTTGCGAGCGCGTAGCCCTCGTTCGTCTTCTCCAGCTCGCTCGTGAGGAGCGCGCTCTCGGGGATAGGCTGCGGCGCCATGCGCGGGTAGATGCAGGTGGAGCCGAGGAACAGCAGGCGCTTCACGCCGGCCTTGTACGCGCCCCACACGGTATTTAGCGCGATCATCTCGTTCTCGTAGAGGAAGAGCGCGTTCGCCGCCGAGTTCGCGCCGATGCCGCCCACACGCGCGGCGGCGATCACCGCCACGTCAGGCTTCTCCGCCGCGTAGAACGCGGCCACGGCGGCAGGATCGAGCAGGTCCAGCTCCTTGTGCGTGCGCGTCACGACGTTCGCGTAGCCCTTCTTCGCAAGCGCGCGGCACACGGCGCTGCCCACCATGCCGCGGTGGCCCGCGACGTAGATCTTGTCTGTCGTGTTCATTTCAGCTTCAATTCCTTCTCGGCCAACTTGAGGTCGGCGTCCATCATCATCTTCACGAGGCCCTTGAACGTGACTTTCGGCTCCCAGCCGAGGACGCGCTTCGCCTTCGAGGGATCGCCCAGCAGCTGCTCCACCTCGCTCGGGCGCTCGTAGCGGCTGTCGTGGCGCGTGTACTTCTCCCAGTCTAGCCCCACGTAGCCGAACGCCTCGGCGAGGAACTCCTTCACGGAGTGCATCTCGCCCGTCGCGAGCACGTAGTCGTCGGGATTGTCCTGCTGGAGCATCCGCCACATGCCCTCCACGTAGTCGCCGGCGAATCCCCAGTCGCGCAGGGCGTTCACGTTGCCCATGAAGAGCTCCTGCTGGAGGCCGAGCTTGATGCGGCTCGCCGCACGCGTGATCTTGCGCGTCACGAACGTCTCGCCGCGACGCGGCGACTCGTGGTTGAAGAGGATGCCGTTCGAGGCGTGCAGGCCGTACGCCTCGCGGTAGTTCTTCACGGCCCAGAACGAGTAGAGCTTCGCCACGCCGTACGGCGAGCGCGGGTAGAACGGCGTCGTCTCCTTCTGCGGCACCTCCTGCACCTTGCCGTACAGCTCGCTCGTGGACGCCTGGTAGAAGCGCGTCTTCACGCCCGTGAGGCGGATCGCCTCCAGGAGACGCATCGTGCCGAGCGCGTCCACGTCGCCCGTGAACTCGGGCGAGTCGAACGACACGCGCACGTGGCTCTGCGCCGCCAGGTTGTACACCTCGTCAGGATCGATCTCGTGGACGATCCGCATCAGGTTCGAGCTGTCGCCCAGGTCGCCGTAGTGCAGGAACAGCTTCACGCCGTTCACGTGCGGATCCTCGTAGAGGTGGTCGATGCGCGACGTGTTGAACGTGCTCGACCGGCGGATTATGCCGTGCACCTCGTATCCCTTGTCCAGCAGCAGTTCCGCCAGATACGATCCGTCCTGACCAGTGATGCCAGTTATCAATGCTTTCTTGCTCATACTTTATCCTATTCTTCTTTCCATTGTTGGGTCAAACCACCCATTTGATCACATCCTCTCGGCGTTGCGGAGATTTCAAATCTGCCGTGGTCCTGTGGCCCATGAGAAGCAGCAACCATGGCAGATGCTGTGCCGGGACGCCGACGGCCTCAAGGACCTGACGTACCTCCTCATCTTCCTGCATGTAGCTTATGGCGTTGTTCCACACCGACCCCAATCCCAGAGAATGTGCCGCAAGCATCATGTTTTCCGCCGCGCAAGCGCAATCCTGCGCGGCATTCCGGTTGCGCCTGTCGTTCGTCACAAGGATTACAGCCGACGGATTGTTGAACCCATAGCACACTGTCTTGTAGCTCTTGGCCTTCCGCGCGAGGATGTCCTTTAGCCTGGCAATGACATCGGCATTTGTTATCACCGTAAACCGCCATGTCTGCATGTTGTGTGCGCTGGGAGCATGAATCCCGCACTTGACGATCGTCTCAAGATCTTCTTTCGAGATCGCCTCATCCGCAAAGTCCCTAATGCTCTTTCGGGTCAGGATTGCTTCGATGGCGGCGTTCCGCGAGCTTGCCTCGCCGGCGGCGGAATCCTCCCACATTCTCCTCAATGCCTTTCTGTCAAGTTTCGACATCCTGTTGCGAGGAAGGCTGTCGACACGCACGTAGCATCTGGGGACCTGATGCCTCTCGGCCTTTTGGGCGACGAACGCCTTGAAGTCGGATTCGCTGAAGTCCCCGCCCTCGGTCGCATAGAAGAGAACCGGCGCCTGACCCGTCAGCGGATCGGCCACGCCTATGCACGCGCATTCCCTCACGCCTTCGAACCCGATCGCGATGTTCTCGACTTCCACCGGCGCCACCTTCTCTCCTCCGACGTTGATTATGTCGTCGGCCCTTCCGAGCATGTAGATGAATCCGTCCGAGTCAGAGTACGCAAGGTCGTTTGTCACCAGCCATTCGCCGCGCAAGGCATTGCTCGTCTCGTCCGGAAGGTTGTAGTACCCGGACATCCGCATTCCGCCCTTAAGCGACATTCTCCCTGCGGACGCAGGATCCCCGGCAGGACCGAACGTCCCGTCCGGACGCAACACCGCGAATTCCACCCCGTTGACGGGCTTGCCAAGAGAGCCGAGCTTGTCCTGGTGCTCCGTAACATTCAAGAAGATAGCCCCGCCTGTCTCCGATGATCCCCAGGTGTTGTACACGATCGTGCCGGGAAGCTCCTCCACGATCTTCCGCTTCATCGGAATGCTGAGGGAACCGGCCCCCAGCTCGATGTACCTGAGCCTGCCCAGAACTTCCGCGAACTTGGACTGCATCTGCTGCCGCAACACCTCAATGGACGTGGGCACGCACACGAGTCCCGTGCACCCGTGCTTTACGATATTGACTTCCAGCTCCTTCGCAAAGGCAAATCCATCCTGCAACACGGCAGTCGCCCCCAACGTCAGGACCGAGCGGAGGACGCGCATGCCGACAGAGTGGTTGAGCGGCAGAGGGATCAGCACGACGTCGTCGGCCCGCATGCCGATGCCGGCTATGGTGTTACGCGTAATCTCCCGTATCCCGCCGTTGGCAAGCATTACCGCCTTGGGCGTACCTGTCGTGCCCGTGGTGAACAGCATTTCAGCGACGTCCGGGTCGGCCATCTCGGCAGGCGCGGAGGAAATCCGGCCACTGCCGGCGCCGCGCACCGTCTCGCGCAAAGAGGCGACCCGATCCCCAGAATACCCGCAGCTGCCGCCCGCAAGGACGAGCTTGGGGTTCACATATTCCACAAGCTTCCCTAAGGCATCCGGCTTGACTAGCTTGTCAACAGGTATCGTTACTGCGCCAAGGTACTGGACGGCCAGAAACGCGATGACATAGTCAGGGGACGATACCGCAGACATGACCACATTGTCGCCTCGCCTTATGTCAAACCGCTCCCGCAACGCGTTGGCGCATGCAAGCACCTGCCCAGCGACATCGCCATAATCCAGCACCGCATCGCCGCAGCAGACGCATGCCTTCTCCGGATGTGCTCCCGCGTTGAACAGGAACGTGTCGACAAGACGGCGATTCATTGGGTCACGCCTCCTCCTGAAGAAGCCTTGCGACCAGCGCAGCCATTGTCGCTGGCGAGTTGAAGTTCGACCGTGTAATGTCGTCATACGGAATGACAAATCCAAACTCCATAGACAGCGCCGAAATGATCCGCGTAAGCGTCAACGAGTCCAGAAGGCCATCTTCGGCCAACGTCTCTGACTGGTTGAAGTCGAACTCCGGCAACTCCTCCTTGAGCAGCCGCGACACCCTTGCCTCTATCTCGCTTGTTTCCATAAGACTCCTCCGTCACTTCTTCTCGGCGAATGAAAGCAGTTCCCTCGCGGGGACACCGAACACAGTTCTGCCAGGCTTGACGCTGCTCGTGCAAACGCTGCCAGCCCCCACCACAGCCCAATCTCCGACCTGCGTTCTAGGCAGAAGCGATGCCCGTGGATGCATGGTAACCCCGCTTCCTATGCGGGAATATCCTCCCATGAAGCCGTACGCGCCGACATGGCTGTACGCACCGACTTGCGCATCGTGCCCCAGATCGCTGCAAAAGCTTATGGTGGAAAACTCACCAATCCTGCAATTGGCGGAAACCAGCGCATTCGCCAGTATCAGGCACCCTCGCCCAATCGTGGTGTTGGAGCCGATCATGGCTGTCTCGTGGATCAAGGTGCAAGGGGTCCCGCCATTCCCAAGAGCGATTTCCGCGTAGCGTTTCTTCGCTTTCGGATCGCCCAATGCGACAGCAAACACCTCGTCGTCAAGGAACCTATGCCCTTCCACGCTTCCGAGGATCGGAGGATAATCCCCATAACCGTCTAGCGCGTCCACCTTATCGTCCAGGAAACCCTTCACGACAAAGTCTTCGCCATAGCCGCCACAGCTCTTTGCCCAGTCGGACAGTTCGCGTCCAAACCCACGGGCCCCGATTATTATCAGCTGCTTCATCCAATGACCTCCTTGACATTATCCGCAATCATCCGGACCTCATCGCCAGCCAGCGTGCGGTAAAGCGGCAGGCACAGGATCCTGCTGGCGATGTCTTCGGAGATAGGGCATCCCTCGGCATCTGCGCAGATACTCCTGTACTTGTTGACCGACGGCCAGAAGTACCGACGGGCGTATACATTCGCGGCCTTCAACGCCGAATCGACCCTCAGCAACGTCGCCTCGTCCTCGAACATGACCGGGAAATAGCTGCAGTTGCAGGAAGGAGCGATTTTCTGGAAGGAGAGCGAGGGGCATCCGGAGAGAATCGCCTTGTAGAGTCCGTACTTCTCCCTCCGGTCCGCAAGTATGGCGTCCATGTACTTGAGGTTCGCAAGCCCTATTGCCGCATTCACCTCCGTCATCTTGGCGTTGGTTCCGACGCAGGCGACATCCTTCTCCTTGTTGTAGCCAAAGAAGCGCAGCTCCCGGAGTCGCTCGTCCACGGACGGATCCCTTGCGATTATGCCACCGCCTTCCGACGTGTTCAGGAGCTTTGTCGCATGGAACGAAGTCGCAGAAACATCTCCATATGACAACACAGATTTGCCGTTGACCTTCACGCCGACCGCGTGCGCAGCGTCGTAGATGACCTTTACGCCATGCTTCGCCGCGATGTCATCTATCACCTCCACGTCGC
Organism: uncultured bacterium; assembly: GCA_902763655.1. GTDB lineage: Bacteria > Verrucomicrobiota > Kiritimatiellia > RFP12 > UBA1067 > RUG572. Next base: position 6,168 of record CACWSW010000056.1, read on the forward strand.
ATGGATTTCCAAAGACATGGACGGGCAATATGGCGACAGTCCTGTCAGTTATCGCCGCCTCGATCTTCTTCGGATCGATGTCCAGCGTATCCGAGTCAATGTCGACGAAGACCGGCTTGTAGCCCTCGTAAAGAATCGAGCTGAGCGTCGCTATGAAGGTGAACGGCGTGGTGATGATCTCTCCGCCCTTCGGCAAGCCGAGCGCACGAATCGCCAGCTGGATGGCGAGCGTCCCGTTGCAGACCGCGACGGTCTTGTCCACGCCCGACCATGCGGAGAAGTCCTTCTCGAACTGCTGGACAAGCGGCCCGTTGTGCGTCATGATCCCGCTCGCCCATATCCGTTCCATGTAGGCGTCGACCTCATGCAGCGGCGCAAGGGTCGGCATGGTGACGTATATCGGCTTTTCGAACTTGTTCATCTAGATCAGTCCTAATGCTTGTTGCGCCTGCGTCAGTATCCTCGACTGCACCAGGCATTGGTTGTACTCTTCCTCGTGACCGCCCTCCTCGATCTGCCTTGACACGTGGTCAAGCATGAGGGCGAAATGGTCCGCCCGGAACTTCTCCACTTTCGTTCCGGCATTAGTCTCCACCTTGACCTCGGCCTCAAAGTCCGGCCTGGCGGTAAAGGCACGAGTAGTCGATATCTTGCCCTTCTCGCCCCATATCTCATAGCCGCACTGGTAGAAGTTGTGGAATCCGTACGCAGTCTTTGCGACCAGGCCGCCTTGCGATTGCAGCCACAAGTGGCCGTCCAGGTCCACTTCGCCAGCTGGATGCTTTCCGCACGTCGACGCCTTCACCTGGAAGTCGTCGCCCAGCAGGTATGTGGTCGCCTTTATCGTATACGCTCCCGAGTCCAGCAACGCCCCGCCGCCCAATGCCTTGGAGTAGCGGATGTTCCTTGCGCCGTCAGGGAACGGGGGGAAGCCGAATTTCACGTCCAGCCCCCTGATCTCGCCGATGGCCCCCTCCTGCAGCAGCCTCTTCACGTAGAGATTCTGCGGATGGAACCTGAACTGGAAGCTTTCCATCAGGAAGAGCCGGTTGCCGCGCGCGATCTCGACCAGGTCCGCCACCTCGTCGAAATTGCACGCGAGAGACTTCTCGCACAGCACATGCTTCTTTCCGAGCAGGCATTTCTTGACCCACTCGTGATGGAGCCCGGTGGGAAGAGGGCAATAGACCAGGTCGACGTCGCCGCGCGCAAGCAGCTCTTCGTACGAGCATGGGATCGCGCCATGTCGACCGGCGAGCTCCGCGGCCTTATCCGGCGTCCGCGACGCGACTGCGACAAGATCGAAGTTCGCGTGGGCCGCGAACGCCGGCGCAAGCGACCGCTTGGCGATCGAGGCGCACCCCAAGATCCCTACTCTGATTCTACTGGACATACTGCAACGACGCGATAAGTGACCTCACCTGAATGTTCAGGTAGTTGTTGAACCTAAGGAACTCCTTTATCTGGCCAAGCGTAAGCCAGAGGAAATTCTCAGGCACGTCAATGTCGAAGTCTTCATCCAGAAGCATGATGACGTTCCTGTTCTGCTCGTGATAAAACCGCCCGCCCTCTTCAGACTGCTTCGTGTCGAAGAGTACTCGCCCCTTTACGGCGCCGTCAACGAACTGCCTTACGAACGGGGGCGGAGTTGCCACCTTGCGGAAATCCCCGGTGAGGCACTGGATAGTAGGCGCGAATTCGACCACGTCGAAGTTCCCGCACTCGACCTTGGCCTGCATGAGAAAGTGCAGCACACCACCCCGCTTCTGGGCGAACAGGACGCACAGACCCTCCTGCATCGGCTGGACAATCGGCTGGCACCACGTGGACACTTCCCGGTTGGCGATCGTGACATTGACTCCGAGGACCCTGAAGAACCTCCGGTCCCCGCGGGCGATCTCGCGGTCGGAGACGTTCCAGTCCGTGACGTCCTTGAGCGGAATCTTGTCGACTATCAGCTCATAGCGGCTCTTCAGCTCGCTCACGCGGTGAAGGACCCCGTCGATCGTCATCTGCCCGTCAATCTGCCTTTCCGAAGCAAACAGCGCATGTCCGACATCGGTCAGAGCCAGCCCGCGGCAAGTGTCGCCATCCGCAGGGAATCGCAGCCCAGACAAGACGGTGCGCGTATCCATGTTGACCGTGTTGTCGCACGCCATGAGCTGCTTGATCTGGCCCAGCGTCAACCACCTGAAGTCCTCGCCGATGTCAATCTCCTCGTCGACACGGATTATGATGTTACGGTTGCGCTTCCTGAAGAACCTGGCACCCTGCTCGCTCTGCAGCTGGTCGAGCACTATCTGATCTTGCCTTGCGCTCCTGAAATAGTCGAGATACGCCGGACGTTTCCCGCCGTGGACGCACGTGTAGTTGCTGCGTGTCGCCTGGAGCGTCGGCGAGAGCTGCACGCAATTTATGTTGCCCGGCTCGATCTTCGCCTGCAAAAGGAAATAAAGCACCCCGTCGATTTCCTTGCATATTATGCCAAGACATCCGACCTCGGGCTGGTTGATGATGGGTTGCCGCCATCTCGCTACGCGATCCTGGTTCTTGTAGACGTCGATGCCCTCTATCGAGAAGAACTTCCCGGACTCATGACAAAGGTTACCGGTCGCGGCGTCGAAGCCCCAACCCCTCAGCTGCGAGAAAGGAACCTCCTTGACCTTCACTTCAACCTCACGATTCCTGCGTTCGATCCACGCAAGAACCTCTCCCGTCGAGTTAAACGGGTTACTGGTCGTCAAAAGAGATTTCAGCAGGGAATTCATCAAGCCTCCCATGGAACGATTCCGCTGAGCGGGGGATGCAGGCGGTCCTTCGGGGACAGGATCGGCTCGCATCCGATGTCGGGCCAGGAAATCCCAAGCGCCGGATCGTCGAACTTCATGCCGCGCTCGGACTCCGGATGGTAGAGGTTGTCGCACTTGTATGCGAAGAGCGTGTTGTCTTCCAGCACCATGAACCCGTGCGCGAAGCCGCGCGGCACGTAGAACTGCAAGCCGTTCTCGGCGGTCAGCTCCGCCGACACGTACCGACCGTACGTCGCGGACCCCTTGCGTATGTCTACGGCCACGTCCCACACCGCGCCGCGAATCACGCGCACGAGCTTCGCCTGCGTCCACGGCGCCGCCTGCCAGTGCAGTCCTCGCAACACGCCCTTCTGCGAACAGCTCTCGTTGTCCTGCACGAAGACGTTGTCTATGCCGACCTCGGCATATCGCCCCGCGTTGTACGTCTCGGCGAAGTAGCCGCGCGCGTCGCGATGGACGTCCGGCTCCAGTATCTTGACCCCTTCGATCTCTGTGTTGAAGACTTTCATGGTCTAGTTGTTAGATGGTGGTTGGAAATTCCGCGGTCATGAACGCTGCCAGGGCGTCCTTCCAGTGCGGCATCGGCGGCAAGCCTGCAAGGCGCAGCGCCATCTTCTCGAGCCGCGAGTTCTTCGGCCGTGGCGCGGGGCGCGGGAACTCGTCAGTTGTGCACGGCTGCACCTTCTGTTCCCGCCCCGCAAGACGGAATATCTCCTCCGCGAACTCCGCCCAAGTGGCCTCGCCCTCGCACGTGAGATGGAACGTGCCGCACAGGTTCGGACGCTTCAGGATGTTGCCCAGCGCCTGTGCGACGGCGACCGTGCTCGTGGGATTGCCGTGCTGGTCCGCCACCACCTTCAGCACCGGACGCGTCCCGTCAGCGAGGTTCATCATCGCATGCACGAAGCTCGGTCCTCCCGCCCCGTACAGCCACGAGATGCGGGCGATCACATGGTTCGGACAGAGCGACCGCACCGCCTCCTCGCCCGCGAACTTGCTCTGCCCGTACACGGTCCGTCCTCCGGTCGGCCGGTCGAACTCGGTGTACGGACGGTCCGCGTCGCCCTCGAAGACGTAGTCCGTGGAGATCGCTACCAGGCGCACGCCATGCCGCCGGCAAGCCGCCGCCACGTTCGCGGTTCCGCGCGCGTTGAGGCGGAACGCGAGGTCTCGCTCCGTCTCGCACTTGTCCACCGCTGTCATCGCGGCACAATGTATCACCGCGTCGGGCGACGCCTGCGCGATGACGGCGTCGATCGCGTCCTCGTCCGTTATGTCCGCCTCCGGCAGGTCGGTGGGAACGACCTCGAAATCGCCGCCCAGCTCGCGCACGAGCGTCCGCCCGAGCATTCCCTTGCCGCCGGTGAGAAGAACCTTCATCGCCTCACAGTCCCTTCCCGTCCACCAGGCGGCGCAGGTACTGTCCGTAGGTGGACTTGCCGTAGCCGTCAGCGAGCGCGTGCAGCTGCGCGTCGTCGATCCATCCCTGGTGCCACGCGATCTCCTCGATGCAGCTCATCTGCAGCCCCTGCCGCTCGATGATCGCGCGCACGAAGTTCGTCGCGTCCGCGAGCGACTGGTGCGTGCCCGTATCCAGCCACGCGTAGCCGCGCCCCATCTGCCGCACGTGAAGGCGTCCCTGCCGGAGGTACTCGCGGTTGACGTCCGTGATCTCGTATTCTCCGCGCGCGGACGGCTTGAGGTTGGCGGCGATGTCCACCACGTCGTTCGGATAGAAGTAGAGCCCCACTACGGCGTAGTTGGACTTCGGCTTCGCGGGCTTCTCCTCGAGCGTCTCGGCGTTGCCGTTCGCGTCGAACGACACCACCCCGTACCTCTCCGGATCGGCCACGCGGTAGCCGAACACCGTCGGCTCCTTCTCCGCGGACGCCGAGCGCAGCAGCTTCGGCAGGTCGGCCCCGTAGAAGATGTTGTCGCCAAGCACAAGGCACGCATCGTCGTCGCCGAGGAACTCGCGCCCGAGGACGAACGCCTGCGCGAGGCCGTTCGGCACCTCCTGCACCTTGTACGCGAACTTCATGCCGAGCGACGATCCGTCGCCAAGCAGCCGCTCGAAGTTCGGCAGGTCCTGCGGCGTGGAGATCACCAGCACCTCGCGGATGCCGGCAAGCATCAGCGTGGATAGCGGATAGAACACCATCGGCTTGTCGTACACGGGAAGCAGCTGCTTCGACACGACGCGCGTGAGCGGATGGAGGCGCGTTCCTGCGCCGCCCGCGAGAATGATTCCCTTGCGGCTCATTTCGTCACCCCCAGTCTCTGGCCGGCGTACTTGGCCTCCCGGATGGGACGCCACCACCAGTCGTTGTCGAGATACCACTGCACCGTCGCGCGGATGCCCGTGTCGAAGGTGTGCTTGGGCTTCCAGCCAAGCTCGTCCATCAGCTTCGCGGGATCGATCGCGTACCTTAGGTCGTGCCCGGGTCGGTCCGCGACGAACGTTATGAGAGATTCGTACGTCGTCCCGTCAGCGCGAGGACGCAGCTCGTCGAGGATGCGGCAGATCGTCTGCACGACCTCCAGGTTCGTGCGCTCGTTGTGCCCGCCCACGTTGTACGTCTCGCCCGGCGTCCCCTTCTCGTTCACAAGCCGGAGCGCCGCCACATGGTCCTCCACGTGCAGCCAGTCGCGCACGTTCGCGCCAGCGCCGTACACCGGAAGCTGCTTGCCGTCGAGCGCGTTGAGGATCACGAGCGGGATCAGCTTCTCTGGAAAGTGGTACGGGCCGTAGTTGTTCGAGCAGTTCGTGATGAGCGTGGGCAGTCCGTACGTGTCGTGCCACGCGCGCACGAGATGGTCCGACGCGGCCTTCGACGCGGAGTACGGCGAATGCGGCGAGTACGGAGTCTTCTCCGTGAAGAAACCCTCCGCGCCCAGCGAGCCGTACACCTCGTCGGTGGAAATGTGCTGGAAGCGGAACGACGACTGCGTCGTCGCTCCGCAGTTGAGAGTTGAGAGTTGAGAGTTGAGAGTTTGGGGCAACGTACGCCAGTAGGCGAGTGCGGACTGGAGGAGCGTCGCGGTGCCGACGACGTTCGTGCGGATGAACTCGCCGGGGCCGTCGATGGAGCGGTCCACGTGCGACTCCGCCGCTAGGTGGAAGACCGTGTCCGGACGGAAGTCCTCGAACGCCTTGTCCATCGCCGCCTGGTCGCAGATGTCCGCCTGCAGGAACGAATACCGCGGCGAACCGGAAACCTCCTTCAGCGACTCAAGGTTGCCCGCGTATGTGAGCTTGTCCACCACGAGCACGGTCGCTTCCGTGTCGCGCACCAGGTGCCGCGCGAGCGCCGAGCCGATGAACCCGGCCCCGCCCGTCACGATGCAGCGTTTTCTGAACGTCTCTGCCATTTCATTCTCCTGCTAGTCGTAGACGGCAGATCCCTCCATGAGCAGCGCGCAAGCCATTTTTGGAAACGCTCCGCGCCCGTGGGGTATGCAGCCGAATACCTCATGAGTTCCAAGTTTGGGGCGATAAGCCTCATTTGCCAAGGGGAATTATACCAAAAAAAAGAGTCCGGCGCGAGCCGGACTCCCCTTTGGCGGTGCGCGAAACGCGCGCACGTCTACCAGCGGGTATCGCCACGGTCGCGACGACCGTAGCCGTATCCGCCACGTCCGCCGCCGCCACGACGATCACCGCGATCGCGGTCGCTGCGCGGGGGCTTGGGCTGCGACTCGTTCACACGCACCGGACGCCCGTCGAGGGGCTGGCCGTTGAGCGCGTCAATAGCCGCCTGTGCCTGTTCGCGATTCGGCATCTCTACGAAGCCGAATCCCTTTGACCGGCCGCTAGTGCGGTCGGTCACCACGCGCGCGGAGGTAACTTCGCCGTACGCCGCAAACGCCGCCTTTAGACCTTCGTCGGTCGTGGCGTACGCCAGGTTACCAACATAGATATCCATACTTGCTGCATCCTTCGTTGTCTTTAGAAACGAACCGCGCTTCGACACACGCCTTACACGATTCTTGTCAAGGTATTTTACACGCCCTTCCCCCCTGAGTCAAGGGGGAATTTTTACATTTTTTCGCGCCGGTCAGATGCCGCGTTCGGCCTCAAGCGCGCGCGCCAGCTGGTCTGGGCACGACGTCCCCCCGCGGCACTGGATGCCCTTGAGGAGGTTGATCACCTCGTTGATCGGGCGTCCCACCGCGAGGCGGGCGACGCCCTGCGTGTTGCCCGGGCATCCGCCGATGAAGCGGCACGCCGTCAGGACGCCGTTCTCGACCTCGTACTGTATCGCCTGCGAGCAGACTCCTTGCGTTTTGAATGTCTTCATATCTGGCTTTCCTTTGGCCTTCTATTATACATTCATTTCGCACTCGCAATCAAGGCTCATTTTTGGTATCATATCCCCTCCGATTTTCCAAGAAAGGTATCTAGAAATGAAGTTCGAGAAGAAAGAGTCGAGTCCATGCGTCGTGGCGCTAACCGTCAAGGCGGACGCCGAGGACATCAAGAGCGAATACAACAAGGTGCTTAACGCGTTCGTGCGCCAGGGCGTCATCCCCGGCTTCCGCAAGGGCAAGGTGCCGCTGCAGATCATCAAGCAGAAGTTCCAGCAGGAGATCGCGCAGGAAAGCCAGCAGGCCTGCTTCCGCGCGTTCTACCCGCAGGCGCTCAAGGAGTCCGGGCTGGAGGAAGTCGCCGTGACGCTCCAGGACGTCACGGACCTGCTGTTCACGCCCGAGACCGGCTTCACGTTCACCGCGCTCGTCGAGGTCAAGCCCGACTTCGACCTCCCCAAGTACAAGAAGCTCGCCCTCAAGAAGGGCGACACCTCCGTCAGCGACGAGCAGGTGACGGAACGCGTCGAGAGCTTCCGCCGCGCGTTCGCCAAGTTCGAGGACGCAAAGGAAGGCGACGTGATCGGCGACGGCGACTTCGTGCAGTTCGACTATTCCGGCTCGCTCGCCGACAAGGCGAAGACGCCGCTCGCCGACGTCGTGCCCGACCAGAAGGCCATATGCTCCTCGACGGGTTTCTGGACCCAGATCGAGGAAGGACGCTTCCTCCCCGAGATCCTCGAGGCGCTCAAGGGCATGAAGGCAGGCGAGAGCAAGGACGACGTGACAGTCAAGTTCCCGAAGGACGCCGCGCCGGAACCCCTCAAGGGCAAGAAGGCCATCTACACGCTCACCGTCAAGGCGTTCCGCCACCGCATCCTGCCGGACGACGAGACGTTCGTGAAGGATGCCAAGGCCGAGAACATGGATGCCCTGCGCAAGCAGTTCCGCGAGCAGATGGAGAAGGACGCCGTCGCCGCCGAGCTGGAGGCACGCAAGAACCAGGCGATCGAGCTCCTTCTCAAGAAGAGCGACTTCGACGTGCCGCCTTCGCTCGTCCAGCGCCAAGTCCAGTCCTACCTCCAGGACCTCGCCCAGCGCGCGCAGTATTCCGGCATGTCCGCCGACTACATCGAGCAGAACCGCGAGCAGATTCTCGCCGATGCCGAGACGAACGCCACGCGCCAGGTGCGCCTCTCCTACATCCTCCTCGGCATCGCCAAGGCAGAGAACCTGGAGGTGACCGACGACGACGTTACCGCCGGCCTCGAGAAGATGGCCGCGGCCAACGGCAAGACCGTCGACGAGCTGCGCAAGCAGATCGTGGACAACGGCCACCTCGACTCCTACAAGGAGCAGCTCAAGGCCGAGAAGGCACTGGACTTTGTCCTTGCAGAGGCCAAGTAGAGAGTAGGTTAAAAGGTTGAAAGGTTAAAAGATTAAAAGGTTAAGCGATACCTTCATCAAAACAACCCATTAACCTTTTAACCACCACCTTTTAACCACCCCTCCTTAAACTTTTAACCTTTTAATCCTTTAACCTTTTAACCTTTATTATGAAGTCCTACCTCATACCAATGGTCGTTGAGCAGACGTCGCGCGGCGAACGCTCATACGACATCTATTCCCGCCTCCTTCAGGACCGCATCGTCCTCCTCGGCGGCGAAGTGACAGACGAGTCAGCCAACCTGATCGTCGCGCAGCTCCTCTTCCTGCAGGCGCAGGACGCCAAGAAGGAGATCTCGATGTACATCAACTCGCCGGGCGGCAGCGTCACGGCG
>CACWSW010000057.1 GCA_902763655.1 uncultured bacterium
CGTCTCCGTCGGGATCTCGTCGATCTTCTGGACCTCGTGCGAGGTGCGGAAGCCGTCGAAGAAGTGGAGGAACGGCACGCGGCTCTCGAGCGTGGACGCGTGAGCGACCATCGCCATGTCGTGCGCTTCCTGGACGCTGTTGGAGCAGAGCATCGCGAAGCCCGTCTGGCGGCAGGCCATCACGTCGCCCTGGTCGCCGAAGATGCAGAGGCCCTGGCACGCGAGGGAGCGCGCGGAGACGTGGAACACGGTCGGGGTGAGCTCGCCCGCGATCTTGTACATGTTCGGGATCATCAGCAGGAGGCCCTGCGAGGCCGTGAACGTCGTGGTGAGCGAGCCGGTCGTGAGCGAGCCGTGCACCGCGCCGGCGGCGCCGCCTTCGGACTCCATCTCGACGATCGAGGGAATCGAGCCCCAGATGTTCGTCTTGGCGTGCGCGGCGAGCTCGTCGCACGTCTCCGCCATCGGCGAGGAGGGGGTGATCGGGTAGATCGCTGCCACTTCGCTACACGCGAAGGCGATCTGCGCGGCCGCGGTGTTGCCGTCGACCATGATCTTCTTAGCCATAGTTCCAGTATTCCTTGTTCGGGTTTTTGAAAAATTGGCTGATATTATCTCACAACCGCCCGTTATTAGACAAGGATAATTTTAAGCTGCCAAACACTCGCCCTCCCCCACCTTTCCCCTTTCACCTATCACCCCCAAACACCTCCATGAGGGCGTCGGCGAAAATGGTCATGCCGAAAGCGACGGGATGGTTGATGTCGTTCACGTACATCGTCGAGAACGGAATGCCCTCGCGCCAAAGGTGGCCCCAGCGGCGCGCGGCGTCCGCTAGCGCCACGCCGTTCTGGGACGCGAACGCTCGCACGGCCTTCACGAAAGGACGCGGATCGTCGTCGGTGTTCTGGCAGTCCTTGAGCCCCATCCAGTCTGGGCGAACGTAGTGCGGCGTCATGATGATCCACTCGGACCCCGCCTCGCGGAACGCCTTGAGGAACTTCGGGTAGTCTTCCTGCACGATGCGTTCGCCATGGCCGCAGTCATTCACGAACTCGCTGACCACGAGGTCAGCCTTCACGCCGGCCACCTTGGTCGCGAAATGGTAGGGACTGTCCGGCGGAACCGCCAGGAAGCTGTTCGAGCACTTACCGCCCCACCCGTTCGACACGAGGCGGATGTCGGCCTTCGGGAAACGCTTGCGAAGCCGCCTGACGAACTGCTCCTGCCACTTCTCCGAATTCGGCAGAAATCCGCACGCGGTCACAGAATCGCCCCAGGCTAGCACTGTGACGGTCTCGCCTGCGTTGAGTTTCGCCCAAGTGCGCGGCAGCAACTTCGCGGCCTGCGGGTTCTCCGATCGCACCGGCTTCGGCGGCGGTTCCAGCACCGGAAACAGGTTGCGCGGCTCGATGGCCGTCGTCTGCGCGTCCACGAACACGTTGCCTATGCGCGTCTCGCCGGCTGCCAGCGCGGGCGGCTTGGGCGTTACCGTGGCAGACTCGCCCTTGCGCAGGACCAGCCGTCCGTTCGTGTCGCGCACGACCGAATCGATGCGGCGTCTGCGGTAGGCGTAGTCGATCGAGATTGGCGTATTCGTGCCGATGACTGCGGTGTCCAGACGGTGTATGCCGCCCCACTGCGGGTTGACCTCGTAGTCGCGGCCTCTTTCGAGAAGCGGCCCGTCTGGCATGGCGCGTATCGCCACCGATCCCATATCGACGGCCCACCCGACCATGCACCCCTGTGCGATCACGGCCCGGAACCGGCACTCCTTTCCCCATACCGGCGTGTTCGACGGCGGCGGCAGGCGGTTGTGACGCTCGGCCTTCACCTCCATGCGCGTCGGCGGATCAATCGCGAACATACCGCTCTGACCATCTGCCTCCACCTTGACATTCCAACCGCCCGCCGGCGTCATCGCGACGGCAAGAAAAAGTGCTGTCATACTCATATCTTCATCTCTTTCGCGGGCTTTCCTGTAATTAGCTGAAGTTTGGCATCGCCGGCGGTTGAAGGTTGAACGCACCCGCCACCAGCTGTCCAAGCGCATCTTCGCGCGAAAGTACCGTATCCGGGATGTCTTCGACACTCGGTTCCCCCTCCGGTATGCCGGGAGGCATGTCCGTTATCGTAAGGGGCTTAGGCCGCTTGGCGTCACTGGAGACGTCAGGCAGCTGTGGCGGTTCCCCACCCAACGCACCGATCGGCACGTTGCCAAGTCCATTGCCTATCTTAATATCCATTGTCGTCTTCTCCGTCTTTGTCTTCAGTCTTTGTTTTCTATTCGTTTACACTTCAGAGTCTCAAAAAGTTACACGCAGATCCGCCAACAATTCCTTCAGCTTCTCCTTCGCGCGGTGGACGCGCACCTTCACCAGGTTCTCGGATACGCCTGTCTGGGCGGCGACCTCGCGCACGGACAGTTCACCGATCTGGAACAGGGTGTACGCCTCGCGCAGGATAGGCGGCAGCTTCGAGAACGCCTCGGTGAGGCGGCGGCGCAGGTAGGCCATGTCGGAAGGCATTCCGCCGGACGGCTGGACAGCCAGGCTGTCGGACGGAACGGACGGCTCGCCAGGCTCCGAATCGTCTGGATCGCGTATCTCCGGCACAAACGTCAGCCGCGCGTTGTCGCGTGCGAGGTTCTTGCGCAGGTTGCGGGCGATGGTGAAGACGAGGCCGGACACGGCGGCGTCGTTGTCGCGCAGGTCTTCCTTCATCTTCCAGACCTTCAGGAAGGTGTTCTGGACGAGATCGCAAGCCTCGTGGTACGGGCTTCCAGTAGCGACCAGCCAGTTGGTCAGCTTCGGCGCAATCGCGTTGTAGTGCTCTTCTATCGTCATAAGTCCTCCAGCGTGACGCTGTCTAGCTCCTCTTCTTCTTTTCGTGCGTCCTGTATCTGCTTGGCCCATTTCAGGACCTCCGCAACCGGCTCGATCAGCGAGTCCGGAATGAAATCCTCGACCTTCCCCTTGGCGTAGAGCGCACGGGCAAGGGGCTTGTCCTCCATGATCGGAATGCCCTCTGCGAGGGCGGTCTCGCGGATGATCTTCGCCACGTTTCCTGACCCGAGGGCGCAGATGCGCGGAAGCGGCGCCTCGTCAACCTTGTAGCGGATGCCGACAGCGAGTCGCGTCGGGTTGGTTACGACCACGTCCGACTGCTTGGCCGCCTTCACCGGATCGGGGCCGTTCAGGATCTCGTCGCGGAACTGGCGCTGCGCCTGCTTGATCTCGGCAGACCCCTCCATTTCCTTGTACTCGCGCTTCACCTCGTCCTTCGTCATCATCATCTGCTTGGTGAAGTTGCGTCCCTGGAATATCCGGTCCACGATGGCGATCACGATGTAGCCGAACGCGGTGTATATCGCAAGGCGCTTGAGCATGAGCTTGAGGCAGGGGAAGATGTCGTCCGTGGTGCCGTAGCACATCGTGAGGAGCTCCGGGACGCTGGCCCAGATGATCTTGTAGAGGAGGTAGCCTAGGAAGCAGACCTTTACGACGTTCTTCAGGAACTCGAAGACGTTCTTCATCGAGAATATCTTCTTCGCGCCCTCCACCGGGTTCAACTTGTCCAGCTTCGGGATGATCGGCTCGAACGTGAACAGGACCCCGATCTGCGCCATGTTGGCGGCGATGCCTATCACTGCCGCGACGACCACGAAGATGAACGAGTGCTTGCAGATCACGATGGCGGTGATTCCCATGGCCTCCTGGGTGGAGGCGAACGGGTCGCCGCCGAGACGCTGCCCAACGAAGGCGACGAGCTGCGAAGCGTCGTCCATGAGCGCGACGCCCATCCAGCCGAGCAGGGCGAAGAGGACGACGAGGATGGCCGTCGAGACGATGTCCTTCGACGTGCACACCTGCCCCTTCTGCCGGGCGTCGCGCAGCTTCTTCGGGGTAGGCATCTCTGTCTTCTCGCCGCTCGATTCTGCCATCGTTATCCTCCCAGCAGCTTTCTTACGGGGTCGAGAATCGCGCCTTCCTTAGTGTACATGAGCATGTCCATGATGAACGGCAGGTAGACGATCAGCATCGCGACGCCAAGCGCGGACTTGACCGGCATCGACAGGAAGAACACGTTGAGCTGCGGCGCCGTGCGGTTCACGAGACCGAGGCCTAGCGTCGCGAGGAACATGACGATGATGACCGGCGCGGAGATCACCACCGTCGTGCGGAGCATTCCGTCGAGCGCGGTGAGGATCCGGACAGGCGCGTCAGACACGAAAGCGGGGAATACCGCATCTGCCGGGAACACCGGCCAGATCGCGTAGCTCTTGTAGAGAGCGCCGAGGAAGAGGAATATCGCGCCGCTCACGAAGAAGATCGTCGAGACGAGCTGCGTGAAGAAGATGCCCGTGGTCGAGACCTGCGAGCCGTTGAGCGGCGAATACACCTCGCCCATCGTCGCGCCGCGCTGGTTGTCGATGAAGTTCCCCACGTTCTCCGCCACCCAGAACGGGATCGCCGCGAAGAAGCCGATGAGAAACCCGATCAGCGCCTCCCGCGCCGCGAGAATCGCGAACATCCACCATGTCGGCTCGCCCGGCGGCATCCCGGCCTTGATGAACGGAACCGCAAGGACGGCGAGTCCGAGCGTCGCCGCCCGCCGCGCCACGCCAGGGATCATCGAATCCGTCAGCGCCGGACAGATGGCGAACGCCCCGCCGATCCTCGCCATCGCGAGAACCGCCGCCAGTATCCACCTATGGAACTCGATGTACGGCATAGGGACTATCTCAGGAGCGCAAAGTGGCTGAAGATGTCCTGCGTGTATAGGAGAAGCGACGAGCCGAGCCACGACGCGCAGGCTAGGAGCGTGAGCGAGATGGCGATCAGCTTCACCGCGAAACCTAGCGTCTGCTCCTGGATCTGCGTGAGCGCCTGGAGCAGCGAGACGAGGATGCCGATGACCGTCGCCACGATGATCGGGATTAGCGACAGCCTCAGCACTATGATGAGGCACATCTTCGCGTAGTCGAGTATCTGCGCATGGCTCATAGGAGATACCCCCTCACGAGTCCCTGGATGAGAAGCGTCCATCCGTTGACCATGACGAAGAGCAGCAGCTTGAACGGCAGCGAGATGGTCACGGGCGAGACCATCATCATGCCCATCGCCAGCAGGATGTTGGAGACGATGATGTCGATCGCTATGAACGGCAGATATACGAGAAAGCCGATCTGGAACGCCTTGGTGAGCTCAGAGACGCAAAACGACGGAAGCAGAATGTAGAAGCTCTCGGAATCGACTACCGCCGGCTCCCCATTCTTGCCCCAGAGAGTCTCGGCCGTGCTGACGAAGAACGCCCGCTCCCGTGCCGATGTGTGGTCCGACAGGAACTTGCGGAACGGTTCCGCCGCCTTGCCGATCGCTTCGGTGCTTATGGAGAGCGCTGCCGGCTGCTGGTTTGGCGGCTTGGCGGCTTGGGTGGCCCCGGAGGCGCTAGCCGCCTGCTTCCCCAATTCCTTCTGGGCGATGCCCCACGATTCGCTCGCGACCGGCGCCATGATGTAGAACGTCAGGATCATGGCGAGCGCGTTGATGACCATGTTCGGCGGAATGGACTGGATGCCGAGCGCGTTGCGGATGAGCGACATGACGACGACGATCTTCAGGTACGAGGTCGCGATCATCGCCACGAACGGCAACAGGGACAGTCCCACGAAGAGGACGATCAGCGAAAATGGATCTGTCTGGAACATGAGTGGTTAGTGGCTAGTGGTTAGTGGCTAGTGGGAGGATAGTCATGAAGCCGGAGACTCCACGATGAATGCGGGCTGCTCGCCCAGGCGATCGAGGCGGCCGTACGCGATTGTCTTGCCGCCCTGCGTCAGGCGAAGCTGACCAGGAGCCTCGCCCTCGACACGGCGCGGATTCTCCGCCGCGTCGAACAGCTCGCCCAGCGAAACGTTGCGCATCTCGGCGGCGACGACGCGGCACCGCCCGTCGTCGGCGAAAGGCGCCACGCCAGACTCGTCAACGACGAATCGCCCGTCCACGACAAGGCGCGGCGGGACGGAACCGATCTCGGGGACTAGCAGCGCGTCGCCCACCGAGAGCGACGCCAGGTCGGCCGGCGCAAGCGCGAACGCGGCGAACTCGGCCTCGGACGCGAACGTCTCGGCGCGAAGCTCGGGAGATGCGAAATCGACATGCCGGAGGATGCCGAACGCGGCGGCAACCGTCTCCGAGCGAGTGAGAGCGAACACGATATCGTTGACTTGCGCGGACAGCATTCGCGCATCGGGATCGGGGCTCGTGGCGAGGCCGACGAGGCGAAGCTGGCGGCGCACGGCGTTCTCAAGCATCTGGAGAAGCGGGCCGCATTCCTTCTCCACGAGCGCAAGCAGGATTGGCTCGGGCATGTCCGCGCGGCTGTCCCATACCTTGTCCAGCTCGGAGAAGCGCGTCGAGCGCGCCAGCCTGAGCGAATGCCGCTCGTCCCCGAAAAGGATGGCGAGGTCCAGCGTGTCGCTAGGCTGAACGGCGCCGAGCCGTAGCGAAACCTGCTCTTCGCCAAGTCGGCAAGGCATCGCGAACGCCGGAGAGTCGAGCACCTGATCAGGCGTGGCCTTCGCCCACTTCGGGATCGCAACCAGGATTTCAAGCGGTTTCATCTATCTTTCCTTTCTTTGCGACGAGCGCGACCGCCACATGCCGGAAGGCGGGCGCATGTTCGGCAAGCGCGATCTCGAGCCGAGGCAACGCCGCGGCGGCGGCCTGCTCGGCCGCAGGCGTCGCAGGAGTCACCGCGACGGTCAGCGTTCCGGCCTTGGCGGTCAGCGTGATGTCAGAACCGTCAAGCACTGTCGGCTTCAGGGTCATGCGCACCTCGCCTTCGCCCTGCACGAGCGACGGCGTGACGACGATCTGCCCGACCACGGCATCGACTATCTGATTTACAGTGTCGACTATGGTCTCGGTGCGAGCCGACGCGGCAGACACGGCGGCGACCTCGGGCGCGACCTGCACGGAGACACCGCCGAGCGCATCCGGCACTGCCACCTGGACCGGCGCGGCCTGCAGGACAGCGACCTTCTCCGACTCGTCCACGGCTTCAACGGCTTGCTTCGGCACCAACTGGATCTCGGACGCAATGAATTGCGTCCCTCCCGCATCTCGCAAAGCGTTCTGCCCGCTTACGGGAGGGTCGCTGCTTGCTGCGACCGGATTCTGCGGCAATTGCGAAACGCTTTTGGATTCGGGCGCAATGAATTGCGTCCCTCCCGCATCTCGCAAAGCGTTCTGCCCGCTTACGGAAGAGTCGTAGCTTGCTGCGACCGGATTCTGCGGCAATTGCGGAGCGCCTTTGGATTCGGGCGCAATGAATTGCGCCCCTCCCGCATCCCGCAAAGCGTTCTGCCCGCCTACGGGAGGGTCGCAGCTTGCTGCGACCGGATTCTGCGGCAACTGCGAAGCGGCTCCGGATTCGGACGCAATGAATTGCGTCCCTCCCGCATCTCGCAACGTGTCCTGCCCGCTTACGGGAGGGTCGCAGCTTGCTGCGACCGGATTCTGTAACTGGCCAACTGGCTTGTCGGCGGCCACCGCCACGGAGTTGCCGTCTTGCGAAACGGCCTGCTGCGGCATGCCGACA
Organism: uncultured bacterium; assembly: GCA_902763655.1. Taxonomy (GTDB): domain Bacteria; phylum Verrucomicrobiota; class Kiritimatiellia; order RFP12; family UBA1067; genus RUG572. Next base: position 7,606 of record CACWSW010000057.1, read on the forward strand.
ACTGCCAACGAAGCGCAAAACGCCCGCGCGGCGGCCTGCGGTGCCGCATCGCCCATTGCCGCCTCGAAACGGCGGACGGCGTCCGGATATGGCTGTGGCGTGTCGTGCCTTCCGAGGAACGACTCCGGCAACTCGAGCGGGGCGAGACCAGACGTGTCGGGAACGACGAATGTCGGCGTCATGATGCCTCCGATGTCCAAAGCAACTGCTTCCATGATCAAATCTCCTCTTTTCGGACGGTGAAATCTTCCAGTTCTCCTTCAGCGCGAGCATCCTGCGCCTTCGCGTCATCCGCGAGCCATGTGGCGCGGTGCTCTTCGATCTTCATGCGGTTCTTCGTGGCGACATTCAGGTTTTCGCGCGCCACCTCGGCAGCTTCCTCGCGCACCTTCCGCTCCGCCTCGGCGCGCGACACGTTGTCGGCCTTCAGCGCGCCTTCCTCGTCAATGCGCGCGACGCCCTCGCTAGCCATGTCGAGCTGCTCGCGGCTTACGGTGCGGCCGATGACCGTCGCGTATATCCTGTCGCGCCGCTCCTCCCTCGTGGCCTCGTACTCGGCAAGCTCGCGCCGCCGCGCCGCCAGCGCCTCCTCGGCGGCGGAGAGCGCCTGCCGGGCGGCAGTGAGTTCGCCCGTTGCGCGGTCTTCGCGCATCGTGCGGATCCTCAGAAGTGGCTGGAGGGTGTATCCCATGGCTGGTCAGGTGGTTAGGAGACTGCTTGCTTGAGGCGGGTGATCGAATCGTCGTAGGTCGGCTTTTCGTCGAGGCCCTGGCAGAGGAACCCGTTGACGGCGGAGTTCTTGGCGATCGCCTCGTCCGTCTCTGGGTCGGTGCCCTTCTTGTATTCGCCGATCTTCAGGAGCAGCTCGACCTCCGCGTACTTCGCCAGAAGAGCGCGCAGCTTCGCGGCGGCGACCTTGTGGTCCTTCGGAATGATGGCGGACTGGCAGCGCGAGACGGAGGCCAGGATGTCGATGGCCGGATAGTGGTTCATCTGCGCGAGCTTGCGCGAAAGGATGATGTGCCCGTCGAGGATGGAGCGCGTCTCGTCCGCGATCGGCTCTGTCATGTCGTCGCCCTCCACGAGGACGGTGTACAGCGCCGTGATGGAGCCCTTCGACGAGTTGCCCGCGCGCTCCATGAGCTTAGGGAGCTCGGAAAAGACGCTCGGCGGGAATCCGCGCCGCGTCGGCGGCTCGCCGGCGGCAAGCCCGATCTCGCGCTGCGCGCGGCCGAAGCGCGTGACCGAGTCCATGAGCAGGAGCACCTTCATCCCCTTGTCGCGGAAGCTCTCCGCGATGGCCGTCGCCACGTATGCGGCCTTGAGGCGCTCCATCGAGGAGCGGTCGGAAGTGGAGATGACGAGGACCGACTTCTTAAGGCCTTCAGGCCCCAGGTCCTTCTCGATGAACTCGCGCACCTCGCGTCCGCGCTCGCCGATGAGCGCGAGCACCGTCACCTCCGCCTCCGTGTTGCGGATGATCTGGGCGAGGAGCGTGGACTTTCCGCCGCCTGCCGCCGCGAAGATGCCCATTCGCTGGCCCTCGCCGCAAGTGAGCAGCCCGTCGATCGCGCGGACCCCGAGCGAGATGGGCGTGGATATGATGCGGCGGTCGAGAGGCGACGGTGGGTCGGCATAGACCGGATAGTAGCCGTCTGGCCGCAGGGGGCCCTTCCTGTCCGCGTCCATCGGGCGGCCCAGGCCGTCCAGGACGCGGCCGAGGAGGTTCTTGCCCACGGGCACCATCTGCACGCGGCGGGTGGGAATCACCTCCGTCTCGCCGCTGATGCCGATCATCGCGCCGAGCGCGGTCAGGAGGACGGCCTCCCTCGTGAAGCCGACGACCTCGGCCTGCACCTCATGCTCCTCCCACGGGTTCCTCAAAATGCACACCTCGCCGATCTTCACGCCCGGCACGGACGCCTTGATGATCGTGCCGACCACCTGGATGACCTTGCCCTTCACGTCGATGGGCTGCGCGTCCTCCACGGCGCGGTTGAGCACTTCGGGAATGTAGTCGAAGACTCCGCCCATCAGGCCCCCCTCGCTATGTGCCGCTGGAGAGACTTCTCGATTGCGGCGAGCTGAGTCTCCACCGAGGCGTCGGCGACGCCGGCCTCCGTCTCCAGAATGCATGCCGAGCCCTTGAGGCGCGAATCCTCGATGACGTCGAAAGTCTCCACGGTCGGATAGTCCTGGCGGAACGCATCGATGCGCCCCTTGACCACGCCAACCATCTCCGGCGCAACCTTGAGCGTGACATGCCGCTGCGTGCGTATGACGGCGCCGAGCGTCTTGCGGACGATGTTCACGACCATCTCCCTGTCGCCGACCTCCACGACAAAAGATTTCAGCGCCTTCATCACGACGTCTGCCATCTTCTGCTCGACGCCTTCCATGAACGCGACGGAAGAGTCGAGGAGATCGAGCTTCTGCATCGTGATCTCCATCTTGCCGTCGGCAAGCCCCTTCTCGTAGCCACGTTTCTTCTCCTCCTCGAACGCGGCCTTGGCCTCCTCGCGGATGCGCGCCGCGTCGGCCTCCGCGGCCGCTATGATCTCTTCGGAGGAACGGACGGTGGCCACGTCGGTCGCCTTGACGAGACGACGGTCGGTTGCGAGGACGAAATCTGGTTTCTTCACGAGCAGCATAGCGAATACGCCTCCGGGAATTTGAGCTTGAGAAGTCGTGTGACCAATTGAAGATTGAAGATTGAAGATTGAAGATTGACTTCTGGTTGGGAATCGAGCGAATGCATCTTCGGCAACTTCAACTTGAGACGCGCCAAGAGATGCGATGGCTGCGAATCCAGAACGAAATGGAGTATCCGTCCCCCGAGAAGGCATACTTTATCGACAAACCCGTTCCCAAAATCAAGTCCCAAATCCTCAACCTTAAATTCCTCAATCTTAAATCTTTCAAAGTACGCCATGTACCCGAAGACATCGGGATAGACGCCGGGAAGCGCGGCCTTGAGCGCGCGGACGTCCGCGCCGCTCGTGACGCCGCGGAGCTTCGAGGCGCATGCGAGCGCGCCCAGCCACTTGGCAATGGACTCAAGCGTCGCGCCGTCCAGGAGCAGCAGACGGCTGCCGTCGTCCTTTGGGAACGCGTGGAAGCATGGTTCCACTCCAAGCTGCGCAAGCAAGAAGTTCTTTGCGCGCACAGAACCGTTGAGACCTTCCGGCAACCCCAGATCTCCAAGCCAACTCGGGTGCACCTGAGGGGCGAAGTCCCACAGGAAATCGCGGACGCGCGGCCAGAGGGCCCTGTTGGCAACCAGCTCCCTGGCCCCTTCAACCGTTATGTCAGTCTCCTTCGCCATATGATGCTTTCAACAACCACCTAACTACCTAACCACCTAACTAGCCAGCCAGTTCCGTCCTGCACCCTTCCTGGCCTCGAGGTATCGGTTCCACCTGGCGGCCGCCTCGCCACGCCGGCCAAGCGCCTGCAGGGCACGTGTCTCCAGAACGGCCGCGGCATGCGCTAGGGTCGGCGGCACGTCTGCGACGTGAAGGACTTCGAGGGCGCGCGCGGCATCACCTGCGCCAAGGAGCAGGTCCGAGAACGCAATGGCGGAGATGCCGTCGCGCGGCTCCTCCTCCACCAACGCTTCGCAGACGGCAAGTGCGCGCGGACGCTGCCCGTGCCGCATGAACATCCATGCCGCCGTCCTAAGGAACTGTCTCTCGTCGTCCGTCATTCCCTGCACCTACTGTTTCCTAGGCGACTCGTCCTTGAATATCGTCACCTGTATCTTGTCGTGCGAAAGGCCCTCGATGGCGTTCTTCACGAGGCCCTTCACGGAAGGCACGATGTCGGTAAGGTCAGCGTCCCAGCGCGAGCGGATCGCGACCGCGGCCGACGACGGAAGCGCGTTGCGCGCGAACGGATCGTTCTCCGGAAGGACGACATGCACGCGCGCATCCACCACGCCGTCGATCATGGAGATCGTGCGGGCGATGTCCTGCGCGAGCGCGTCCATGAATCGGATGCGCTCCTCGCTCGGGGACGATATCATGCCGGTCTTCTTGAAGACCTCGGCGATTCCCTGCCTGGACTGGCGAGGGAGTCCCTGCCGCTCGAGGAGGTTCACCGCCTTGGCGAACTTCGGCTCTGCCACCATGACGTTCCATGTCCCTTCCTCGCCTGGCTCCTTGTGGCAAGTGATGCCTGCGTCCAGAAGCGCGGCCATGACGAGGTTGGCCTGCCGCTCCTCCAGGCCGGCATGGAGCGTCGTCTCCTTGTCGCATCCTGCCAGCAACAACGCTGCTGCAACGATCAATGACAATCTATGCATAACTGCCTCCTTCCACTAACCACTAATCACTAACTACTAATCACTGGTTCTTCACCAGCGTCTGGATCGCGTTCGAGGACTTGTCGGCGACTTTCGTGACCACCTCCTGCTGGAAGGAGAGGTTCATCACCTCGTACTGTAGCTCCACCAGGTCGCGGGCCGAAGGGCCGTGCATCTTGTTCAGCTCCGTGAGCGCGCGTATGCGGTGGAGTATTCCCTGGTTGTTCGCCTGGGCCGAACGCCATGCGGCGGATGCTTCCGACGCGAACGGTATGGGCGTGACCTCCATCGCCGCATCGAAACGCGCCACGGCGGCAGGGTCCGCGACGGAAGTTGTCGGGCCGACCGCGGCCGGGGCCACCGCAGCAAGCTGCGACCCTCCTGCGGCCCTCACCGCTTCCACTATCATTGATTCTGTCATGTCAACAAGTCCTTTGCGAGTTGCGCCGCCGCTGGATCGGCGGACTGGTTCGCTGCTTCCTCGAGCGGGATGCGGGCCTCGGAGGTCCGTCCCATCCTGAGAAGCGCCATCCCCTTGAACGCCTTGAGCATCGCCGCGTCGGGGAAACGCGGGATGGCGTTGCCGTCGAGATAGTCCACCGCGCCCTTGAAGTCGAGCATGCTGATGAAGAGGATGGCGTTCGCCGACGCGACGGACGCCTCCCCTGGGCGAAACGCTCCCAGCGCCGCGAGTATCTTCGCGGCGGACCGGAAGCGGTTCTGCCCGGTCGCCATCAGGGCGACGTTCAACAACAACCGCGCCTCTTCGGGCGTAAGGGCGAACATCAGCGGAAGTTGGACGCGATGGAGTTCAGCGCGTCGCCCATGTTCTTGTTGATGTTGGTCATCGTCGTGAGCGCGAGGTTCCACTGTTGCAGGTCGTACTGCAGCTGCTGGAGGTTCGCCTGCACGTCCGGATGCTCCTGATAGTTCTCGAGCGAGGTCTTCAGTCGCTCTTCCATCTGCCCGGCCGCGTTGATAAGCGCATTGTAGACGGCATCAGTGTGGATGTAGTCGGTGGACGTCACGTCCGCGCGAAACGGCGTGTCCGCCAAGTTCTTGAGTTCCGCCGCACCGATTGCTGCTGTTACTCCGTATCCCATTTCCTGTTCCTTGTTTTCTTGTTGTCGTTGAACGTCGCCTTTCGGCTACGCACTCCGCACCTTGCCGTCCACCCGGACGGCCAGGCGCAAAATCTTCCTTGCCAGTATGTTGGCCTCCCGCAACATCTCCGCGCGCGGGTACTCGTTTGGCGGCAGCCCCGCCTTAAGCGCCGACTCCAGCCGCCGCCCGAGCGCCGCAAGCACGGCGTCGTGGCGCGCGAGCGCGGCATGCGCGTCGGGTCCTGCCAGCTCCCGCTCTATCTCCAGAAGCATCAGCGGCTCTTTCACGGCTTCCATGTGAACCTCCCGACGGCATTGGTGATCGTGACGGAATCGGCCTCGATCTTCAGGACTGTCCATTCCCCTACCGGCGCCCCCTCCATCACACGCCGCCCGTCGCGCAGGACCAGGCACGGGTATGGAGTGGTGAGTATGCCGCAGACTGGGAGGGACGGTGCTATCGCCTCCTGCTTCCTGAGCTCCTCCCGTCTGGCCACTGCGGCGGAACGCGACGGGACGAGAGGCGACGCAGCAGCAGCGGTTGCCGTTCCAGACGCCATCGCGGCGGCCAACGGCGTGACCGACACTCCGGAAACGTCGACGTTCGCCAGCTTCGGCACCTCGGCGGAAATCGCCTCCAGCGCCTGCTTGAGCTTCGCCGTCTTGCCCGTGAGGACGGCCACGCGGCCTGTGACGGCGGAGACGCCCATCGCCGTCTCGCCGACGAGCGCCAGCGTGTCGGCAACCGCGGTCTTCAGCGATTCGCCGTCGGCGAAGTCGAGCTCCACGCCAGGCTGCGCGGCATACGCCTCCGCCGCGGCGGCCAGGCGCTCGGCGCGCGTAGCGAAGTCTCCAACCAGGATTGCGCGCCCGTTGCGGTTCGTGATGGCAAGACCATAGCGCGTCACGAGCGGGGAGAGCGGATCCAGCTTGGAGGAATCCCCGCCGCCGGCCGCATCATGGCGAGTCGCAGTCTCGGCGGCGTCCCCGTCCCGCCCTGCAAGCGCCTTCACCTTCGGCTCCAGCCATCCACGGAAGCACCAGCAGAGAACAGCTATGACCAGCAGAAGTATGGCGAGGGCGATCAGGCAGCCGATGCAGCCGCGCCTCTTTCCGGGCTCCCTTTCGCCCTGCGCGGGACTCGGCGCGGGAGAAGCGCCTTCTGCTCCATGCTCTTCGTTCCGCGGCTCTGGCTCTGCCGTGCCCTCGCGTTCCGGCGCCGACTCCCGCCTCGGCCACACGAGTTCGCCCCACGGCGAATCCGAGGGGCCGACCGCGAATGCGGTGGAGCCGCGCACGGCAACATGCAGCGGCTCGAGGTGCTCGCCGCCAAACGTCACGCCGTCCGCCGACGTCTCGATCTCGATCGGCTCGTCGCCCAGCGTGGCGTCCGCGAGCACGATGTCGCACGCGTCGGTCTTGCCTAGCGTGACGGCGACGCCCTCCACGAGAGCGATCTCCGCGCCCTTGTTGGGGCCTTCGACTATTTTCAGCAAGAAGCTCATGCCATTCTCTTTAGCTCTTTAACCTTCAACACTTCAAACTTTCAACCTTTTAAGACTTTAATCTTTTAACCCTACAGCTTCATCCTCCCGAGGGGCTGGATGTTGATCTCGGCGCTCAGCTCCTGGAACGAGAGCACCGGCAGTTCGTAGTAGTCCTTCTCGATCATCTTCCTGAAGTAGCGACGTATGTCGACGGAGACGATGATGACGGGCTTCTGCGGGATCTTGTTCAGGTCGCCGATGGTACGTTTGACCACGGCGAGGATGGAGCGGACGGTCGACGGGTCCATCGCGAGGTACGAACCGCCGGATGTCTGGCGGACGGACTTGCGGATCTTCTCCTCCAGCGACGGATCAAGCAGGTAAGCCGCCACGATGTTCTGCCCGCCGGAGAACTTGTAGGAGATGTAGCGGCTCAGCGCGGCGCGCACGTACTCGACGAGCAGCACCGTGTCCTTCTCCTTCTGTCCCCACTCGATGAGCGTCTGCGTGATGCGCTTCAGGTCGCGTATCGAGATGCCCTCCTGGACTGGACGAGACGCTGGAGGACGTCCGTGATCTTCTGGAGCGGCAGGACGCGCTGCACCTCCTTGACGAGCTCTGGCGCCTCCTTCTCCATGTGGTCGAAGAGGAGCCGCGTCTCCTGCAGCGAGAGGAACTCGTGCGCGTAGCGGCGGAGGACGCCGGAGAGGTGGTAGGAGAGGACGCCACCGAGGTCGAGCGACCTGACGCCGGACTCGTCGAGCCTCTGCTTGTCCTCCTCCTTCACCCAGCAGGTCTCGTGTCCGGAAAGGAACGGCCTGCCCGTCTCGAAGGCGATGCCCGTGGCGGTGAGATTCTCCGGATCCTCCAGCGCGAACACGAAGCCCTTGCGAAGCGCGCCCTCGGAGACCGGCACCTCGTTCACCAGAAGGCGGTAACGTCCGTCCTTCAGCGCGGGATCCAGCGAGAGGTTGATGCCCGGGAACGGCACGCCGAGGTCGTGGTACAGGGCGCGGCGGACCGACATGATCTGGTCGTTGAGAGTCTCGTATGAGAGCGCGCCGCGCACGTCGGCGTCGATGTCTACGGTGAGCGGCGTCACCATGGAGAAGTCGTCCCCGTCTTTCTTCTTCTTCGGCTTGGGCGCACCGCTGTCCGAGGGGGCGGCGGCGGCCAGCGGATCCTCGCCCTGCTCCGCGCGCGCGGCGGCGATCTTCGCCTTCAGCATGAGGCTGTAGCCGACCGCGGCCACGAACGCCGCCAGCCCGAATATCTGCACCTTCGGGAAACCGGGGATGAGGCCGATCGCCACGAGCATCAACGAGCCGAGCAGGATGGCCTTCGGCTGCGCGAAGAACTGGTTGATGATGTCCTGGCCGAGCGGCTTGTTGTCCACATCGCCCACGCGAGTGACGATGACGCCGGACGTGATGGAAACGAGAAGCGCAGGAATCTGCGAGACGAGGCCGTCGCCGATCGTGAGGATGCCGTACTTCGTGATGGCCCAGCCAACCTCCTTGCCGTTCATCAGCACGCCAACGCAGATGCCGCCGACGATGTTGATGGCCGTCATGATGAGGCCGGCGATCGCGTCGCCCTTCACGAACTTCATCGCGCCGTCCATGGCGCCGTAGAGCTGGCTCTCCTTGGCGAGCTCCGTGCGCCTCGCGCGCGCCGTGTCCTGGTCG
>CACWSW010000058.1:0-635 GCA_902763655.1 uncultured bacterium
ATCAGGACGGCGCGCAGCGTCGGCGCGAGGGAGGGATCGTAGCGGCGTCCGGGACGGTTGCGGCACGAGATCTTGTCGCGGCTCCAGCTGGGAGACACGACCGCACCCAACACGTTGGTCGCGCCAGCGCGGCAGTCAAGCCAATCCGTCACGTCGTACGTGCACGCCTGCCGTACCTTCAGGGGATGCGTGTAGCCGGGCTTCAGGAACTCGTCCGTAACCGTTCGGCCGTTCGCGTAGATCTCGAACACGCCCGCCGCCGTGACGCACCACCACGCCTCCACGACTCTTTTCGGATTGGCGAACGCGCGGCGGAAACACCCCGTGCGCAAACCGTACGAGACAGGTAGGGACGGCGTTCCACCGCCGTCCGCGACCGGTGCGATCCAATCCGCGCCTTTCCTATCGCCCTCCGCAAGAAGGCCCGTGGAGAAGTGCACGGGGGCGGATTCAGTCCACCGACCCAGGTCATCTTTCACCGCCACCGTCCAGACATACCGCCGCGCCGATTCAAGCGGCTTCCCCGCGTAGGCGATACCCACGGAACGTCCGTCCGCGACTTCGCCCGAGTCCCATACGGTCTCATTCACGGCGTTCCGCGCCGCACGCGCCACCTTCACGCGGTACGCGACCTG
>CACWSW010000058.1:653-15698 GCA_902763655.1 uncultured bacterium
CACATGACCGTCGCGCAAACGGCAACCAGGCTGGCAATCCGCATGTTCATCTTCGATCTCCCTTGCATTATTTCCCCGGTAATTTCGGCTGAATTCATGTGGGCACCTTCAACCCGCGAGGCGGACTGCTCAATAGACGAGCGAGCGGAAGTCGGGTATGCGGTGGAAGGTGATCATGTCGCCGTTGTGCGGCGACTTCGCCTGAGGCGTGCCCGAGCGCGAAAGCACGATGAGATCGTCGCCCTCGACCGTATGTCGACCCGCTCAGGATGTCGAGCTTGGCCCCGCCCGTCACCTCCAGACGCGTTCCCGTGCCGCGGATGGCGCATGTCGAGTTCGCGTTCGTCACATTGAACACCTGGTGCGTGGCCTCTCCGCGAAACGCCAGCACGTTGCCGGCGCTTACCCTCAAGTCGAAGCGTTCCCAACCCTCAATACGACCGCCCCCGTGGCCCCGAGCGCAGGCACGGTTCCAGACTGCCCGATCAACGTCATCGTGTGGTCTTCCCCGAGGTCAAACACCGTCGTCTGGACGCCAGCATCCATTACGATCCGCCCCGTCACGAGGTCGGACGATAGCGTATAGTATCCCGTGCGGAGTCCGCCGAGATTCCTGGACCTTGTCGTTCCAGACTTCCCTGTACTTCGCGGACATCGCGTCCGCGCATTGCGCCGCTGGGACGAGGCGCCAGCTGCGAGGAGGGATTTCACCTTCGGCCGAGATGTCCGGCGCGGAGAGCTTGAACCTGCGCGCCTTCCGCGTCCAGTTCACGAGCACGGCCGCGACGCTCCCGTCCGGCGCGCGCCAGACGGAGTGGAGCACGGCGGGTATCGTCTCGCGCGTGATCGTGCGATACTCCCCTTCGCGGGCGTACGTGCCGCGCACTAGGAAGTCGATCTTCTGCCTCTCGCATTCCATCTTACCCGGCGCGCACATGTCGCCGTCGAAGAGGAAGCGCCGGTTCGCATGGTAGAACCGCGCGGTGTCTATCATCAGCCTGTAGTCGTCCGCGAAGCGCGGATCGGAGTCGTCTCCGGGACGGAAGTTGTGGACCATCGGCTGCATGCCCCAGGTGACGCCGCGCGTCAGCTCCAGCGCGAACTGGTCGGGGAAGAGCGCCTTCCAGTCCTTCTCCTCCTTCCACTTCCTGTCCGTGGGCCACTTCGGGTCGAACGGAGGGATGCCGTGCACCATGGCGTACGAGCCGAAGAGTACCTCGCAGCCGTGGTAGATGGCCTGGCAGACGGGGACGGCGTAGCGGCTGTCGTTGTTTGAACCGAACCGCTCGTAGTTGCACGCGAGGCAGATGCCGGCGTCGAACACGTCGAGGTAGGGCTCCGTGGCGTCCTCGGTCGAAAGCAGCACGCCCGGATTCTCCTTCTTGATGCGGCGGACGAAATCGCGGTAGCCCATTATCCCGTGCGTTCCGCCGCCGGGGGCGTGGACGTGGTTCGTGGCGAAGCAGGGATTGTAGGAGGCGTTCCCGATCATGTCGAGGTAGATGCCGGGCATGCCGGTCGAGGCGAGCTTCCTGTACAGCGGATGCATCCTGGCCTGGTACTTTTCGGCGGTGCCGCACATGTAGGCGAGGCGATGAGGCATGAACCTGTTGAAGGCGGTGGCGCGGAAGGTGCCGTCGATGTTGATGCGCGCGCTCTCCGTCCCGCCCTCCGTCCACGACGGGTCGTCCGCGTCCCACGTCATGCCGTTCGTGTACACCTGGATGAATATGCCCTTCTCGTTGCACCGCTTCACGGCGGCGCGGAACGTGGCCTCGCCTTCGCGGGGCGGCCAGAAATTCGGGAAGCCGGTGTCGTACGGGATCGCATGCCACCAGTACCAGTCGATCGCGGCAGGCACGCCCGACGCCTCCTGGAAGCGCTCCACGGGGGAGATCACGTGATCCGCGGCGCCGCGGTTCCAGAACCACATCGCGATGTCGCGCAGCTTGCCGAAGTCGCGCGAACGCGCCGCGCGGTACCACGGCTGGCGCCTCGCCCACTCGCGGTAGCGGGCGGCGGCGGCGAACCAGTCCGCCCCCGGAATGGCGGCGATCGTGCCGCCGAACGGCATCCGCCAGGCGCGGGGAGACGCGGCAGGCGGCTCGCAGACGGCCTCCAGCGTGACCGTGCCGGGACGCTCGCCGGAGCGCGCGCGGAACATTCCGGTGTGGAACCGCGCCTCGTCGCGCTGGTCGACGTACCATCCCGGCCCGTCCTCCGTGAGCGACGCGATGAAACGGAACGTCTGCGGCCTCGCCGAGGCCACGGTGCCGCCAGGCCTGCATTTCGCCCAGTCCGGCCACTTGAGCGCGCCGATGGACTCCGGGTACAGGATCGCGGTGTTTCCGGCGCGTGGCACGGTGACGATCGGGAATCGCACCTCCGCGACCGGGAGCGGACATTCGCAGTTCGCGTACGCGAACGTCCATGCGAACGAGCCGTCCGGAAGCTTCGCCAGCGTGGCCGTCACCTCGAAGTCCGCGCCAAACGCCTCGCTTCCGCGCCAGGAGACCACCGTCTTGCCGTCCACGTAGCGGACGTCGCACTTCTTCATGTTGGACGGCGCCGCCACCTTCATCACCCTGTTGGACGAGCCGAACTCCTCCGCGATTATCCTGAACGAAAGCTCGGCCTCCGGATGGCCGGGGATCGGCACGCCTGCGAGCCGTGCCGCCTCGCCGTGCTTCACGTCCCCTGCGAACAGCGCGGGCACGGCGCACACGGCGAGCGAGAGAGCTAGAATCAGTCTTTTCATGGCAATGTAATCTCCGTCGAAATCGGCTTTCGGCGCAGTATATCAAAATCCCGTCCCCTCTTGGCGGCGGCAGAACCACGCAAGCCTGTTACTTCTCTTTTAGGATCCTTGTCGCGCCCTTCGGGATGTCGAGCGTTCGGCGCGTGCCGTCGCGCAGCGTCACCGTGAGCGGCTTGTCCGTCGTGTTCTGCACCGCCACGTAGCCTTCCGCCGCAATCACGTTCCCGGCGGCGCAGTCGAGATAGCAATGGACGCCCGCAACCTTCGCCGTCGCGTGGAACAGCTCGCGGAAGAACTGCCCCGGACCGAGGAAGATGTCGTAGCCCATCCCCTCGCCGCGCCGCCGCGCCACAAGCGCCGGACTGTTCGGCGCGTCGCGGTAAGTCGCCCACACCTCGTCCCCCGGACGCACCACCGGCGAGAAAAGCGGCGCCGCGCCCTTCTGCACGCCGCCGCCCCACGTCGACAGGCCCAGACCCCGCGCAAACCCCTTCTCCGTCGTCTTCGCCCAACCATTGGACACCTCCGCGCGCGTGACGCGGAATCCCGTCACCTCCTCAATTCCGGCAACGGACATCCCCTTCTCGGAGAGGTAGCCCGGCGCCCAGCACCAGAGGAACGAAGCGTCGGGACGCGCCGCGCGCAAGGCGGCGATCTTGGCCCGCTGCGCCGCGTCGAGATAGGGCGTCATGGCGAACACGTACAGCTTCGCGTCACAGGGGTTGTCCAGCACGTCGTTCAGGAAATACTGTCCGTAGGGGGCGCCGCAACCGTCGAGCATGTAACGGTTGAGCAGGACACCCATCGTCTTGCGCGAATCGCACGCGAGGTACAGGAAGCTCCGCTCGTCCACGATGTCCGCGATCTCGGGGGCGTACGGCTTCGCGCGCACGGACATCGACCGCTCCAGCGGCTCAAGCTCCCTGCGCAGCGCCCAGAGGTCGGGGTCGAGGTACCAGCCGCGTCCGAAGAGATCCATCCACCAGTCGCCCAGCCCGCGCAGGATCTCGAACGAGGCGTTGCGCCGCAGAAGGTCGATCGTCTGCACTTTCGTCACGGGCGAGCCGCCGGCAAGGGTCTTGTAGTCCCAGATCTCGTCCAGATAGGTGCGCGTATCGTCTTCGTTGAACCAGAGGATGCCGTTGCGTGCCAGCGTCTCGGCCGCGCTCATCACGGGAATCGACCCGGGCCACTTCCGGCTCGAGTAGGAGTACGGCGCGGAGAGGGCATCGATGTTCTCCCGTCCGTGCTTGAGCAGCCACTCGAGCGCGTAGTGTCCGCTCGCCGCCGCGCCGTTCTTCATACAGCCCACTTCCCAGGAATAGCCGTAGAAGAACATCGCGAGGGAATGTCCGTCGCTTCCGCGCCGCACCGCCGCCCCCAGCTCGGAAAGGAAGCTCGCCATCTCCTCCTGTCGGAAGCGGTTGAACAGCACCAGCCAACGCTGCCGCACGGGGTCGAGAAGGCAGCCGCCGGACGTGTCGCGCCGTTCGTCCGCCGACGGCACCTCGGCCGTCGCGGCGTCCGGCTCGCCCTCTCGCGCGAGCCACGCGCGGAACGCGTCGCGCACGGGCGCCTCGTAGCCACCGAGCTCGTGGTCGAACGACTTCTCGTAGAACCATTCGCCCGAGTTCTGCCCACTCACGTGCACGCCCGCGAAGTTGCGCGGGAACGTCTCGCGCAGATGGCGCACGAGCTTCTCCAGATGCGCGCAGGCGGCTTGGCGGTAGAGCCGCGAGGAGACGGACGCCGAGTTCATCACGAAGCCGTCGTCGAATCGCATCTTCACCTCGGGATGCCGCGCGAGGAACCAGGCCGGCGCGTTCATGCCGATGCGCGGCAGGAGCAGGACGTTCGGGTTCGCCGCCACGAGCCGACGGCATACTGCGTCCAAGGCATCCCAATTCGGCGCCTTCTCCGGTTCGATCCACCCGTTCGACGCGCCAAACGTCACGATGTTCACGCCCGCCTCCCCCGCAAGGCGCGTCGTCGCGGCCAGCGTTTCGCCGTAGGGAAGCGGACACCTGCGCTCCTTGCCCGCCGCGTCAAACGCAACCACGGACGGATTGAAGAACGATCGCCCGTGATCAGCCCGGATCGGGATGCGAAGGCTGTACTTGTGCCCTGCGACAAGCGGGATCGCGCAGGGGCACGAAAGTCTGTCCGGATGCGGGCGCCCGTCCGGCAACGCCCCCGCCAGCGAGATGCCGACGGCGTGTTCCTTGCCCGACTCGCCATCCACAAGCTTCACGTCGTGAATCCAGAACTTCGCCGGAACGGATGGGAATCCGATCCGTATCTCGGCGCGTTCCGTGGAAACGGGCGCCGTGAACGGCAGCGTGAACGTGTACTCGCGCACCTCGGCGATGAATCCAATGGACGGCCCGGCTCCATAAAATGCGCGCGGCGGGATCGGCTTGCCGTCCACGAACAGCCTCGGCCCGCCCGGCGTCTGCCGCACGCGCACCGAGATCGGTCGGACATCAGCGGCAAATGAGGCCGCGACAAGCGCGACCATCCAAGCAGTTGCGAGGCATATTCCGTACCGTGATTTCACATTCGTCCCCCTTCAGCGGAAGAGAATCGTCATGCCGACCGTCTTATAGTTCACCACAATGGTGGAGGTGCCGTCGCCGTTGGCGACGATGTCCAGCGTTCCGCGCCAGTTCTTGAACGGCGCTGGGTTGGAAAGGACCATCTGCGGCTTCAACGCTTCCGCCTTCGTCGTCTCCAGCGTCACGAGGCCCACCGTCCACTGCACGGCAGGCGGTTCCGTCGCCGCGCCGAAGTCCACCGTCACGGGCAGCTTCGCCTGGTTGGGCGCGAGGGCGACCGGCGCCGTCGCCTCCTTCACGTTGACGAGACCGTACTTCAGGAGACCGGCGTCCGCAGACATGCCGTCCACCTTCAGCGCGGCGTTGTTCGTGAACGTGATCGCGAGGCCGTCGAAGGCGTTTGTCGCGAGCGGCTTGACGAAGCCGCCCATCGCGGTGAGCAGGTTCGCGCCTGCCGTGGGCGTCGCGCTCTGCGACGAACCGCCGAACGTCAGGGGGCCGCCGAGCGCGAGCGTGCCGCCGCCCTCCTTCACAAGGTTGCCGTTCACGTTGAGCGGACGCAAGATCGCGAGCGTCAGCCCGTTCGTCACGTGCATCCGCCCGATGTTGCCGATGGCGACGCCGCGGTTCCAGCCGTCCGTGAACGTGACGTCGTTCAGCGGCCAGAGGTCGGAATACTGCTCGATCAGCAGCGCGTCCCACGCGAACTCGTTCCGTCTGCCGCCCAGGTTTCGCTCGTCCGAGACGAACAGGCACACGCGCTGTTCCCAGTTCGGCACGACGATTCCAAGATTGGCGTATTTCGTCGTGTTGTCAGCAGTCGACACCTTCACCTTGCCGGTGAAATTCGTGTTGCAGGCCGCGAATTCAACGAATCCTTTGTCGCTCTTGTAATTGCTCGCGTAGTTGATCGTCTGAAGTTTGAAATTGCCGTTCCCAGTTACGGAAGACTCGATGCGGGTGAGTCTCGCGCCACCATACGTCTGGATGATGTTGTCGTCATATCCGGCAAGGACACGAATCTGCCCCTGCACCACGAATACGTTGCACTGAGTTCCATTCTCATCGTACCGTGCGGGAGACGTCAACACTGGTCCCCATACGTTAAAACCCGATCCGCGCAGCACGAGATTGTCGCAGCGGAACGTCCCGAGGTTTGGCACTAACAAGCCGGGGTTTGTCGACGCCATCACGAGCATTTTTCCTGGAAACTGGTAGAATGTCTGCTGTGACAAGTCTGCCAGCCTCGGCAGATAGATTCCCTTTGAGCTAAAGTATGACAAATTGGCCCCCGTCCCGTCATTCTCCGGACAGGATTCGTTACTCCAGTAATAGTCCGTACCGCCATCCGTTTTCGTCGCGTTGATGAAGCTGCTCCGCGGCTGATCGTCTCCGACGGTCGTATGCGTCACGCAAACAACAAGCGCAAGGGTCTTGCCGCCGTCCGCGTCGTCATGCCAGAGCAGCTCGGAACGCGTAAGGGCTGGCGAAGTGGACATGACGAACATGTTGGCCAGCCGTTCGGTCGACCAACCGCCGTCCTGCACGACCTCGGGCGTCAGACGAATGAGCGGGTATTCGCCTGGGGGTTCCGGTTCCACGGGGGCGGAAAAAGCAGGGGCGTTGTTATTTGATATGGTTCCATGGTTCAGCATCAATCTGACAGGACTTGTTATCTCCAAGCTGTTTGTCACCGTCAGGCGCGGAGTAGTCGCGTTCACCTGAGAACCATCAAGGAACAGCTTCGTGCTTTCGCTCGTCACATTCAGTCCGCCTACCGTCAAGCCAGTGGCGGACTCCACGTACAGGCTCGCGTTTGCGATCGGCAGCTCCACCGTGCCGCCGAGGCAATCCGACGTAATCCAAAAGCCAACGGAATTGCCTGCGCTGACGCCGTTGCCAACGTACAGCGTACCGTAAAACTCCGAAAGTTCACCCGTAAGTTTGACCCAGCTCGGTTGCCTCCCGCTATTCCAAGATGTCGCCAAGCAGCTTCCGGGATCTCCCTTGATCGTCAGAGCCAATGGGACAGTGATCATTTGGTCCATGCCGAAACTGATTCGCACGGGTTTTGTTCGCGTGCCGTAAACTGTCATCGTGCCGTTGAGAGTTTTCTTTTTGGCCGTATAACTGATGTACGAGCCCGGCAACATGCGCAGATCCGGGAAGGTAAATTCGTATGACGCATTCAGATACCAGAGGTAGCCCGCGATGACAAGCGTATGGCCCTTGAACGTCTGGCAATCGGGATCGATCGCCAGCTGCGCGGTCATCTCGTCATTATTGAAGGGCGTACCAAGGCACCATCCGCTCTTCACGTAGTAGTTCGTATTCGCATGGGGAGGCTGTCCGTCGCTCCAATGAGTCGCTGAAAAATACGATTGCGCGGATGTCGTGTCCGCCGCCGTCAGCGTCACGTAGCCGGTCGACGCATCAAAGGTGTCCGGCAGGTCGCCGTAGCCCCACGCAAGGGCGGAGATTCCCGCCGCCATTAACGTCATTGTCTCTTTCATCGCACCCCCTTTCTTCGTTTTACGTGTCACGTCCGTCACCTAGTCCTCCTTCGAGGCGTCGGGATCCTTGAGCTGGATGCCCACGTCTTTCATCGTCAAAGTCTTGAGCTGATCCTGCGTGGGATTTGCGATCTTCGACACGCGCATCGCCTGGCGCGAGACCGCCTCCTCGAACAACGAGCGCGCCCAGCGTCCGTTGCCGAACTTGCGGTCGCGTTTCTTCGTGCGGACGCGGATGAAGGCGTCCAGCCACTTCTCCACGTCGGAGGAGAGCACGTACTGGCTCTTCTTCGCGTTCATGCGGAAGATCGCCGCCAGTTCCTCGGCCGTGTAGTCGGGGAACTCCACGTAGTGGGTGAAACGGGAGGCGAGGCCCGAGTTGGCGTCGATGAACTTCTTCATCTCCTCCGTGTAGCCCGCCACGATCACGACGAGACGGTCGCGGTCGTCCTCCATGCGCTTGAGAAGCGTCGAAATCGCCTCCTCGCCGTAGGTGTCCTGGTTGCCGTTCACGAGCGAGTACGCCTCGTCCACGAAGAGGATGCCGTCCAGGGCGAAGTCGATCACCTGTCCTGTCTTGATGGCGGTCTGGCCCGTGTAGCCTGCCACGAGCCCGCCGCGGTCGCACTCCACGAGATGCCCGTTCTTCACGACTCCGAGCGCCTTGTAGATCTTCGCCATGATGCGCGCCACGGTCGTCTTGCCCGTGCCGGGGTTGCCCGTGAACACCATGTGGTAGGAGATGGGCGCCACCTTGAGGCCGGCGGCCTTGCGTTGCTGCGCCACGCGCACGAACGACGCGAACTTCGCCACCTCCTCCTTCACTGGCTTGAGGCCGACGAGCCCGTTCAGCTCGGCGAGCGCCTCCTCCACGCTCACCTCGTTCGTGGAGGCTGGCATGTAGCGGATGCCGGGCGGAGGAGTGCGCGCGAGGCCGGACGCGCCGAGGCCGACCTTGCCCTTCCCCAGCTCGCCTATGTCGCGCATCTCGATCGTCATGAGTTGCTCCTGCGTGGGGTTCGCGATGTCGGCCACGCGCTCGGCCTGGTGAGCCACGGCCTGCTCGAAGAGGTTACGCACCCAGCGGCCGTTGCCGAATCTGCGGTCACGATTGGCCGTCTCGGCGGCGATGAACGCGCCGAGGTCGCGCTCCACGTCGGGAGAGAGGACGTACTGGCTCTTCTTCGCGTTCATGCGGAACATCGCCGCCAGCTCGTCCGCCGAGTAGTCGGGAAACTCCACGTAGTGGTTGAAGCGGGAGGCGAGTCCGGAGTTGGCGTCGATGAACGTCCGCATCTCCTCGGTGTAACCCGCCACGATCACGATTAGGCGGTCGCGGTCGTCCTCCATGCGCTTGAGGAGCGTCGAGATCGCCTCATCGCCGTAGGAGTCGTTCTTGCCGTTCACGAGCGAGTACGCCTCGTCGACGAAGAGGATGCCGTCAAGCGCGAAGTCGATCACCTTGCCTGTCTGTATGGCGGTCTGGCCCGTGTACCCTGCCACGAGCCCGCCGCGGTCGCATTCCACGAGATGCCCTTTCTTCACCACGCCGAGCGCCTTGTAGATCTTCGCCATGATGCGCGCGACGGTCGTCTTGCCAGTGCCGGGGTTGCCGGTGAACACCATGTGGTAGGAGATGGGCGCCACCTTGAGGCCGGCGGCCTGGCGCTGCTGCGCCACGCGCACGAACTTCACGAAGCGCGCCACCTCCTCCTTCACGGGCTTGAGGCCGACGAGATCGTTCAGCTCCGCGAGCGCCTCCTCCACGCTCACCTCGTTCGTGGAAGCGGGCGTGTAGCGGATGCCGGGCGGCACGGCCAGGTCGCTCTGCTCCGACCTTGCCGGATCGGAAGAATCGTCCAGGTCGTCCGCCCCGGCGTCCTTGTCGCCTATCGGGCAGAAAACTGCCAGCAGCATGGCGCCGACCAGGACCACGGGCCCGATCAGCCTCCCGCACCAGCCGTCAAGCATGTCCATCGCGTGGAGGGCCCACCTGGCCCCCCACACGAGAACGGAGAGGACGGTGGCGTAGGCCAGCGCGCCGGCCAGCGTCTCCGTCCTCACCACGCACGCGAAGCAGACGATCAGCACGATGTCCAGCAGGCAACCGATCGCCATGTTGCCAACAAAACCCATCTGCTTCCGCTCCGCGCCCACTGCCTAGACCTTGTCAGAACATGGGCCGGTTGGCCACCTTGCGGATTTCCTGCTCATCCGTCCAGACGATCTCGCCAGTACGAAGATCCTTGAGTATCATCGTGAACTTGTAGTAATGGTCAGTAACCCTACCGACGCGCGTGACCATATCCGTGAGCGATCCTGTCAGGTACATCTGCGCAGCCGTCTGCTGGCCAGGCCGGATGGCCTTACGCGGATCCGTAAGCCCCAGCTGGGCCTGCTCGTCCATGATGGCGATGTCGGCGCCGGCCGTGGAACGGTCCACGAAGCGGAACAAGCGCGAGCGGATGAGCCTCATGCGCACGGAATCCGTGATGCTCTGCATGTCCACGATCATCTGCGACCTGTTCTTCATCGGCTCGATGTCCAGGACGGGCCGCTCGCCCTTGGTGGCGTCCAGCACGCCCGGATCCGCGATCAGGGACTCGGCCATCTTCTCCACCGTCCGACGAATGTCCTGCGGCTCGATCTTCGTCGTCAGCGGCGTTCGGTCAAGCTCGGATTCGTAGACGCGCGGCGCCGTGGCACAACCCGCGAACACGACGAGCAAAGCCAGGCAGATGCAATTGTTGACTGTAGCGTTCATTTTCTTGATCTCCAGTTTAGGATGTTTAGTGTTGCCTTTTCGTTATCGAGCCGCTCGCCATTCGCGAATGCGGATGCGCGAGGTTACGGCGGCGGGGTTGTTGGCTACTCCAGTCACCGTGACGGTGTCGAGTCCCTGCAGGACCAGCGGACGGTACGTGCGCGTGTCGGCGTCTATCTCCATGCCCTCGGAGTTGAACCAGGCAATTCGATACTGCAGGTGCTGCGAACGCTGGATCAGCGAAGACAGCTGGATGTTGACGCGGTTCAGTCCGGACGGCACCTTGTCGTAGGTAACTGCGGTGACCGCCACTGAGTTGTGTAGGCGCGTGTTGCCCTCGTATATGACCGACCCGCCCGTCTCGTGGTTCATGACGACCGACGTGCCAGCCGTCGTGTGGCATCCAGAGAAGAAGATGCCGGCGAGCATGATGGAAAAAATGACAGATAACAGTTTCATTTGAGGTTTCCTTTCTTTCGTTTACTGGACAGCGGGGGTCTGGGATTGCGCCGTCGGCGTGACGGGCGTCTGCACCGTAGGAGCGACAGGCGTCTCGACCGTCGTAGGCTGGACGATAGTCGAAGACGAAACTGCCGTCGAGGCAGAACCGGGTGCCCATGTCACGGTCTGCCAGTTCTCCGTGTCGAAGTTCACCCGGCAGCCGCGGCGGAATGCGGCCTCTGCGTAGGCCACAGCCAGCTCGGCACGAAGCACTTCCTTGTTCTTGTAGTGCTGGAATCCCTCGGCGGAAAGCTCCAGGGCCACGTTGAACACGGCTCCCTCGGAGATGTTGACAGTTCCGGTCCACGGCTTCATCCACTGGCGGCTCACGCGCAGCTGATGAAGGCCGGGACGCGCACGGAAGGTGCCGCCAGAAGAGCCTACTGCTGCACCGTCAACTTCCACGGTGATGCCCCCGGCCACGACGCGAAGTTCATCCTTGACGGGCTTGGATGCATCGACCGTCGTCTCCAGCGGCTTGAATATGTCATCCAACGTCGTGGTAACGGTGAAGGACGCCATCACGCCTGAAGCGGATGTAGGCGCGCGCCAGCGCGGCCGAGCCGCGGCCAGATCGGCGCCAGTGTCCTGGACCCACATGTCGATCAGATCGTCGTAGATCGCCATGGCGTCGTCACTGTTGCCCATAGGGACAGGACGCTTGTTCACCCAGTTCTTGCCGTAAACGCTGCCGCCAGTGGTGGCGTCCAGCACCTTCGTCGCCATACGAAGCGTGTAGATCGTCACGCCGCGGTCGCCGGCCGGGCGCCGCATCTGGGAGGCGCCTACGATAGAGGCCGTGAGGATGTAGTCTGCTCCGAGCATCTGGGCCACGCGCGTCACGCTGCCGCCAGTGAAGAGTCCGGCGATGAGGCCGGCGCGTTCTTCGGCGGTCGTGATCTTGTATCGGTTGAATGCTGCGCCAATCTCGGCCGAATCCATGACTATGAAGTCCATGCCAGAGACCTCTGCCGCAAGGCGGTCGCGGATGCCGTCGACCTGATCGTCCATGATCGGCGCTGTCGAGTTGGCATCACGATATGCATTCGAAAGGTCGTCCTTGGACGCCGTCTTCGTGTGGTTCTTCACGAAGATCGCCATGACTGGAGGCTTGGCCGGTGGGGGTGGGGGAGGAGGTGCCAGCACTGCACGGCGAACCACATCTTCCTCTATCTTGACAACGTCAAGGCCTGGATTGGCGGCGGCAACGCGCTTCTTGAACGCTTCAAGATCCGCTGACGACTGGCGCGACTCGACCTCGGACACGGTCTGGACGCCTTGAGCCTGGGCCAAGACAGCAGCGCACAACATTGCGACGCCGACAAACATTACCTGTTTCGCTTTCATTTTCATTTTCCTTCCTAATTTGGATTTTCAGTCGCAACGATCTCAGAAGAACCCGTTGATGATCGGGAAGAACGAGACGTCAGAGTTTGAGATGATGTTGACGAGGCCGATCTGCAGCCCCTGCAGCTTGTCGGCCGTGTTTATCACGCCGATCTGGAGTCCCTGGATGTCGTACCCGCCGTTGTACAGGCCGACCTGGAACATGTCACCAGAGTCGATCCAGTTCGCGATGCCGATCTGCAACCCCTTGAAGTCGCCGCCGAAGTAGTTGACGACGCCAGTGTGGAGGCCGAGACCGTCGCCTGCCGCGTAGTTCACGAGCAGGTTCGCCAGCCAGCCGTTGGCATGGTTGTCCGCCACGCCTACGAGACCAAGGTCCAGGCCGTCGAAGTTGCAGCACCGCCCATAAAGGATGTTAAGCCGCAGACCTCCGACGTCGAAGTCCGGTCCGGGCACCTGGAGTGGCGAGAAGAAGCTCAGCATCGCGGGCGTGAAGCCAACGCCCATGACTCGATCTTTCGCAAGCTGGCGGCTGGCCCTTGGCACAGCCTCCTGCGCGCCGGCCGGCATCACGCCGGTACCGGAATTGTATACGGGCCTGACGCCCGGCTCGATCTGCTGGACTGTCGCAACGGCCGCACTCGCAGATACCGAAGCCAGCAACAGCATGCTCGTCATCAGTTTTCTCATTTCGTTTTCTCCTTCTTGGTTAATGTTACAACTAAAAAGATTAAGTCATGGTCAAAGCAGCGAGGGGATGCGCGCCCACGAAGACGTACCCTTCGCTCCGACTGACAGCACCGTAGCCGTGGCAAAGCCACGCACATCGGATATCCACACAATTTTCGTCCCGCCACCGGGCGACACCGCGATCTCGCACGCGCGCCCCGTGCGCGCGTTTCGGACAGTGATGCTGTTCTTGCCGGCCGGCAGAGCAAAGCGACCGAGATGGACATGTTCGGGCACAGTCTGCCAAGCGCGGGTGTCCGCCTCTGTGATGACGGTGCTTGTGAGGTTGTAGGCAAACACACCCAGCATGATCGCCAAGTCGGCGTAGCTATTGCCGGTATTGACGTGATTGGCCACCTGCTGGGCGGCGATCTTCACGGCCGCGCGCGTCACGTTGCGCGTGGCGATGCCCGGAACGCGATCCTTGAGGTCGCGGTAGGCAAGCGCCTGCACGTTGACGACCGGGATGCACGACGCCGCCACAGCGCCACCCACCTCGACGGCGATCGGCGATGGCGGACAGGCCGGCGCGCTGTATATCGGAAAGTCCACGGACCACACCGTACCACCGAACGGAAGCGGTATCTTGATCGGCTCGCGCATGTCGATCAGGTTCTCCTCGTAGACGACGATAACGTCCTGACCTCCCCCCGCAGGCGCAACTGCAAGAGGCGTGATCGCAGGGCAGATGCGGCCCGCTTCACGAAAGGCGATCTCGGCATTGGACACATCGTTCTCCTTTGTAAAGAAGAGTCCCATCAGGTACCATGCGAGAGAATTCTCGTACGAGGCTCGCACCATGTCCGCAACGGGAGCGAGACGCGCAGTGATCTGACTACTGGCCGTTGCGGCGTTCTGCGCGTTTGCGGCGGCCTTGGCGTCAGCTTCGGCAGGTGACTCAGACGACTCCGGCTCTGTGCCGTACTCTTCCTTCAGCTGTTCCTGGACTGCCGTCGCGCGCCGAAGGTAGACACGTGCGTTGTCATGCTGTCCGAGCGCGAGGGAGTTGACCGCCTGATATTGCAGGCCAAACAGCAACTCGAACGCAGGCAGCTCGTAAGGGATGGCGCGGTCGTCGCCCAGAGTGCCTGCCAAGATGTTGCCGGCGATCTGGCCCTTCTTCAGTACGGGACCAAGGTTCGTCTCCTCGAAAAGCTCGTCGAGCTGCGGCCCGAACACGGCCGAACTGCCGGCGAAGTCGCCATGCAGCATCTTTATGCGTGCCAGCTCGAAGGCGCCCAGCTTCCTGTTCACGGTGCTGTTGGCCATCTTGGTCGCCCTGTCAATGGCAATCTCCCCCGTGCCGAACATCACGTCCTGCCGTGCCGCTTGCGCCTCCTGGTAGGAGGTGCGGCAACCGCAAATGGCCACCCCAAAAGCAGCCGCAACAATTATTTCGCGCAACCCTCGCATCGACTATTCCCCCGCATGAAACTCTACTTCAAGCACGTTGTCGTCGCGCAGTATCTCGCGCCCTATCGTGAAACGCGGCTTCCCCGAAAGCGTGCTCAGAATGTTGGCGTTCTTGTCCTTCGCCAGCGTCGCGATGTTGTTCCTCACCCACTGCCGCGTCGTTTCGTACTGCTGCGGATTCACCTTTACCGCCAGCCGCCCCTGGGCCGTCGTAGGATCGTAGACGAACTCGAGCAACTCGACCGTCATGACGACGGCTCGTCCCACCACCTTGCCTTCGCGGATGGCATATTCAGGGAACTCAATCTGCAGCGAAGACGTGTCCTTCGTTCCGGCAGACGCCACATAGTCGTCACGTACCGACTGCCGCAGATCCGCCTGGATGCGGCGCGAGAGAGTCAGATCGGCCGATGACGCGTCGTTTAGCTTCAGTTCGAACCGATAGGCATACCTGTTGCCCGGCTC
>CACWSW010000059.1 GCA_902763655.1 uncultured bacterium
CGCCGCGACGGTGAAGGCCTTCAACGAGGCCGAGAACTACAACGGCCCCGCGATCATCATCGCCTACGCGCACTGCATCGAGCAGGGCCTCAACACGGCCACGGGCCCGGCGCACCAGGTGGCGGCGGTGGACTCTGTCCACTTCCCGCTCTGGCGCTACGACCCGCGCAAGGCGGCCGAGGGCAAGAACGGCCTCACGCTTGACTCGAAGGACAAGAGCGACACGGTCTCCTTCGCCGCGAACGCGGTGTCGAAGGAGCTCGGCGAGAACCGCTTCCGCCAGCTCGTGAAGATCGCCGGACCCGACCAGGCCAAGGCGATGCTCGAGCGTGCCGAGGCTGGCTTCAAGGAGAACTACAAGCTCCTCACCGAGCTTGCCGCGCTCCCTGTGCTGTAAAGACTCGGGGCATGTGGTGCGGCGGTGAAATGCCGTCGCACCCCGCGCTCCCTGTGCTGTAAAGACTCGGGGCATGTGGTGCGGCGGTGAAATGCCGTCGCACCACATTGGCCTTGATGAAGGTCGGTTCGGCAACTCAGCAACCGAATAGCGGATGATAACGACTTTTTGGTAAATAAGTTTGTGCTGCAAAGCGGTTGTCCGCTATGTGGCCGACACGGAACGAGGATGTGCCCGATCCTTGTGATGTGAAACTAAACAAGGGCATATTGGAAAGGATAAAACAGAATGAGAAAGCTAATGCTAGTTGCTGTCGCTGCGGTGCTCGCTGGATGCGTCAGTGTCAACAAGAACGATGGTGGCAATGAAATCGTGCAGCCTGATATCTTCACGAGGGATGCGGTGCAGCTCTCTTACGAGTTGAACCAGGCGCCTGTTTCGGCTACGGAGAAACTCCATTGGATTAATCTCGGGTTTATTTCCTTCACGTGGGGTGGAACCGCTGATCACTGGTCTGACTTCGCGCCTACCGGGCTGAAGCTTCCCTTCGTTGGGCCTTCTCTTGTTGATGTTGCAAAGAACGGTGCTTATGCCAAGGCCTGTTCGGCTTCGGGCGTCGATTCCGTTGTCGCTACGCGTTATCGCATTGAGAACACGAGCTATTTCGTGTACGGCACGGTTCAGGCGGACATCAAGGGACTTCCGGCTAAGGTTTCGAAGGTCGAGCTTGTCGATGTGGAAAAGATGCCTCAGAAGAAGCAGCCTCTATTGCCCATGTTCTGAGTATATCGACATCGTCTAAAAGCTCGATGTCAAGGAATCTGAAGTTCTGGACATCCTTTGACTCGTGAGTTGCGGTGATTCGTGTGATTCTTTCCATGATGTCAGTTGCTCGCTCGTGAAGTTCTAAGTCCGGAAGTTCAAATTCAGATTCAACCGCATCTGCAGCACTACTGTAGGTGCGGTACTTTATTTTTGCCTTTGCTGGACCTGTTACTTTGATTACCGGCTTTGCAGCTATGATGCTGTGGAAGTCGTATGAAAGAGTCGTTTGTGTTCGGGCAATGACTGTCGGCGTTATCGTGTTACCGCTTGCCGTTGAGCAGAATGAATCATATCCACAGTCGATATGCTTTACACTGGTACAACCAGAAAAGGGTACCACCTCAAGTGTCAGCATCAAGGTTGACAGTAAAATCTTAAGTTGCTGCATGTTCATCTCATTATTATACACTATTTATGTTTTCGCTAGTGGCACATTTTCAGATTCCTAATACGACCTGCTATTAAAGGGCGGGGTGCGTTTCGAGAAGTGTTTTTCGCCTGATTCCGAGGTGGATATGGACGGAGACTTCGTTTCGCTCCATGCGCTGCGCACCGGCAATTGGGGTTTCACGTTGCCGTTCCCGTGCCAGGTCGTGAACGCAAAGACCGGACAGGACGAAAAGGTCTCTGGCGGCAGGGTCCATCTGTCGATCACAGCGGGCGAGACATGCTGGTTCCGTCTTATGCGCTTGAACGGCGGGAGGGATTGTGGCATAATGATGGCGCAACGGAAGGAAAAAGAATGAAGAGACTACTGGTAATCGCATTGCTCACAGCATCATCCGCAGATCGCCGCATGGCTGCCGGAAAAGCCCGCTGCCACGGGGGCGCGCATCGGCGATCGCGCCGCATGGGATCGCCTTGCCGCGCTGCCATCTGCCGCCGGACGCATCAAGGCAGCCGAAAAGGCTCTCGCCGAACCGATCCCCGATCTGCCGGACGATCTCTACCTCGAGTTCTCTCGCAACGGAAACCGCACGAACTACCAGAAGCCGTATTTCTACCGCCTTGATTCGCTCTCCAGTCTGCTGCTCGGCGAGTGCCTGGAGAACAAGGGACGTTTCCTGCCCGGCATCATTGCGCGCGTGAAGGCCATCGCCGCCGAACGCAGCTGGACGATGCCTGCGCATGACGGCAGCCTCACGTGTTTCAACGGCACGCCGCACATCGACCTCGGCAGCAGCCACCGCACCCTCACGTTCGCGCTCGTGTACGACTGGCTGCGCGACGTGCTGCCGCCGGACGTGAAGGACCTCGTCCGCGCCGAATGCGACCGTCGCACGTTCCAGCCGTACCTCGCCACCGCGCGCGAACCCGACCGCAAGAAGGTCCCGCGCCGCCACTGGTGGTACGAGGGCGGCAACAACTGGAACTCCTGATCGACGACCGTCGCCTGCGCGCCGAGTTCGTCGCGGCCGCCGAGCACACCGTGCCGTACGCGCTGAAGGGCTATACGGACGACGGCTACTGCTCCGAGGGCATGGGCTACTGGAACTACGGCTACGGACACCACCTCACGCTCGGACTCGCCGTACGCGCCGCGACGGGCGGCAAGGTCAACCTCTTTTCCGATCCCAAGAACCGCCCCGTGATGATGTACCCATACGGCTACCAGCTGATGGACTGGAAGTCGCCGCACTTTGCGGACGGCGGTGGCAACCCGAGTCCGGTACTGCTCGCGCTCCAGCGTCAGGTGTTCCCCGACATCGTCTGCCGCCGCGCGGCCGAGCAGGATCTCCTCGCGGGCGACTTGACCGCGATCAGCCTCCGCGCGTTCGGGCAGGATCCCGGTCCAGCATACACGGGCGGATTCGACACGCTGCCGACCCGCACGTGGTTCCCCGACGCGCAGGTGCTCATCTCGCGCGGCGTGTGGCCGGAGCGGACGATGCGCTTCAGCATCGCCATCAAGGGCGGCCACAACGCCGAGCTGCACAACCACAACGACGTTGGATCCTACGCGATCATGCTTGACGGCGCCGAGATGGGCGGCGACCCGGGCGGCGAGACATACACGCGCCGCACGTTCTCGAAGGAGCGCTACGTCTCGAAGGTGCTCAACTCCTACGGACATCCCGTGCCCGTGGTGGGGGGCAAGCTGCAGAAGACCGGACGTGCCGCCGCCGCCAAGGTGCTGCGCACGGAGTTCGCGGACGAGAAAGATGTCGTCGAATTTGACTATGCGGCGGCCTACGACGTGCCGGCGCTGAAGTCGCTCGTGCGCACGATGACGTTCGACCGCGCGAACGTCACCATCACGATCACGGACCGCGTCGCGTTCTCGGAGCCGACGGCCTTCGAGGTGCCTGTGATCACGTACCGCGAGTGGACGGCAAACGACGACTTCACCGAATTCACGTTCAAGAAGCAGCCGAAGACCTACCGCCGCATGAAGATGGCCGTGCAGTCGTCTGCGCCGGTGGCGTTCACGAAGGAGCTGATTGAGAATCCGGGCCACCCCTCGCCGCAGCGCCTCGCGTTCACGTTCAAGGAACCCGTCGCCGAGGCCACCTTCACGACCGTGTACAGCACGCGCTAGTGCAGGGCTAGATCAGGTAGTCGAGGCAGAGGCGCGTCTGTGTGAACGGGCGGACCTTCTCGTTCGCCACCTTGACGTGGGCGGGGTGGACAGCGTAGCCCTTGAGCGCCTCTTCCGACTCGAGCGTCGAGTCCAGCATCACGTCGGCGTTCGAGCTGGCGAGTCCCTCGGTGCGGACGATTATCTCGGTCAGCCCCGGAACAACGCCCTTGAGTCCCTCGAGTCCGGCCTTGATGCCGGCCTTCACCGCGGCCTTGTCCGCGATGTCGTCCTTCAGTTTCCAGAGGATCACGTGCTTGACCATCTTCTTCTGTTCCTTTCCGCAGCCGGCGAGAAGCCCGCCGACCGCCAATGCTGTTGTTGTGATTGCCGTTCTTCGTGTCATGGCAGCCGCAATTATACCATTGCGGTCCCCTTGGGGGAAGGTTAAAGGGTTAAAAGGTTAAAAGGTTAAAGGGTTAAAAAGTTAGAGGGTTAAAGGGTTAACAAGGTTAGAGGGTTAAAAGGCTAAAGGGGGAGAAGGGTAAAAGATGATGGGTAAGGGCGATTCCGTTGACAGGCCAAGGAGTGTTGTGGTAGCATACACGCGTAGTGCGGAATAGCAAATGAAGAACTGCACAATGCAGAGAATGACCAAATGAGTGCGGACCTGAGCGAGGCTTTCGGCAGCGAGGTTGTGCTGCTTTCGGCGGCTGACGATGCGGCGCTCGTGGATGCGGCAGGGCGCCTGGCACGCTTCCTCGAGCAGGCACCGTCTGCCGAACTGAGCGACGTAGCCTACACGTGCGCCCGGAACTTCTCCGGGGCGGGCACGGCTGTCCTCGCCATCGTCACTTCAAGCATCGCCGAACTGCGCCATCGTCTCGCCTCCGCCGCGTCGCGCATCGCCTCCGGCGCTGAGCGCGTGCGCGACAAGTCCGGCACATACTACGTTCGGAAGCATCTAATCGGCGAAGGAACTGACGGCAAGCTCGCGTTCGTGTTCCCCGGAGCGGCCTCGTTCTACCCCGACATGCTGCGCGACCTGGCCGTGCGGTTCGTGGACTGCCGCAGCGCGTTTGACGAGCTGGAAGCCGCGCTGAAGGGCGACGGGCCGTTCGTGCCGTCGTCGTTCGTCTTCCCGCCAGCGCCATACTATCGCCACGACGCCGACGTGTTCACGGCTGGCGGATACGCAGAGGCGATGGTCTCCACCTATTCGGCGAACACCGCCCTATACCGGCTGTTCCTCGCGCTGGGCGTGAAGCCCGACGGCGTGACCGGATTCTCCGGCGGAGACCTCAACGCACTGGCGGCGGCAGGCGTGCTCGGCAAGTTCGAGCGCGTCAAGCGGCTCAAGTTCCTCCGCGAGATGTACAAGCTCGTCAATACCGCGGTCAACCACGCCGGCCTGCCTACGTGCGTGATGGTGTCGGTCGTGTCGCCGCATCCGGAACGGACGGACGAGATACTAGCCGCCTTCGCCCCCGACAAGGTGACCGTTGCGTTCCGCCAGTCGCCGCGTCAGATTACGCTCGCCATCGCGCCAGACGTAGTGGACGTGGTGCAGCATGCTCTCTCCGAGGCCGGTGCGCGCGGCATGCGCCTGCCCGTTGATCGTCCCTTCAATACGCCTTGGTGCGCGTCAAATCTCTCGGCCTTCCGAAAGTTCGCCGGCAACTGGGTGGACGACAAGCCGCACCTGCCTGTCTATTCATGCGGCACCTGCTCGCTGATGCCTGAAAAGGCCCGCAAGGTGCGCGACGTGGCCGCCGAGCAGTGGGCCCAGACGGTAAGGTTCGACGAGACGATCCGCCTGATGCACGCGGATGGTTTCCGCGTCTTCCTCGAGGTCGGACCGCGTGGGGTGGCCACGGGCGCCATAGACGAGATATTGAAGGGAGAAGCCCCTTACGCGGCACTCGCTTCTGATTCCGTGCACCGGGCGGGGCTGCTCCAGCTCCAGCACACGTTCGCAGCCTTGGCCGCGCTCGGCGCTGCCGTGACGCCGGCAGCCCTCTTCGAGCATCGCCGCTGCCGCATGCTCGACCTTGACGCCCCGCTGACGCTCGACATGCGAACGGAGGCCGAACTGCGCCTCTCCAGGGCATTTCCGCACCTCAAGCTGCTGGCGGACGATCCCTCGTTTGGCGGCACGATGGCGACTTCCGCCGCAAGCGTGCCCGGTGCGCGCAACAAGGCCGCCACCCGGGCTGCGGCCGTCGCCGCGCGCCAGCGGCGCCAGCGCCAGTTCGACTTTGGCGCGCTAAACCCCTTGATCTCCGATGCCGACGTCACGGCGCAGAAGCCAGGCGTGTCGCTCGAGATCGCAAAGACGTTCACGTTCGCGGAGGTGCCGTTCCTGGCGGATTCCGCCATCGGCGCTTCGCAGATATCCTATTCCGATCCGTCGCTGCGCGGGTTGACCCTCCTGCCGCTCGTGGCAGGCGCCGAGATCATGGCGGAGCTTGCGCAGACGCTTGTGCCCAACCGCCATGTCTCCGAAGTGGTCGATCTCCAGAGCCGCCGCGCGGTCGCGTTCCGCGAGGGCAAGCTGACGCTCTTCGTACGGGCGGAGCGAATCGCCGCGTCCGATCCCGGCCAGGTGGCCGTCAAGGTGCAGCTGCGCGAGGACTCGCCGAACTCCGCCTGGACATGGCCCGTGATGGAGGGCACGTTCCACCTCACAGGCGAGGATGCGATGGAACCCGTCGCGTTCACGCCGCCAGAGCTCGCGAAGCCGCGCGACGTCCACTGGACGGCCAGCGACATATATCCAGGACGCCTGTACGCCGGCGAGCTGCTGCGCCACATCCGTACTGCCGACCGCTGGAGCGAGACCGGCCTCGACTACGAGGTGGACGTGCCGTCGCCTGTGGGCGCGGTCGTGCATGCCCGCTTCCCCCTGTGGGCGCTCAACCCGCAGCTGCTTGGCGCGGTGGTGGACGGATTCTCCCTGTGGCGGAGCCACGAGCGTTTCCCTGGTGCCTTCTCCTTCGCCTTTCGGCTCCAGCGGCTGGTGCTTCACGCGCGGTCCTTGCCGCCAGGCACGCATCTCCACTGCTACCTGCGCTACGCCGGCGCAACGCCCAGGTCGTTGCTCACCGACATTCTGGTCTCGGACGGCAACGGCACGCTCGTCATGGAGCTGCACGGATACGAGGAGCTGACCGAGCGCGTTCCGGACGAGTATCGGCAGCTTCTGCTGGCGCCGGCGCGCACTTTCATCACGAAGGAAATCCCGTCCGACCGGCTTGGGACACCTGCCACGTCCGTCGCTTCTGCCATGTTTTCCGATGTGCCGTATCCGCTCTTCGAGCGCAACGAGAAGCTCTGGCTGCGCACCGTCTCCCAGATCGTGCTGGCAAAGTCCGAGAGACGCGAGTTCGCATCGATGACGGGCGGCACTGCCCGTTGCACAGAATGGCTGTTCGGGCGGATCGCCGCCAAGGAATCCGTGAGGCGATTCCTCGCGGCCAACTACCAGGCGCGCTGGAGCGACGCCGACGTGGAGATATACCGCGACGACAGCGGCAAGCCCCATCCCATCGGCAAGTGGAACGACTTGCTCTCCTCCAAGATCGACCTGGCCATCGCGCACACGGCCCAGTTCGTCGTGGCCGTGGTGGCCGCGAACGCGCGCGTGGGCGTGGACGTGGAAGCGTGCGACCGCGACCTTTCCGACGAGTTCACGCGCGGCGTGTTCACGCAGGAGGAACAGGAGCTGGCGACGCGCGTGGCCGACGCGCCCAACGCCATCCTGCGGTTCTGGTGCGCGAAGGAATCGGTGTCGAAGGCGCTTGGCACAGGCATCCGCTACTCGCCGAAGGAACTTCTGGTGGATTCGTTCCTGCCGGACTCAGGCGAGATGGAGGTGCGTCTCGCAGGCCAGTGGCTGGAGAACTTCAAGATGTTCACCGGCCGCACGGTCCACGTGTCGTCGAGCATCGTGCGCGGGCACGTCCTCGCGAGCTGCTTCATACCGGCCAGCCTGTTCAGCTAGGGCTATGCCAGCAGCTCGTTGACCTTCTTCATCACGGCGAAGGCGTCGGCCACGTAGAGCACGTCGGCCTTGCCCTGCGCCCAGCCGCAGTTAGCGTCGAGGTTCACGGCGCGGCGGTCGTTCACGAAGCGCCAGCCGACGACGTGCGGCTCCTCGCCGTGGCAGCACGTCGAGAGTCCCTTCGCGTGGCGCGGCGTCGCGCCCGTCTGGCCGACCTGGTTCATGTGGCTCATGAAGCTGAACGCCTTTGCGGCCTCTGGCATGTCCACGAGTGACTTGGAGGAGCCGAGCGACGCGCCGGACTTCGCGAGGAAGCCGGTGATCGTGGCGGCGGCCTCGTCGAGGTGCGTGGCGCCGTCCGCCTGCTTCTTCGTCCAGCCCGCGCCGGCGACGAAGAGGAGGGGAGAGTCGGGGCGGATGGTGGATTCGCCGCCGGTGCCCGCAGCGACCACGCCGTTGACCTTCGTCCGCGTCTCCGCGGGCGCGCCGGCCGGGATCGGGGACGGGGCGACGCCGAGCTTCGCGCAAATGTCGGCGAAGAGCGCGGGGTCGGTGACGATCACCCACGGGCGCGCGGCGCGCGAGAACGCGGTGAGGATGCGCTGGCGGTATGCCCAGCGCTGGACGGTGGCCTTGTCGCCGTCGACCGTCACGTCGACGACGTTCGTGTCGATGGCCGCGCCGGCGCGCATGGCGGCGGCGGGCATGGAGCGGCGGGCGCGCGAGGTGCCCGGCACGAGGACGATGTCCGCCCCTGCGGCCGCGAGGGCGGCGGCGAACGCCGGCACGTCCTGCGCGAATGTTCCGTTTCCGTCAATCGTGAATGCTGCGATCTTCATGTCGTATTTCCTCAGCCCTTGATCCACTCGACAATTTCCTTGGCGATGTCGTCCACCGCCATGTCCTTCTTCACCACCGTCGCGCGCTTGGCGGACGGCACCTCGGTCTTCTCGTAGGCGATGCCGCCCGTGCCGACGCTGGCGACCGGCGCCTTCATGAGCGCTGGCATGATGCCGCGCATGTTCATCATGCCCGTCTGCGGGTTGTTAGGCGGCTCGGGCAGGCTGCCGGTGGCCCAGCCGATCGCCGCCGGGAAGCCGGAGCATGTGGAGGAGAGGTACTGTCCGCCCTCGATGCGCTCGAGCACCGTGAAGGTGTCGTCGTCCGCGAGCTTCAGCTCGTCCACGCCCATGAAGAACTCGGTGATGCCGAGCGTCTCGGCCACGAACTGGAGCGTCACTCCCGCGTCGCGGGAGGCGGACGCGCAGCCGCCGAAGAGGAGGGTTGCGGAGAGGTCGAGGCCGGGGATGGCCTTGATCGCCTTGGCGAGCTCGGCGGCGGTCTCTCGGGCGTCGGTGAAGCCGCCGGCAGGGGCGTTCACGGCAACGAGCTGGAAGGGGGCCTTCTGGGCGACCGTCATCATCAGCTGCTGGAGCTTGGCCTTGGGGCCGAGGGCGACGAGCGTGACGGTGGAGCCGGCGCGCTGCTTCGCGAGGTTTGCCGCCTCGTACAGGGCGCATGCCGCCCACGGGTCGAGCACGCTCGGCAGCATCTGCTCGTTCTTGAGTCCGGGCCCCTGCGGGGTCTGGACAGGTTCCAGCGTCTGGAGCGGGTCAGGCACCAGCGACCCGCACACGATTATGTTCAACGGTTTAGCCATGTTCTTTCCTTTGAGGATAGTCGCGTCAAGAGACCGCTATTATACCATAAACTTTCGCGCATCGCCGTAGTTGCGCGCGGCGGGTTTTGGTATAATCTCTCGCCATGGAACAAGGCGAACTAGCAAACGTGCGGAACATCGGCATCGTCGCCCACATCGACGCGGGCAAGACGACGACGACCGAGCGCATCCTCTACTACACAGGCAAGATCCACGCCATCGGCGAGGTCCACGAGGGCGACACCACCACCGACTGGATGGTGCAGGAGCGCGAGCGCGGCATCACGATCACCTCCGCCGCCATCTCGTGCGAGTGGAAGGGATGCAAGATCAACCTCATCGACACCCCCGGGCACGTCGACTTCACGATGGAGGTGGAGCGTTCGCTGCGCGTCCTCGACGGCGCGGTGGGCGTGTTCTGCGCCGTGGGCGGCGTCCAGCCGCAGAGCGAGACGGTCTGGCGCCAGGCGGACCGCTACCACGTGCCGCGCCTCGCGTTCGTGAACAAGATGGACCGCATGGGCGCGGACTTCGGCCGCGTCGTCCAGGAGATGCGCGACAAGCTGCACGCGAACGCCGTCCCGATCGAGCTTCCAATCGGCAAGGAGGATTCCTTCTCCGGCGTCATCGACCTGATCGAGATGAAGGCCGTCGTGTTCGACGAGGCGTCGCTCGGGGCGAAGTTCACCGTTGGCGACGTGCCTGCGGAGCTGAAGGACGACGCCGAGCTCGCGCGCGCCGAGCTGTGCGAGAAGGTGGCCGACCTCGACGAGGGCGTGATGGAGGCGTACCTCGAGAACGGCGACCTCACGGCAGACGAGCTGAAGGGCGCGATCCGCCGCCTCGTGATCTCCAACCAGATGGTGCCGGTGCTGTGCGGCACCTCGCTGCGCGACAAGGGCGTGCAGCCGCTCCTCGACGCCGTGGCGTGGTACCTTCCGTCGCCGCTCGACCGCCCGGCCACAGAGGCGACCGACCTCAAGAGCGGCAACAAGGTGACGCGCAAGCCCGACGAGAAGGAGCTGCTCGCGGCGCTCGTCTTCAAGATCGCCGCCGACAGGTTCGTTGGGCGCCTCTACTTCGTGCGAGTCTACTCGGGCGTCCTCAAGAAGGGCGCGAACGCCTACAACCCGCGCACGCGAAAGCGCGAGCGCATCATGAAGATCGTGCGCCTCTTCGCCGACCAGCAGATCGAGGTGGACGAGCTGAAGGCGGGCGACATCGGCGCGCTCGTAGGCCTGAAGGACTGCACGACGGGCGACACTCTCTGCTCCGAGATGAAGCCGTGCTACCTGGAGCGCATCGTCGCGCCGCAGCCCGTGATGTTCCTCGCCATCGAGCCGAAGAGCGGGGCGGACAAGGACAAGCTCGAGGAGTCCATGGCCCAGCTCGCGGCCGAGGATCCCACCTGCCAGGTGCGCCAGGACGAGGAGACCGGGCAGACAATCCTCTCCGGCATGGGCGAACTGCACCTCGAGATCCTCGTGGACCGCCTGAAGCGCGAATTCAAGTGCGCGGCGAACGTGGGCAAGCCGATGGTGAGCTACGTGGAGACGGTGACGCAGACGGCCGTGAAGGAGTTCTCGTTCGACCGCGAGCTCGGCGGCAAGCGCCACGCCGTTTCGCTGACGCTCGAGGTCAAGCCGCTCGAGCGCGGCGCTGGCCGCAAGGTGGAGGTGGGGCGCGTCGTGAAGATGGCGCTTCCCGATCCGAAGCTCGCCGACTGCATCGAGCAGGGCCTCATGGACGGCGTGATGACGGGCGTCCTCGCGCGCTACCCGATGACCGACATCTGCGTGACGGCGACGGGCGTGACGATCGTCGACCCCGAGGTCTCGGACGAGATCGCCCTCGGCGGTGATGGGCTTCCGCGAGGCGGCGGAGGCGGCGAAGCCGGAGTTCCTCGAGCCGATCATGAAGCTCGAGATCACCACGCCGCCGGAGAGCGTTGGCGAGGTGCTGGGCGACCTGAACGGGCGGCGCGGCACGGTGCTCGACATGGAGCAGCGCAACGACATGCAGATGGTCCACGCGCGCGTGCCGATGGCGCAGATGTTCGGCTACGCCACGGCGATCCGCTCGCTCACGAAGGGCCGCGCGTCCTACTCGATGGAGCCGGACAGCTTCGACCTCGTGCCGCGCAACGTGCGCGAGGAACTGCTGTCACGTTAGAGGAAAGCGATATGGTCAAGACACTGCTGTTTGCCGCTGCGATGTTGCCGTATATGGCATTTGCCGCGGGGAATGCCGCGCCGGTCCGGAACTCTGCGGCTCAGGCCAAGGGCACGACGGCTCCGGTCAAAAAAGGCACATCGGCGCCGCGCCAAGTCACGGCGGCCGACCTGCAGGGGCTTGAGGATTTGCGGAAGACAGCCGTGGTCGCGCTCGGGATAACGAACGCGCCGCGCTTCGATCTCGACTTCATCGCGAAGAACGTGAACGCCCTGCGGCTGCATCCATACATGGACAACGGATGGGCGAAAGGCGTGCAGCTGCCGTCATTTGAGGACATCAAGCTTTCGCCGGAAGACATGGCCGAGATCGTCGGTCTCTGCATCAAGGCGGCGGACATCTTTGTGCGCGTCTCAGCGCGTGAAGAGGCGCACAGGCGGCAGCTTGCGGCGCGCGGCGTGGCCGAGCTTCCGGCCTCCAATGCGGCTTGCCGCTTCCGCCTTGACGCCGGCAAGAACTCGTT
This sequence comes from uncultured bacterium, assembly GCA_902763655.1. Taxonomy (GTDB): domain Bacteria; phylum Verrucomicrobiota; class Kiritimatiellia; order RFP12; family UBA1067; genus RUG572. The sequence goes on from CACWSW010000059.1 coordinate 12,099, forward strand.
CCTGTTCGACAGGTGGGGCGAGCTGCAGATCGACCGCCGCTTTCTCGACAAGGCCGATCTGGCGGTGGTTCGCCAGATCGAGAACTGCTACCGGCGTATCTTCGGCGGCAGCAAGTACGTGGCCGCCGTGCCTGCGTCCGAGCGGAAGATCGTCTCGCGCGCCGAGGCGCGCAAGACGATGCCGCTTCCCGTGTTCCGCGGGTTCGAGGACGACAGATACCAGGCCCATGACGCGCTCATCCTCAAGCTGACCGCGGACTTCAACGCGCACAAGGCCGCGTGGATCGGCGGCACTGCCGCCCAGGCGGCGAAGACGGCGTCGCTGACTCCGGCGATGGTGAAGGCGCACATGATCGAGGAGAGCGGCGGCAACGGCCCCGCCTCGCTCGCCGCCTGGCGCGTGGATCCGCTGCAGGTGAACGTGCCTGGCGACTGGGACGAGGCCAAGACGGACGTCGGCCTCCGCAAGCCCGTGAAGCGGAACGAGGGGACGCTCGACGCCAACGTGCGCGCGGCGATCATGTTCCTCGCCCGCAAGGGGTTCGGCAAGTCTGGCAAGGCGGCGCGTCTGCGCCCCACTGGTTTCTTCGACGGCTGGCCGGACGCCTTGCGCCGCTACAACGCGCGTCGCGACCGCACGGCCGACGGTCGCTACTACAGCGACGCCTACGCGAGCAAGATTCTCTCCCGCGCTAAGGATCCCGACGCCTTCGTGCCGATCGAGATCAAGCTGGCGAAGTGATCGCAATGTGGGCGGGACGCCCGTGCTGCCCACCCCTGACTGGGACAGCCGCCTTCCAGGCGGCGGCATTTCCGGTCACTGGCACGTGCCTTCCCATGCGCCGCCAAGATGGCGGCGTTCCCAGTCAGTGCCATGCGGTCGCAACAAGTTGCGACCCTCCCAGTTGGCGGCGGGGTTGCGCTGCGCTGCGCGCGAATTGCGCGTTTGGTATCTTATATGATTTGCGTGTTCGTTCCCACGCGTCTTGCATAGGCGAGATGAATACCGTATAATCTCGGCAAATCAAAGGAGATAATGCGGATGATGACAATCCTCTTTTTTCAGCCAAGCCTTCTTGAGAACAACCGCCGGAAGCTGGACGGCGTCTACCGCTACGCGCGGGCTGCCAAGTGGCGGGTGCAGGTTGTGCCGTATGGAGAGGCGGCGGTGAGCCGTGCCGGAGGAGATGGCCGTCTTGGCGCTGCCGACATCGTCCGCCTGCTGGAGCTATGGCGTCCGGACGGAGTAATAGTTGATTGCGTGCTGATGATGAAGCCGTTGGCGATTGAGGCTTTTTCTAATGTGCCTACCGTGTTTCTTGGGCGGCCGCGCAAGTCTGGCATACTCTGCGTGGAGATTGACAACGAGGCGGTTGCAGCAACAGCGGCTAAGCTGCTGCTGTTGCTCGATTGCAAGTCGTTCATCTACGTGCCGCATCGTGACAACCCGAAGTGGAGCATGATCAGGGAGCGAACTTTCGCGGACATCCTGCGCATCAACGGACAAGACTGTTGTCGCTTGGCGGAGGTCTCTTCACGTGGAACGCAGGAAAGATTCCGGAAACAGATCAAGGATGCGCTTGTCCAGGCACCCAAACCGGTCGGCGTGTTTGCGGCAAACGACTACATGGCGGAACAGGCGCTTGCCGTGGCCCGTGCCGCGCGGATGGCCGTACCCCGGGATGTACTGGTGGTTGGCGTGGACAATGATCTGCCGATATGCGAGAACACGTCCCCCACCCTCACGAGCATCCTTCCCGACTTCGACGGCGCGGGATATCAGGCGGCGCGGCTCTTGGACGAGCGGATGCGCCATCCGAGACGGGCGCTGGAGTCGATCTGCATCAGCGAGACGTCCGTTTGCCGTCGCGAGTCGACCAACCGTTACCGGCGTACAAGCGACAGGGTCGGGGCCGCGACGGAGTTGATTCGCCTGCGCGCCTGCGATGGGTTGCGCGCGCGAGACGTAATCGCCGCCATGGGTACAAGTCGCCGGCTGGCCGAGCTGCGCTTCCGAGAAGTGGTCGGCATGTCGATTCTCGCTGCGATTCAGCGGCAACGCGTCGAGCAGGCAAAGTGGCAGCTCCAGCATTCCGCATCTCTTGTCGCCGACATCGCCGCCCGTTGCGGCTATCGCTCGGTTCGTGCGCTGCGCAAGGTATTCGTCCGAGAAACGGGGATGAGCCCGGCGGACTGGCGACGGCAGGGCTCACATTGATCTTTGCGCAAAGCATGCCTGTCATTTCTTGCGCATTCGTTCCTGCAGAAGTTGCATTCGTGTTCTGATGCCCGTATACTGTCTTGCGTCAAGGACGTAAAAGCATCATGTCGAACAGGAAAGAAGATTTCAGAAACAAAACTTGCGGAAAGTTGTCGGCGGCAGTCGTATTGGCGGCAGTGTTCGCTGCCGGATGGCTGGCGCGCGACCTCGTGGGATTTCGTCCGGGAAGCGTCGCGCCTCGGGCGGCAACCACGCCGTCGGTGACGGCGATCGTCGTGACGAACGCCGTGTTCAATCCGGTACGCGAGTTCGTGGGGCGCGTGGAGCCGGTACAGGAGGTGGACGTTCTCCCGCAGATCGACGGCTACCTGACCAGCGTCAAGTTCAGCGAGGGGGCCACGGTAAGGCGCGGGGATGTGCTGTACGAGATTGACGTCGAACGTTACGAGGCGGCGCATCGCCTGCGTCTAGCCGAACTTGAGCAGGCGAAGAGCCAGTCTGCAGAGGCCGTCGCCGCCAAGGAGAAGGCAGACCGCTACCTTGCGCGGCTGAAGGCGGCGGACGGGCGCGGCGTCCCGCAGACTGACCTTGACTCGGCCGAGGCCGAGGCCAACGCCGCCAAGGCGGCCTGCGAAAGCGCCCGCGCGAAGATCGCCCAGGCGGAAGCGAACCTCATGCTCGCCGCCGTTGACGTGAAGCATACGAAGATACATGCGCCCATGTCCGGCAGGATCGGCAAGTCCCTCATGCATGTGGGCGACTATGTCACCCCGTCGAAAGGACGCCTTGCCCGCATCGTGCAGAGCGATCCCATCCGCGTCTCGTTTCCGCTTTCCGACCGCGAGTACATGACGTGGCTCGAGGAGGCGGCGAAGAGAGGGACGGACGCGCGGGCGTCGAGGCGTCTGCGCCTGCGGCTGCCGAACGATTCCGTCTACGGCGCGGAAGGCGCATGGGAATTCGACGACAACGAGATCGATCCCTCCACGGCGACGATCCAGCTGCGGCTTTCGTTCGCGAACCCGAAAGGGTTGCTGGTGCCAAACTCGTTTGTGCGCGTCCTTTCCGACGAACGGAATCCGCAGAAGGTTCTCGTCGTTCCTGACGCCGCCATCGTTGCCGGCGAAGACGGATGTTCGGTGTGGGTGGTGGCGGACGACTGCACGGTGGCGCGGCGGCGGATTGCCAAGGGCCCCTCGGCGGAGGGATTGACGGTCGTCGCCAAGGGACTTGCGGAAGGCGAGCGGATAGTGCATCGTGGCGTCCACAAGCTGAACGAGGGGATGACGGTCAACCTCGCGGAGGCCGAATGATCTTCGTCAAACGTCCGCGCTTCGCCGTGGTGATGGCGATCGTACTTTCGTTGGCCGGGCTCATTTCGCTATCGTTCCTGCCCGTGGCGCAGTATCCGAGCGTCGCGCCGCCGCGCATCGTGGCGAAGTGCAGCTATCCGGGCGCGAACGCCGAGGAGGTGATGCGGACGGTTGGGGTGCCGCTGGAGGAAGGATTGAACGGCGTGGAGGGGATGCTGTTCATGACATCCGGGAGCAACGACGCCGGCGGCTATTCGGCGTCGGTGACGTTCGAGGTGGGGACGGACAAGGACGTGGCGCTCATGAAGGTGCAGAACCGCGTGCAGCAGAAGCTTTCCAAGCTCCCGGTGGAGGTGCGGAACACGGGCGTGAGCGTGGTGTGCGCGAGCGAGGACCAGCTTGGTTTCGTTTGCCTCACGTCGTCGGACGGCACGATGAGCCGCTTCGAGATCGCGGACTACGTGTACCAGACGGTCCGTCCGGCGTTGCTGCGCGTGCCGGGCGTGGGCGATGCCACGGTTCGCGGCCCGGAGGCGGCCGTGCGCGTGTGGCTGGACCCGAAGAGGCTGGCGGCGTGCGGACTCAATTCCGAGGAGGTGGTCGGGGCAATCAAGAACCAGAACGTGCAGGCGTCCATCGGCAAGGTGGGAGCATCGCCCACTGGCAACCCAGACCTCCTTTCGCTTACGCTGATATCCAAGGGACGCCTCTCGCGGCCGGAAGAGTTCGCCGACATCGTGGTTCGCTCGGGCGAGAACGGCGGACAGCTCCGCCTGCGCGACGTGGCTCGCGTCGAGATCGCCCAGCACGAGTACACTTACGACAGTTCGTACGATGGAGCGCCGTCCGTGGCCATCGACCTCAACCAGATATCGGGCGCAAACGCGATCCGCACGGTCAACGCGATACGCGAGACGATGGCAGACCTCGCGAAGCGCTTCCCGAAGGGGCTCGAGTGGTCGATGCCGTACGACACGACGGAATACGTGCACGCCTGCCTGCGCGAGATCGTCGAGACCCTGGCGCTCACGGTTCTTCTGGTGGCGCTTGTCTGCTGGCTGTTCCTCCAGGACTGGCGGGCGACGATCGTCCCCGTGGCCACGATTCCGGTGGCGCTCCTTTCGACGTTCACGGTGATGGCTGCGCTTGGATACTCCGTGAACATCCTCACGCTCTTCGGGCTCGTGCTCGCGATAGGGCTAGTGGTGGACGACGCGATCGTGGTGGTGGAGCGTGTGCAGCACCTGATGGCGGAAGAGGGGCTGGACGCCAAGGCGGCGACGACGCGGGCGATGAAGGACGTCGCCGGGGCGATCGTCGCCACGATGCTCGTGCTGCTGGGCATCTTTGTGCCGGTGGGATTCGTCGGGGGCGTGGCGGGCGTCATCTACAGGCAGTTTTCCGTGACGCTTGCGGCGGCGGTGGTGTTCTCTGCGGTATGCTCGCTGTCACTCTCGCCCGCGCTCTGCTCGGTGCTTCTGAGGCCGCGCAAGGCGGCGGCGCGCGGCGTGTTCGCCTGGTTCAACGCGGCGCTTGGTTGTGCACGGGGGGCGTACGTGCGCACGGCCCTCGCGCTGGCCCGGAAGGGCGGCATGCTCGTGGCGCTGCTTCTCCTCGCGACGCTGGCCGCCGCCACGTTCGCAAAGCACATCCCCAAGGCGTTCATCCCGGACGAGGACCTGGGCGTCGTCAAGTGCGACGTCAACACGCCCGAGGGCACCACCCTCCCGGTGACCATGCGCGTGTGCAACGAGGTGGCGGAGAAGGTACGCGCCATCCCCGGCGTGAGGAGTGTCCTGAGCATCGCCGGCGACAGCTATGTGGGCGGCATGGGCGAGAATCAGGCAATGATGGTGGCGACCCTTGACAACTGGTCCGAGCGCACCGACCCGGAACGGAGCGTCGGGGCGATCCGCGCGAAGATCGCGCGCATTGCAGACTCGATGCCGATGGCCGTCATCCGCACGTTCCTTCCGCCGTCCGTGCCTGGCCTCAGTTCCCTTGGCGGCGTGAAGGTGAGCTTCGAATCGCGCGGCGACCTCGATTCGATGCGGCTCGACCGCGAGACGTGCGCGATCGCGGCGGAACTCGAGAAGTCTCCCAAGATAACCGAGGTCGTGTTCGGCGCGATCGCCCGCACGCCGCACCTGCGGCTGCGGATAGATCGCGCGAAGTGCGAGCTGATGAAGGTTCCGCTGGCGAGCGTCTACGCCACGCTGCAGAACTATCTCGGCTCGCTCTACGTCAACGACGTCAATCTCGGCGTGACGGTGAACCGCGTCACCGTGCAGGCCGCCTGGCCGGACCGCGCGTCGCCGGAAAGCGCGCTCGACCTCTTCGTCCGGTCGTCCTCTGGGGCGATGGTGCCGCTTTCCGCCCTCGCGCAGACGGAGGTGACGCCCGGCCCCTGCAACATCTACCGGTACAACCAGTACCTCTTCTGCGCGCCGAACATCCAGCTCGCGCCGGGCGTCTCGAGCGGCGAGGGCATGGAGGAGGTGGCGCGGATATTGGACGAGAAGATGCCGTCCGACTACGCGTACGAGTGGAACGGCATGAGCTACCACGAGAGCCGCAACAAGGGCAACGGCGGCATGGTGTTTGCGCTCGCCATCCTGTTCGGGTACCTGTTCCTCGTGGCGCACTACGAGAGCTGGACGACGCCGCTGCCGGTGATGCTTGGCGTGGTGTTCGCGGCGTTTGGCGCGCTTCTGGGGCTTAGGATCGCGGGCATGCCGCTTTCCATCTATGCGCAGCTCGGGCTTGTGCTGCTGATCGGGCTCGCCGCGAAAAACGCGATTCTGATCGTGGCGTTCGCAAAGGACGCGCGCGAACGCGGAGGGGTGCCGGTGATGGAAGCCGCCGCGACGGGGGCGAAGGAACGCTTCCGCGCCGTGCTGATGACATCCGCCACCTTCATCTTCGGCCTGCTGCCGATGGTGTTCGCTACCGGCGCCGGTTCCGTGAGCCGCCAGGCGATCGGCGTCGCCACGCTTTCTGGGATGCTGGCGACCACGCTTGTCGGGATCGTGTTCGTCCCCGGCCTTTTCGTCGTACTCCGCCAGCTGAAGGAGAGGTGACAGGCTAGTTGCGCAATCGATACCTATTATTTATTGCGCATTCGTTCCTCGATGCATTGCGTGAAGATTCTGAATGCCATATACTACATTTGCTTAAGGAGAACTAGGAAATGAAACAGAACATCAGCTTATTTACGCGTGGGTACGGCCTGGTGCTTGCATTCTGCGCTGTCGCATGCTCGTGTAGCGCGCTTGCCGAAGTTGTGGCGTGGTACAGGTTCGACGAGCTAGACCCCGGTGTTGAGGCAACGACAGCTACCGTAATCACGAACTACGCCGCACCCGGCACCATTGAGGGTACGGTGGACACTTTCGGTTCTGCCATAGGGACAGGCGGTGTGATGCCCGTTGGCACCAACTCGTTCGGGGCGAAGCTCCAGATATGGGATCCGATCACCGGCAACTACCATACGAACAGCCGGGCGATGCATTTCGGCGCCAGAACGGCAATCGCGTCCGACGCAGGTGGTGCGCCAGGTTCCTGCTACATCGTGCCACTTGAAAAGACAGGCAAACTCAACAACCTCACCAATGTCACGGTGGAGGTGATCTTCAGGCTCAACAAGGACGTACCGGAAGGTTTCACCGCCTGTCTGGTGGACAAGTGGGGAAGCGCATACGGAAACAAGTGGGGGGTTACGATCAACCAGAAAGGTCTTTGGCAGCGTTACCGCTATTGCGACCAGGACGGTTCCAGTGCCACGACGGCAGAGAACTTCACCGGCGGCGCGGGTAAGGTTACGCGCGGTGTGTGGCACCATGCGGCATTCACCTTCGACGCGGCAGGCAAGGCGACGCTGTGGCTGGACTACGAGTCTGTCGGTAGCCAGTCAAATGCTGGGAAGCGTCTTGAGACAGGATCAAGCCGATTGGCCATCGGCTGCAACCCAGGCGTTGCAAACCGCACGTTCCCGGGCGAGATCGACGAGGTGCGCATCTCGGACTGCGCGCTCGCCGCGTCTCAGTTCCTGCGCGTGAAGCCGATCGTGGAGGGGATGGATCCCGACACGGCGTTCTACCATCCTCTTGACTTCGACGAAGGGGCGATGCCGATCATGGCAATGGACATCAACGCCGCCACGAACGCCGGCGCGCTGGTGGCGAAGTTCGACTACCTCGACTTCACGAATTCGGTGCCGCAGGGGGCGACGGACATCCCCGGAACGACCGGCCAGCTTCGCCAGCACGTGTTTGCCCCGGACAGCACGAACGACGGGTCCATGTATTCCGTCACGAGCGAGGTAAACAAGGCGACTTCGATCCGTGTTTCTGATCCTAGTCGTTCAATCTATACAGGCAGCTTCACGGCGGAAATGTTCTTCAAGGGAGACACGACCAAGATTTCGTCGTCGGGGAGTGCATTGACGCTCATGTGGGGGCAGCTCAAGGTTCTTTTGGGCGCTGTGGGCAGCACACGTGCGCGGGCCTACAACGGACAATACTCATACTCGGCGGCTACGAGCGAGATCATAGACGACACCATGCGGCTCTTAGACGGGAAGTGGCACCATGTGGCGGTCGTGTACGACTACGCGGCGAGCAACTTCACGTACTATGTGGATTATGTGGCCAGGGGCAGCAAGACGACGCGCATCTACGAGAAATCGGATGGGTACAAGGTTTTCTACTTCGGCAGGCAGGTTGACGACAGCAACGGCCCACAGTTCTTCCCCGGCTGGATCGACTCGCCGCGTATCGTGAGGCGCGCGCTCAAGCCGCACGAGTTCCTCACCACGCACGAGGTGTCGGCGCGGCCGGCAACGCTCGCCCATATCGGGTTCGACACGGATTATTCCGTGGAGCCATACCCGCAGGCGGAGCCTGCCGGAACGCCTGCCACATTCACTGACAACGGCACCGAACCGCGGCTTGACACGTCGAAGAAACTTCGCAAGATATGGCTCGACGGCCTTGGCAAGACGGACATGAAGAAGAACGTCGGCAGCGTTCGGATGGAGAACGGCAGCCAGGTGCGGTTCCCGCGCAATTCGCTCTTGGAGCGGCCGGAGTTCACGGTGGAGTTCTTTGCATGCCTGCAGTCCGCGCCGTCCGGCGCGCCGCAGTTCTTCCGGATCAATCGCTCTTTGAGCGTCTGGACCGCAGGTTCCACGTTTGCCATGCAGTTCAACTCGGACACGCGCCATCTCAAGCCGCATGTCTACATGCGCAGGTTCGACGGGACGTTCAACGACCAGACTCCAGACCTCACCGGCGAGACTGGCAAGACCGTGCCGGTCGACGGGCGCTGGCATCATTACGCGCTCACCTCACAGCTCGTGGATGGCACGAACACGATGTTGACGGCGTACATCGACTACGAGCCGGCAGGTGATCCCGTCACGGTGGAGGGCGTGTTCTACTATCCGTCCACCGGGACGTGCTTCCCCGTCGGCGTAAACGCCGCGTTCACGGGCTGGCTGGACGAAATCCGCTTTTCGGACGGTGTCCTGCCCGTCTCCGCGTTCATGCGCGCCGAGCCGGATGGCTGCACGATCATCGTCAGATGAAAAACTTGAATTTGAAGCTTGCTTTGCTACTGGGAGATTAGCTCGCCGCCCGCGCTGCGCACGGGAATGTAAATGAGGATAACATTGATATGGTTTTAACACAGAGACACAGAGGCACGGAGACACAGAGGATATTTTACGTTTCATCTATTCTCTGTGCCTCTGAGACTCTGTGCCTCTGTGTTAAGTTATAGGCTAAGAGGTCAGGAGTTTCGGAGAAGATTATAAAAATCCTCCAAGCCTCCTAAACTCCAAAACTCCCGGCAGCGAAAGCAATGAAAGAAGGCACAAGGAAAGTACAGGTAAGAAAAAGATGAGAATGAGATTGGGAATCATCGCGCTCGCCGCGTGTGTGGCGCATGCGGACGTAGATCTGAACGGGAGCTGGAGCTTCCGCTTCGAGGAAGGGAAGGCGATCGAGGAGACGGCGGGCCCCGCATTCGAGGCGACGGACACGATGACCGTGCCCGGATGCTACGACACGATGCCGAAATGGTTCCTCAAGCGCGGGACGGGTCTGTACCGCCGCACCTTCACGCTCGCGAAGCCAGTGGAGAACGCCTGGCTCGTGGTGGACGGAATGGGCCTGCGCGGCAACTTCCGACTGGAGCACCACCAAGCTCGCGCGCCAATACTACGATTTCTACTTCTACGGCGGGTTCTACCATGGCGTGAAGCTCGTGTTCGACAACCGCAAGCTCTTTGTGCGCACGCGCGACTACAAGACGGGAACGGTCGAGATCGAGGCCGTGAACTTCAAGGACCGCGATTTTGAGGCGACGCTCGTCTTCGACGGCAAGAACGAGGTCAAGGCGACGTTCCGCAACTTCCGCACGACGGTCAAGGTCCCCGACTTCAAGCTCTGGTCCCCCGACTCCCCCAACCTCCACACAGTCACCCTTTGCTCTCAACCCCTCAACCCCTCAACATCTCAACCCCTCAACATCTCAACCCGCTTCGGCATCCGCACAGTTGAGGCACGTAACCGGCAGATCCTGCTCAACGGAAAGCCGATCTTCCTCAAGGGCTTCAACCGGCACGAGACGCACATCGAGTTCGGCGCGGCCACGCCTGATTCGCAGATGCTGCGCGATGTCCAGCTCATCAAGGACGTCGGCGCGAACTTCATCCGCGGCGCACACTACCAGCAGGCGCAGCGTTTTCTAGACCTCTGCGACGAGGCGGGAATCATGGTGTGGGAAGAGTCGCTCGGATGGGGGAACGGGAAGAGCTACACGATGCACCTCGACAAGGTGGACGAGCTGGCGGATACGCGCGAGATGGTGCGCGCCAGCTTCAACCATCCTTCGGTGATCCTCGCCGGATTCTTGAACGAGTGCGCCAGCAACAGGAAGGGCTGCAAGGAGCTGATCGACCAGCTGATCGCGGCGATCAAGGCTGAGGACGCGGGACGGCTCGTCACGTTCGCATGCAACGGTTGGTACCGGGACATCTGCCACTCGAACACGGACGTGGTGGCGTTCAACACGTATCCTGGGACGATTCCCAACCAGCCCGGCCTGCCTGAAGAGCTGGCCGAGAAGGTGCGAAACCTCGACCCGAAGAGCGACGGGTCGGCCGGATTCAACGTCATCGCGCGTCACTTCCGTGCCCAGTATCCCGACAAGCCGATCATCGTTTCGGAATGCGGAGTGGGCGCGCTGTACGGCTACCACGATCCGATGGCGTGCGTCGGATCGGAGGAGTTCCAGGACGAGTACCTGACCGACGTGCTGCAGACGATCTGGGACAACAAGGACATCGTCGGCTTCGCCATCTGGCAGTTCTCGGACGCGCGCTCCTACCACCGCAACAGCAACAAGCACAACGGCAAGCTCTTCGGCATCAGCATCGCTGGCGTGGTTGACGCCCAGCGCCATCCGAAGAAGGCGTGGGAGACGGTCAGGCGCTACTTCCGCGGCAATGGCCGCTAGGCTTGGCGACTGGACTTGGTTAGCGCGTCAAGCAGGCCGGAGGTGAACCGGTCGAGGGCGGCGCGTTTGCGTTCGGCAAAGATCGGCAGGGAGAGCGGAGCGTGGTCGATTATGTCCGCCGTTTCGGTGCGGATACCGCCCCAGCGCTGGCGCAGGTCGTCGAACGTGCCGATGGCAGTCTGGTTGCGGTGCTCCTCGGTGAAGATGTCGTCCACCTTCTGGGCGAGGGAGGCACGAAGCTTGCGTACGGAAATGCGACTCCATACCGAAGAAGCCAGGCAAGCGAGCGCGGCGACGGTGCCGCCCGCGATCCATGCCAAGAGCCCTCTCGCCGAGAACTCGAACAGGTTTGCGTCCATTGTGAATGCCGTCACGAGCGCTGTCAGGCAGCCGGACAGCACGGCTGTTGCGCTTCCGACAAGCAGATGGCGCATGGTGAGCTTGCGCATCTTGCGCGCGGCGTTGTTGACGACGCGCATGCGCATTGATAGGCCGGCGAAGTCGGCGTAGGCTGCGGCGAAGACGTTGTCTGCCCTGCGGTCCGACGGGTTGGAGAAGGTGTCCAGGAACTCCTTCCTGTGGCGGTTGAAGTCCGTCAGATCCATGCCGCCCTGCGCCGTGTTGCGCTCCTCGCCGGAATAGGTGGTGAATATCTTGGGCAGGTCCTTCGTGCGGAGCACGCGCGAAAGGTTCCAGCAAAGGGTGCCGTACGCTCGGGCGAAGTCGTAAAGGCTCGTGAAGGCGTCGCACTTGTTCAGGAGCACGCGAAGCTTGAATTCGGCGCCGCGCAGGCATGTCGAGAACACGTTCACCGTCTCTCCGGTGGTGCCAGGCTTCTCGGGGTCGAAGAGGAAGAACACCATGTCGCACAGCTGCGCGAGGCGACGGACGGTCTCGTTGAAATCGTAGTCGCGCTGCGACTCTGCGGCGGCGGAGTCTATCATGCCGGGGCTGTCCACGATGTTGACGCGCTTGAGCATCTCGCGGTTGCGCACCTTCACCTTCAGGTGCTGGAGGAATGAGGGGCCGAGCGGCTCCATGGCGCGGAACTCCTCGGGGAGCCTGGCCACGGCGGCTGGACCTACGATATCTTCCTCGTTCTCGCCGTATATTATGACGGTGAAGCCGTCATCGGTGGGGGCCACGCCGGTGTCCTGCACGGGCGGCGCGCCGAGAATCCAGTTCACGAGCGAAGACTTGCCGGAGGAGTGGTTTCCCAGGAAGATGACGGTAGGCGTGCCGCCGACGGTCACCGAAGGGCGGGAGAACGTGTAGTAGTAGCTTTGCGCGAGCGGCGCGAAGCGCTTGTATGCCTTGCTGAGCTGCTTTTCGAAGCGTTCCATTGATCAGATGTCCTTTCGTCGGCTGAAATGATAGCATACATCCCGCCGTGCCGCCACCATCAAACCGCCCAACCGCAAAACTTTCGTGCTTGCGGACGGCGGGCGGATGCTGTATAGTGGACAGCATGAAACTTGAACGCATAGTTGGCTGGCTTGACCGCGTGCTGGACGTGAAGTCGTTCAGCGACGTGTCCAACAACGGGGTGCAGATCGCGCGCGAGGGCGATGACGTGACGAAGGTCGCGTTCGGCGTGGACGCGAGCGTGCGCACCGTGAAGGCGGCGGCGGCGGCAGGGGCGCAGCTGCTCGTGGTCCACCACGGCATCTCCTGGGGCGGCGGAATCCAGCGTCTTGTCGGCGCCACGTACAACGTGGTTAAGGCGGCTATGGACGCGAACGTGGCGCTGTACGCGGTGCATCTGCCGCTCGACGCGAACCACGCCTACGGCAACAACTACGAGCTTGCCCGCTATCTGGGGCTCAAGAACCTGAAGCCCGCGTTCGTCTATCACGGCGAGACGATCGGGGTGGTGGGAACGTTGCCGAACGGGAAGAAGGTGGGCGTGTGCTCCGGCGGCGCGGGCTGCCACGCGACGGACGCGAAAGAGCTCGGCTGCGACCTCTTCATCACGGGCGAGGCGGACTGGGGCGAGACGATCGCGGCGGAGAACGTCGGCATGCAGATGGTCTGCGCCGGGCACTACCAGACTGAGACGTTCGGCGTGAAGGCGCTCGCGAAGGCGATGGCTCGCCAGCTGAAGGTCGCCACCGAGTTCCTGCCCCGCGCCGACGAGAGGTGACCGGCGCAATTCCGCAATTCTGCAAGGCGGCAATTCGAGATTGACGCGGCGGCGGCATTCTGGTAAACTACTTCCCGTTTTCGGCGAGATAGCTCAATGGTAGAGCATCAGAATCATAATCTGCTGGTTGAGGGTTCGAGTCCCCCTCTCGCCACCAACAAAAAAACGAAGAAACCCCAGTAAATACTGGGGTTTTCTGCTTTCTAGGGGGTCGAAAATCGCCTGTTGCCACTTCCCTTAAAATACCCTTTTTTCGCCTATAAATCGCCTAGGGTAATCCACCATTAGCCACTACGCCTAAAGCCAATAAAACAAGGGGGTTGGTGCAATTCTCGCGGGTACATTTTTTCGCCCGTAGCCACTAGTGGCTAGCAGGGGGCAAGATTGCCATGTCGCCGTATCGCTTCGCCTTGTGGCACTTGCGCCCGTTCACAAGGTATCTGTCTACACGCATTATCCGTTAGTGGCTAGCGGTGGATTACGCGAAACGCCTTTGCGCCGCCGTGCATGGTGTGGTAGAATGTCCTCATCGCGCTCCTGTCGGTCTGCCGTCTCTTGTCGGCACTTCTTACCCGACAGGGGCGCGGCGTTGCTTTGAGGTGGCAGACCAAGGCGGAGGGTCAATGGTTGTATCGCAGGACTATTCCCGTTTCGTTTTCAAGTCGGTTGCGTTCCTTCGCCTTCTCGGCCGCCGATCCTCCGAAATCCGTGCGCGGCACCTTGTCGCAAGAAGCGACGCGCCCGAGACATTGGAATTCACGGGCATAGCACGGAAAGCCACACATGCCGGCTATCGCGCCTGCGATTCTCACCATGTCGCCGCCTTCCGTCGCGCGCGCGAGTGCGTCCGCTTCCTGCCACAATCCGGCGCGGAGCGCCAGCGCGACAAAGGGGAGCGTCGAGTATCTGAAATCTGACGCAAGCGATCTTTCCAGCAGACGCATGGCGCTCTCGCAGGGAAAGGCATCCGCGAATCGGCGAATCATGTTTGCCACTGTCCCCGTCCGCGGGGGTAGCCTGTCGCCTTCGACGCGCAATCCCCCTAGAAGGGCCCGAGTCATGCGCAGTGCGTCCTTTGGCCTGCCCGCAGACCAGTAGGCGGGCGCCAAATACGAAGCGTCATGGGCGTTTGGCTTTTCGGCCATGCCCTGCTCCAGCAGTTCGATGTATCCGCGCGGCTTTCCCTTGTCGGGATCGTGGATCAGCGTGACGCCATCGACGAATCCGGCCGTGTTCGCGCATGAGTAGCGCATTTCCTCGTGGACGCGATACACCCAGCGGACAATGCCCTTGCGGTGCGCGGGAAACTTCTCTTCTCCCGCCACGGCCTCGCTCTCGCCGTTCACATCCTGGTATGCGAAATCAAAGATCGTTGCGTCGGGGTTCTCTGCCGCCGCCACGCGCAACCGCTCCGCCCAGCCTTCCGTGAAGTATTCGTCAAGGTCGGTCGTGACGCACAGGTCGGCGTCCGGCGGAATCAGGCCGAGCGAGAGATTGCGCGCCGCGTCGAATCTCCACGGGGAAACCTCCGCGCTTTCAACCCTCGCCCCAGCCCGCCGCAACATGTCCACGGTTCCGTCCGTCGATCCGGTGTCCAACACTACAACCTCGTCGGCCTCTGACATTGAACGGATCCACCGAGCGGCGAATCGTTCCTCGTTCTTTGCGATTGCGTAGACAACTACCTTTGCCGCCTTGGTTTTATTCATAATGTCCTCCCGTCCCTCGCGCTGGCTCAAACGGGACGCGCGCGCGTGGAGACGCTTCTCTACCGATACCCACTACTTGCCCGCAAGGTATTTGCCGCCCCTATAAGGGGGCGGGCAATTGCCAAATACCATTTGCCCCTGCTTGCCTGCCATTTGGCATAACAAGTTGCCAAGTTCTCGCGTGGGTTCATCTGTCCCACCACGGCGGCGGCAGATCGCCATTCCCGTCATCGTCGCCCTCCGGCGTTTCCGGCCGCTCTTCCGGCCTCCCGCTCATCTGCTCCGGCGTTCCTATCGTGAAGCGGTTGCCCCCCTCGCTCTTCCGCTTTACGAGTTCGCCGCGCCTCGCGCAATCGTCCACGAGGTTGCGCGCCGCCCGCCGTCCGGCAATGCCCTCTTCGACGATTGCGTCATACAGGGCCTCGCAAGTCTCAAATGGTTTGCCGTGACTCCGGCACAGTTCCAGCACCGAGCCTCGCCGCGCATCGTCGCACATCTGCCGTGCCGTGCCGATTGCGGCCAGTTCGTCCGGCGGGACCTCGCGCCAAAACATTACGCCCTCCGTGTGCGCTATGGGCTTCACGAGCGTTGGCCTGCCCTCCGCGTCCGTCCATCCGAGCCGCTTGCCGCGCTTCGCCGCTATGAGGTCGAAGTAGCCTGCCGCGCTTTCGTGCGGCCGCAGGGTGAGGACGGCACGCGCCCAGTTCACAAGTTCCGCGCCGCCCGCGCCCGCGTATGCTGCGGAATTGTCGCCGAGCCAGTCGCGCCGATCCCTGCCGTTCGTCGGTATCTTGTTTGTGTGGTGTACGATGATGCACCCGCAGGGCGCGTCCGCGCTCCGCAGGATCGGGTCGATCTTGACGCGCAGAAGGGTTGACAGTTCGTTGTTCTTCGTGAGGTCGCATCCGGCGAACGATTGCAGGGGGTTCAGTATGAGCAAGTCCGCCTTGTCCAGCGCCTGCGCGAAGGCGAGGTATGCGAGGAAGTCCCCGCCCGAAAGCCCTGTCATGTCGTGATAGGTGATTCGGGACAGCGCCCGCGCCACCTCTTCATGCGTCCATCCCGCCGCGAGAAGTCCGCGCCTTGTGTTCTCGCGGAAGTCCGCCACCTCGTCCTCGTCATCCTCCCATTGGTAGACGGCGACGCGCAACGGTCGCAGGGGCTGGATGCCCATCCACGGACGGCCGAGCGCGAAACAGACCGCAAACTGCGTCGCGGCGACAGACTTGCCCGCGCCGGACACGGAGACGAAAAGCGCACCGCCGCCCCTGCGCAACCATCCGCCCTTGAACAGGGAACGCGGGTTCTCCTCCTCCGGCATGGGGTCGGGGAAGTCGGCCAGCCGCCGGCGGCGGGCGTAGCGGGCGGCGAGTCCGTCCTGCGGTGCCTGCGCGTCCTGTCCCTGCGTCGCCAGCATTCGCCCTGCCAGTTCCGCGCCGAGCGCGTCCAGTTCGTCCCGATCCGTCCGTCCGTCCTCGCCTGCGCCGTCGGCGGAGCGAAGGTAGCCGAGCGGCCTCTGCGGGTTCGCCCGCGCGCTCTCCACCTTGTGCCGCAGTTCCTTCTCCGTCCACGGCGGGACGCATCGGGGGTTGTAGTCCGACAGGAGCAGGCCGAGCGCGGCCTCATCGTCCAGCCCGAAGCCCACGACGAGCGCGTGCGCGGCATGGATCGTGGCCGCGTGTCCGCCCTGTCCCGCTATGGCCGCGTCGCACGATGCGAGATACCTGCGGGCGCGTTCGTATGCGTCGGGGCGTCCCGTCGGCGGGATCGCCTGCTGCGCGTCGGTCGGCGGCGCCGGAGATTCGGCGGCTTGCGCGGCCTGCGTCCGCTCCCGAATGTAGAGGACGGCCGGAAATCCCGCAAGCGCGCCGCGTTCCTTCCAGTTCTCGAACTGGTACGCCTTCCCGCCGATCGTGGACGGCGGCGCGACAACATACCCGCCAGCCGTGCGAATGTCCACGCCAGCGAGTCCGTTCACATTGGCGCAGTTCCTCAACTGGTCTGCCCGCGGCGGCGTGACGAGTCCGTAGTAGAAGTGCCGTCCGCCGTTCGGCGTGGTCGCGGTTAGGGTCGGCGGCAGGTCGATTCCGGCGGCGGCGAGAGAGGCCGCGCCATCGCTCTTGTGCCCGCCGTGCGGCGCGTCCACATCCACGACATACGGCCCGCAGTCGCCAACGCCGCAGGCTATGCCCAAGTTGGCCGAGGGTTCGGCAGACCACCAAGAGCGGATTGTCGCCGCGTCCGTGGTCGCGTCCTTCGCGCCATGCGGCGCAAGCCGCGCCAGCGGGGTCTTGCCGTCCGGCGTGAGCGGAAGGACGCGCCAGCCGTGCCGCGCATACCTCAACGCCCATTCAAGAGTCGCGCTGGCCATCGTCGCAATCCTTTCTCGCCGCAAATCCGGCGCACCATGCACGGGCTCGTGTCACAGGCCATACCGCGATTGTTTGACCGAATTCGCCCTTGCCTGCTTTCGGCGGCTCCGCTCTGCATTCGCCGCGTCCCCAGTAGTGAAGCCCATCGTCCGCGAGTCCGAGATATGGGAAGTTCTCCATTACGGCCTTCCACTTCGCGCAACGGGCGCAACATCTGTCTTGCGACATCACCGCACCGCCTTTCCGCCAGTCGCGCCAGCAAGCAGGGCGGCGACGCTTTCGCCCGTGTAGGATTGCGCCCGCTTCCCGCCCGCGCCCGAGTAGATCGGGACGAGCAGTCCGCGCCGTGCGTAGTTCGTCACCGTGCGGCGGTTCACGCCCAAGAGCGCGGCCACCTGTTCGCGGGTGTAGGCGCGCGGCGGCGGCTCTCCCACCATTTCGCGGATTCCCTCGCCGTCGAGTTCGGCAAGCGCGGCCTTCACCTGCGCGGCGTTGACTGACGGGTCTGCGGCGCATATCGCCCTTACCGCGTCCTTTGTCGATTTGAGTGCCATGTGGCAACTCCTTTCGTAAAACGTCCGCCGCCCTATGGTCGGGATAGCGGCCAACGGACGGCGGGCAAGTCTTCTTGCGTAGCGGCTCTATCCAGCCGCGCAACCCTTGTGCGGGGCTACGCGGAAATGCTCTCAAACATTTCAAAAGAAAAATCGTGTCCGCGTTCCTCGCCCAATGTTTGCGGGCATGAAAAAACGCGGACAAGTGCTTACCCCTGTCCGCGTCCGCGTTTATGTCCGCGTCTTGTACCTGCCGCGCTTCCTGCCCGTGCGGTCGTACTTGCCGCGTCCCTCGTTCTTTGCCTTCTCGCGGTCCAACGCGCGCCGGATTGCGTCGGGCTTCATAATCGGCTCGCCGTCTGCGCCCGTGTACCTGTAGGCGACATTCCGAAATGCGGCGTTGTTGGCATGTGGCATGTCTTTCGGCGACTTGTGCCTGTCGGGATAAAGCCTGTCCCACTCTTTCAGCAGATTCTTTGCCTCGTCAAGTATGGCCTTGCGTTGCGGGTCCTCACCACGTTCGGCCTTGGCTATGGCCGCGCCTTTTCTGCCGCCTGCGCTCTTGCCTTCCAGTTCCTTCAATTTTCGGGCGGCGGCTATCTGTGCCGCCTTGTGGGTTTCTTCGGCTCTCGCACGGTCGCTTTCCGTGTAGCCGTCGCCGTTCGGCTTGGAGAGTACGCCATGCGCAGACGGCAGACCATCGAGGAAGGATGCGAAAGACCTTGCCTCATCTTCTATGGCCTGCCATCCGTACTTGGTCGCGTGTGTGGGGAAAAGCGCGACGAAAGAATCATGCAGAAGTTTCGCCTCGTCGCGTATCTCCGGCAAGTGCGCCTTGGCAAGTGCGCCGCGCAGTTCCGTCCATTCTGCGTGGAACGGGTCGCCGCCCTCGCGCATCGCCACCGCAAGCGGCATGTGGATTTCTTCCATGTCCTCAAAGTCTGTGTCCTTCGGCTGGTCCGCGTCCTCGCGATCCTCGTTTTTCTTTCCGCATCCATGCACCAGTTCGAAGATGGCGCGTTCTTCCGCCTCGGCGCGCTCGCGCATGTCTTTCGCGTGTTGCTCCACCCGCCGGAGAATAGCCGCGTATCCGGCCAGCGGGTCGATTTTCTTTTTTGTCCGTCCTGCGCTCATCTGTTTTCCTCCGCGTCGGGTTCCTCGCCCATGTCGTAATCGTCCACGCCTACCACATGGTTCACGAACACAATCAGGTCGAGAGTGGCACCTAGCGAATCGTAGTCGCTCGGAATGCCGTCGAACTTCTCCGCGACAATGCGGGCGAATATTCCTAACTCGCCGTCAACTTTCAGACTCTCCAGCGCGGGCGGGATTACCCCGCACCAGTCTGACCAAAATCCGCCCGTGCCGTTCTTGGCGTCGCGGCGCAAGCCGTCGAGTTTCGCCTTGATGATTCGCGCGTCGGCCAGATCCTTCTCGCTCCATTCCTTTGGCGGTCTTGTCATGTCCTCGTCCTCCTGTTCTCGTTTCCTGTCCCGCAGCCGGCTTGCCGTCCCATGCTCCGCCTGTTCCCTCGGGGGACTCCAAAAATCAACATCACATATTTTTGCCATACCACCCTTTGCAAAACAGGGGATGGGGGTCGGGGAAAGATTTTTCCGGCGCGTCCGTCCGCAAGGGGTAGCATAGGGGGACCCAAGCGCAAACGGGTGGGGGGCGTGGCAAAGATTTTTCGGCGGGCGCGTCCCCCCTCCGTTGGTCTGCCGTCCGTGGCTGGCACGGGCTGGCCGGACGCGTCGAGTCGGCACGCAACGCCATTGCAGGCGCGCCGCGCGGCTGGCGGGCGCTCGCACCTCCGGCACGGCGCGAGGGCACAGGCGGCGGATATGGCGCGATTCCGGCGAAATGTGGCGGGGCAGGCTTCAACGGCTGGCCGGATCGCAGGCCGGACGGCCAACGGTTGCGCTGGCGGCGGGCACATTCGGCGAGAAATCGCTGGCCGGACGCTTGCGGCGGATGGCTGGCACGGGCTGGCATGGGCTGGCACGGGACGGGATCGGCCGAGGGAAGGGGCGGCAGGACGGCGGACATTGCCAGCCCGTCGCCCTGCGCCCTGTTCGCTCCGGCGAAACCTCATGCCGAGCGTTCCTCCGCATTCCGCGCCCCAAGGCGCGCCAGCGCGGCGCGCTCGTGGCGGGTGTATGGAAGTTCCGCGCCGTGCGCCGCGCCGATAGCGGCGCCAACGGCCGCCGCAAGCGCATCGGCCACGAACGCGGCATCTGTCTTGCCTGCCAGCCGTGCCGCCGCCCGTGCGCGTATCATCAGCGCGGGCGAGGTCTTTTCCGTCGGCATGTAGATACTGCCGTCGCGGGCGGTCGCGATTGCGGTGCGCCGCCGCCTTGCCGCCTCGCCGTTCCTGTACCCGCGCAGGTCGCCCCTGTATATCCGGCACACATCCCGCAGGGCGGTTGCCAGCATGTCACGATCCCACGGCATCAGCGTAGCCTCGCGCACTTCCGCAGAAGTCTGTCCGTACCCGTGCGTCCTGCGCCCGTCGGCGCGCCTCGTCGCGGTCTTTCCCGCCGTCTTTCTCTTCGTTGTCATGGTTTCTTACCTCCATGAAATTCCCCGTCCAAGCAAGGTAAGAAATGCGCACGGGTGCGCAGGCTTGCAAGGGCGGGGAAAGGTGTTGGTTTCCCGCGTGTCGCGTTCCGTCGGTTTCTTACCTCCGATTGGCCGGAACGCCCGAAATTCTATCACATCATACGGCATGGCGCAATCCCCTATTCGCCCTGTTCGGCAATCCATCGGGACGCCGCCTTGCGCTCTTCGCCCGTCAACGCGCGGAATGCCGCCTTGAACGCCTCCAGCCGCGCCGCCGCGTCCGTGGGTGCCGTCGATCCGTCCGCGCCGTCCTCGCGCTCTGCGGGGCTTGTGGGCGCGTTCTCGTCGATGCTCTGCCCGTCCGTCTCTGCCATGAGCGCGGGAAGGTTGCCTACTGCGGTTGCCAGCGCGTCCGTCCGCGCATGGAAGTAGTGCGCGGTCATCATCGGGTTTGAATGCCCCACGATGGACTGGACCAAGGCTAGCGGCGCGCCAGCGTTGCCCATGAGGGATACGAACGAGTGGCGCAGGGAATGAAAGCCTACCTCCGCGACGGCCTTTGAATATCCTGCCACCTCTTTTTGGGTGGTTATCCCTGCCGCCTCGAAAATCTGCTTTACCATGTCTGTTATCTTCGCGCTATCCCGCAGGTATGCTTCCGCCGTCGTGGGGAGCACATAGCCTGTACGCTTCTTCTTCGGCGTTTCTGCTAGCATGGATGCCAATACTGGATGTATCGGTATCGCAACCTCCTTGCCTGTCTTTGCCGTCTTGCGCGGCGTGGTGACGATTATCCGGCGCACAAGGTCGATCTTCCCCCATTCCATTGTGGCGCAGTCGCCCAGCCGTAAGCCTGTGTAGATGCCTAGCGCGAACAACAGGCGCATCTCGCCGTCGAGGTTCGATGTGACCCGCACAAGTTCCTCCACCGTCAGCGCGCGCCGCCCGTTCGTCTTGGGTTGTTCCTTGCGTTGCGCCTTGTCCCAAGGGTTCACTACGCACCGCGCCTGTTCGCCCAGTATGCGCCAGAAGAGACGCAGGAGCGCAAGATACTTGTTGTAGGTGTTCGGGCTTACGGTCCTCCCTAGTTCGTCGAGAAACGCCGCCGCGACCTCGCGGGACACTTGGCGCATTTCCTTCGCGTCGGGATGGTGCCGCTTCATCCATGCCACGAAACGCGCCGCCTGCGATTCGTACATGGTCAGCGTATCCTCGCCGGACTTCTGCGGTCGCTCTGGCGAGGACAGGAACGCATCGAACATATCCGCTAGCGAAAGGGCGGGCTTGGTGTCCTCCACCCGTTGCAGTTCGGCACGGACGCCCTCCATCTCTACGCGGTTGCGCTCCAGCATCTTCTCGCGGGTGATAAGGGCGTTCCCTTCGGTGAGATCGCGCAACTTCTCCCGCGCTTGGTCTATACTGTCCGCTTTCAGCATCTGGGACTTGCGTATGCGCTTGCCCTGTGGTGTGTAGATGTACCACCGAGCCAGCCACTTGGAACCGCGCTTCTCCAGCGTTCCGGTGTTGTTCATCCTGCGCCGTCCGTTCGCGCCGTTAGTCTTTCGCTTTCTTCGCTCCTGCTTTTTTTGCTCTTGCTTCTTCATTTTGGCCACCTTCTTACTTGTGGATTCTGTCGGCCGCAATCGGTGTCCCACACGGGATATTTCCCTTATGCGCCCTAGAACGCCGCTATCATACCATAAGTGCGGGTAATTGGCAAGGGTAATCCACCATTAGCCACTAAAAAGCGACAAACCCCAATAAAAACGGCCTTTCCAACAGTATCATAATCTGCTGGTTGAGGGTTCGAGTCCCCCTCTCGCCACCAACAAAAAACCCCAGCGAGCGCTGGGGTTTTCTGCTTGGCTAGATTCCGCGCTGGAGACGCTCTAGGGCTTCGATGCGGTCTTCCAGGGAAGGGTGGGTGGCGAAGATGGACGCGTGTTTGCCGGCGATTCCCATCGCCTTGAGCGAGTCGGGCAGGACGCCCGGCTCGAGGTTGCCGAGCCGGCGCAGGGCCGCGATCATCGACGACGGCGTGCCGAGAAGGTTGGCGCTGCCCGCGTCAGCCGCGTACTCGCGGCGGCGCGAGAACCAGTACACGACGAGCGATGCTGCGATGCCCAGCACGATCTGCATCACGAAGTAGACGATGGTGTATATGCCGCTCGAGCCGCGCCGACGGCCCTTGCCGTCCGACGCCGCGTTCGCCGCAAGGAACGCCACCACGCGAGAGAGGAAGATCACGCAGGCGTTCAGCACGCCCTGGAGCAGCGTCATCGTCACCATGTCGCCGTTGGCCACGTGGCTCATCTCGTGGCCCAGCACCGCGCGCAGCTCCTCCTTCGTCATCTGGGCCATGATGTCTGTGGAGACCGCCACCAGCGCGTGGTTGCGGAACGCACCCGTGGCGAAGGCGTTTGCCTGCCCCTCGTAGATCGCCACCTCGGGCATCTTGACGTTAGCGCGCTCCGCGAGGTTGCGTACGGTCTCGACCAACCAGCGCTCAGCCTCGCCTTCCGTGCCGTCGATCGTCTTTGCGCCGACCGACCACTTCGCGATAGTCTTCGAGAGCAGCAGCGAGATGATGCTGCCCGTCATGCCGAAGATCAGCGAGAACACGGCCAGCGCCTCGAGGTTCAGCTCGCCGCTTTGCGCGAACGCAGCGTTCGGATCGACGCCGAGAAAGGCGCACACGACGTGGAACACCACCATCATCACAAGCATGATGGCGAAGTTCGCGACGAGAAAGAGGAATATGCGTTTCATGTCTGGCTTCCTTGCTCCTTACTTGTTGAGGCCCTTGCGGGTGAGGAATTCCCACACGCGGTCCATCCACGTGAAGCTGCCCGTGCCGGGCGAGGCGGAGAACTGGAAGCAGTGTCCGCGCGTGGCGAGGGTGTGGAGGTCGCTCTGGATGCCCTTGCGGCGGAGAAGCTCCCAGATCTTCACGGAGTTCATCGCCGCCCAGCCGTCCGCGTCGCCGTGCACGAAGCACATCGGCGGCGTGGCGTCGTCGAACGAAAACTCCGGCACCGGCACGGAGTCGTCCTCGTTGCCGCCCTGGGCGTTCGGGGAATCCACGCCGTCGGTGAGCGCGTAGGCGGGGTAGATGGGGCAGGCCCACTGGAGCGTGCAGGGCTGGCGGTCGATCTCGTCGATGGGCGCGTAGGCGGGCGTCTTCGCGTTCGTGGCGGTCATGAGCGTGAGGTGGCCGCCGGCCGAGAAGCCCATGATGCCGATGCGGTTCGGGTCGAGTCCGCGCGCCGGCGCCTCGGCGCGCACCATGCGGATGGCGCGCTGGGCGTCCTGCCAGCCGCTCAGGTGCTTTGGCTTGCCGAGCGGGCGCGGGCAGCGGTACATCACCACCACCACGGTCATGCCCTTCGCGTTGAGGTAGTGGGCGACGGGCGTTCCCTCGCCGTTGAAGTTGCAGAAGTTGTAGCCGCCGCCTGGCACGATCACCTGGATGGCCTTGGTCGTGATCTTCTCCGGGATGAACCACACTAGGTATGGTGCGTACTGCTGGTTCTCGGAAGGGTCTGGCGTCTTGCCTTCGGGCCACAGCATCTCCTTCTCTGTGCGGATCGTGGCGCCGGGCATGAAGCGGTGGTCCTGCGCGACGGGGCGGCCGAGCTTGCCGAGAACGCCGATCTGGCGCATGAACTCGAGCGCGCGCTCGTAGGCGGGCGCCTTCACGGGACCGTGCGGGCGGTCGGCGTCGAGGTGCAGCTCGGCGGGGATCTTCATGCGCCGGAGCTGGCGGTAGATCTGCGTGGAGCCGATGGGCGAATAGGGGTCCACGCCGCCGTGGAAGAGGCACATCGGGCAGGTCTTCGCGTCGAACTTGAAGGACGGGTTGAGCTTCACGTCGGGGCCGTTGCCCTCGGTGGTGTTCTTGCCCTCGAGGCCGTCGGTGAGCGCATAGGCGGGGCAGAATGGGATTGCCCAGTTGATGTGGCAGGGCGTCTTGTCGAGATCGTCCACGGGCGCGTAGGCGGGAGTCTGCGAGCTGGTGGCGAGCATGACCGAGAGGTGCGAGCCGGCGGAGCAGCCCATCACGCCGATCTTCTCGGGATTGAAGCCGCGCGCGGCGGCCATGGAACGCACGAGGCGCACGGCGCGCTGTCCGTCCTCCCACGCTGTCTGGTAGAG
This sequence comes from uncultured bacterium, assembly GCA_902763655.1. Taxonomy (GTDB): domain Bacteria; phylum Verrucomicrobiota; class Kiritimatiellia; order RFP12; family UBA1067; genus RUG572. Next base: position 36,649 of record CACWSW010000059.1, read on the forward strand.
CGGTATGCCCTTGGGACGCGGCGTGCGGTAGGTGAGGTTGACGCAGTGGATGCCGGCTTCGAGCATCTTCTGCACGAGCGGGGCGAAGGCGGGGCCGTCGCAGCAGCATTGGTAGCCGCCGCCGGAGATGATGATCATGCAGGTGTCGGTCTTGGGCGCGCCCTCGACGGCGTCGAACCACTGCACGTGCGGCATGCGGTTGGCGGCGCGGTCGAAGCCGGGCGCCTTTGCTTCTTCGGTGGTCGCCGCGATCTGGTGGTCCTGCGCGTCCGGCATCTTGCCGTCGGGCCACAGGGGAATCTTCTCGCCCATCGGCAGGGCGAACGCGGCCATGCACGCCGTAAGCGCCGTGGGGAATCTTCTCGCCCATCGGCAGGGCGAACGCGGCCATGCACGCCGTAAGCGCCGTCGCCATGGCGCAAGTGACTGCTATCTTCATTCGTATCTCCTTGGTCTGGATTTGTTGCGTCGTCCGCGCATGTCGCCGGATGACGTCCCAAAGTTTACCACAACGCCCCGTCCGCCGCAATCCGCTCAGCGACCGAAGAGCCAGAGGGCGCAGCCGACGAGAGGAGGCATGGTGAGGATGGAAAGGAGGGTCGTGAGGGAGACGAGCCCCACCGAGACGGCGACGTCGCGCTCGTAGCGGGCGGCGAACATCGTGGTGAGCGCGGCGACGGGAGCGGAGGCCGCCACGACGGTCGCCACGGCCATGGCGGGCTCGGGCGGGCGGCAGAGCCAGAGGATGCCCAGGACGGCGCACGGTATCGCGCAGAGGCGCAGCAGCGCCGAGAGGTACGCGCCGCCGCAGGTGAGGGCCGGACGGAACGAGGCTGCGCCCAGGTACCAGCCGATCACGGTCATCGCCAGGGGCGTGTTCATGTCGGCCATTTCGCACGCGCACGTCCTTCATGCTGCCCGCCATCACCACAAGGCCGTAGCTCCAGCAGACGAGGTTGAACACGGCCACGTAGACAGCGCCGTAGAACACGCCGTCGTCGCCGAGGAGGGCGTGCTCGAGCGGGATACCCATGAAGCCAGCGTTCGAGAAGATGACCGAGAAGCGCAGCACGCTCTCGCGGCGCTTGTCCCTGTCGCGGACGCAGAACGATGCGAGGATGCCTAGCGCATGCGTGCCTAGCGCGGCGCCGAGCGCCCACCCAAGACCGGCGAGGAGGCGTGGCTCGAAGGGACGCTCGAAGGCGTGGACGATCAGGCACGGCGTCACCACCAGCATGAGGAGGTCGACCATGCCGCGCACGACAGTCTCCGACAGCAAGCGCGTCCGGTGGCAGGCGAAACCGACTGCCATCAGCGCGAAGAGTATGCCCACCTGTTGGGCGACGACCGCAAGACTTTCCAGCATGGCGGGGCACATTATACCAAATGGTTGTGGTATAATCTCGCCATGCACAGATTGCTTGTTCCAGATGGGCTCATGGCCCAGGACACGGTGACGCCGCCGCCGGACGCGGCGCGGCACCTTAAGGTGGTGCGTCCGAAGCCGGGCGAGACGATGGAGCTTTTCGACGGGAATGGCCGCACGCGGCGATACAGGTGGGACGGCGGCACGCTGCGCGCGGACGGCGGAATCGCCGCCTTTCCGCCACCCGCGGTCAAGATGACGCTTTTCGCGTGCGTGACGAAGGGGAGCCGCTGGGACTGGACGATAGAGAAGGCGGTCGAGCTTGGTACGGCGCGGATAGTGCCGGTCATCTCCGAACGGTGCATAGTGCGCCTGGACGCGGACGAGCGCGCCGCGAAGGCCGACCGCTGGAGGCGGATCGCCGCAGATGCGGCGCGCCAGAGCGACGCCGTGTGGCTGCCGGAGGTGCTCGAGGCGGTGGACTTCCGCGCCGCGCTGGAGCTGGCGAAGGGGTGCGGCCGGGTTTTCGCGGGAGCGATCGCCGATCCGCCGCCGGAACCGATGTGGCGCGAGGTGGCGGCGTCGATGGCCGAAAGGGTCTGTCCCCATGGACTCGGCGTGTTCGTGGGGCCGGAGGGCGACTTCACGCCGGACGAGCTGCGGGCGCTTCTCGAGGTGGCGACGCCGGTATCGTTCGGCCCGACAATCCTCAGGGCCGAAACGGCGGCCATCTTCGGTCTCTCAGTGCTGGCCGCGGCGATACAGTCGATGCACGCGCCTCGCCCTGCGTGATTGTGATATACTTGTGACATGCAACAGGCAAGCAAGCAGATTTGGGCGTTCGACTGCGAGTGGGCGCCGGACCTGACGGCCGGGCGCCGCCTC
>CACWSW010000060.1 GCA_902763655.1 uncultured bacterium
GCCGAATTTTCACTTGCGGCAATGCGCAAATCGCCACTTCACCCTTCGTTTACAGGGGTACGGCTGTTTTTATGCCCGAAAAATTGGGGAACCTCCAAGCATACTGTCATCGAATCTTCTCGACATCCGATGGCGAGATCGTCAGCTCCACGGCCGAGCCCAGTATCTCCACGTTCAGGCATATTGTAGCCTGCTCGCCGTCGTACCTGACGTATCCTTCCGTCCCGCGCAACGGCCCGACCTTCACGCGCACGTAGTCTCCAGACTTGAACGTGTGCGACAGCTTCTTCATCTCCTGTATGGTCGCCTTGGTCGCGCGCTTGACCTGACGCAGCTGGTGTATCATCTCGCGCGGCTGAGACACCGGTATCGTCCGCACGATGAGGTTTGTCTGCAGCATCTTGATCCGCTGGTCCGGCAAAAGGCAGGTGAATACGTAGCCTGGGAAGATCGGCAGCTCGCGCCTGACCTTGCGCCGCTGCACCTTAGTCACCTTCACGAGCAGCGGCAGGTAGCGGAAGAAGCCGTACCGCTCGAGGTAGGCCATCACCTTCTTCTCGGTGCGCGGCTTGACGTGCAGGACATACCATGTGCCAGTCATGCCCGCCGCCTTTCCATTGCGCACGCGAACGCGCCGTCATGCCCCGTCTCGAACGGCACCGACTCGCGCCTTTCGACTTCGGTGAAATCTTCATGCCTTGCCAGGAATGCCGCCACCTGCTCCCCGTTCTCCTCCGGCTCGTTGGAGCAGGTGGAGTATACGAGCCGCCCGCCGGGCGCCACATGAGCCGCCGCCGCGTCGAGAATCTGCGCCTGGAGCCCCACCAGCTGCTTCAGGTGGTCCACGCTCCAGCGCCAGCGCGCGTCAGGCCGCCGACGCAGCACACCCGTGTTCGAGCACGGAGCGTCGACCAGTACGCGGTCGAACACAGTTCGGCCGCCGATGCTGGCAACGGATTGCGTCACCTCAACCGAATCGAGGCGCAGACGGGCCAGGTTTTCTTTTAGGCGAACGAGCCGCTTTGGGTTGACCTCCTGCGCGACGAGACGCCCCGTGCCGTTCAGCCGCCACGCGATCTGCGCGGTCTTGCCGCCAGGCGCCGCGCAGAAGTCGAGCACGGACTGGCCTGGCGCTATGTCCAGCAAAGCCACAGATTCCGCAGTCGCAGGATCCTGCACCACGAACGCACCCTCCGCGAACCCCTCCACCTCGGTCACCTTCCGCCCACGCGGCAACCTGACAAAGCCGTTAAGGTCATTAGGGTCATTAAGGTTATTAAGGGCTTTAGGGTCATTAAGGTCGTTAAGGTCATTAAAGACTTTAGGGGCTTTAGGGATTTTAGGGGCATTAGGATCATTAAGGACTTTAGGGGGGGTAGGGGCATTAAGGTCGTTAAGGACCTTAAAGTCGTTAAAGACCTTAATGTCTTTAAAAGCGAGCCATGTCTCGGCTGGCTGGTTGTGCCACTTCGCCAACGCCTCGGCATTGGCCTCGCCGTAGCGCGCGACCCAGCGCGCAACGAGCGCATTTGGATAGCTCTCGCGCTCCGCAAGCGGCGCGACAGCCAACTTCGCCTCGAACTCGTCGCGTCGGCGAAGGAGATTGCGCAATACTCCGTTCACCACGCGGTCGAGCCGCTTCTCGCGTCCGCTCGCCTTGGCGGCCGCCACCGTCTCGTTGACAGCGGCGAAGTCTGGGACGTCCGGCATGTAGAGTATCTGCGCAGCCCCCACCAGAACGAGCGCCTCAAGCTCGCCCTTCGGCCATGTCTTCATCAGTTCGCCGAGGATGGAGCGGAGCGGACGGTACCTGCGCACTACAGTGTAGACGAGATCCTGCACGAAAGCGCGGTCTGCGCAGGCCGCCGGCAGAAGCTCGTTCGTGAACTCGTGCGTCGCCCGCCAGCGGCAGACTGCAAAAGCCGCTGTACGCCTACTGTTCATCGACGGCTACGGCCTCGATCTCAAGCTTCACGTCCTTCGGCAGACGTGCCGCTTGCACGCAGCTGCGCGCAGGCTTCGTGTCGCCGAACATCTCGGCGTAGACGGCGTTGATCGCGGCGAAGTCGTTCATGTCGCTGATGAATACCGTGGTCTTCACCACCTTGTCTAGCCCTGAGCCCGCTGCCTCCAGCACGTTCTTCAGGTTTGTGATCGCCTGGCGGGTCTGCTCCTCGACGGTCGTCGCCGTCACGGCGTTCGCCGCCGGGTCGATCGGGATCTGTCCCGAACACCAGATGAATCCGCCGGCCTTTATAGCCTGCGAATACGGCCCCAGCGCCTTCGGCGCACCCTCTGTAGAAATGATGTCCATTTAAGCTTTCAACCTTTCAACCCTTTAACCCTTTAAACTTTTAAACTTTTAACCTTTCCCGTGTCTCCGCATCTGGCGGGTGACGGGCATCTCCACCGAGTCCGGCTCCACCACGCCGGCGTTCACGGGCGTCGGCGTGTACTTCTTGCGGATCCACCACGCCTGCACGACGCCGAACGCGGTGCTGAGCGCCCAATAGAGCGAAAGCGCGCTCGGGAAGTTGTAGAACATGACGAGCATGAACAGCGGCATCATTATCATCATCATGCGCTGCTGGTTCTTGTCGCCAGACGTAGGCGTGAACGCGCTCTGGAGGATTGTCAGTCCCGTCATGAAAAGCGGCAGGATGTTGAGACCGCCGAACGGGAACCAGCTCGCGAACAGCGCCTCCGGCTCGGAGAGGTCCGATATCCACAGGAACGGCGCGTAGCGCAGCTCCACCGTCGAGCGCAACACGTTGAAGAGCGCTATGAAGACCGGTATCTGCACCAGCATCGGCAGGCAGCTCGACAGCGGATTCACCTTGTGGTCGCGATACAGCTGCCATGTCTCCTGCTGCATGCGCTGCGGGTTGTCCTTGAACTTGGCCTGTATCTCCTTGAGCTTGGGCTGAATCTCCTGCATCTTGCGCATCCCCACGGTCGACTTGTGCGTCAACGGCCAGAAGAGCAGACGCACGAGGATAGTCATCAGGATGATCGCCACGCCGTAGTTGGGTATCAGCGAGTTGAAGAAGTTGAGCACCCATACCATCGGATAGCACAACCACCGCCACATGCCGAACTCCATCACGTCCTTCAGGCCGAGGTTCCACAGCAATTTCTGCTTCTTCGGTCCCAGATAGAGGACGTAGCTGCGCGCACGGCTCTCCGGAAGCGCGGAAGACATCATCGCCGCCGCCACCGACTTCGGCACGTACTCGCGCTTCGCCATGTCGCGGTCTATCGTCGCGACGAATCCCGAGTCGCCGGTCAATCCCGTCAGCGCCGTCACGAAGAAACGGTTCTTCACGGCAAGCCAGCTGCGCGCGCCAGGAATCGCCACCTTCTGACGTGGCGGCATGGCGGACGCGTCGGAGCTGCCGCTGCACCCGCCGAACCCTCCGGCGAGGTAGCTCTTCAGCGGCCCGTCGTCTCCATGATGCTCCACGTGGCTCTTGCCCTTCTCGTCGGCGACAATCCAGGAGTCAATGGAGAGAATATCGTTCTTCGACGAGCCCAGCGACATGCTCCCGAGCGAGAGCGCCGTCGCCGCGTCAAGCGGACACCCTTGCGCGAACGTCTCCGCCACCTCGATCCGGTAGTCATCCTTCAGCGACACCTCGCGCCGCAAAAACGCGTTCGTGAACACTACCGCATCGGCACGGCTCTCGGCCACGACATAGTCCGCGTCGGCATCAAGCCCCGGAACGCCAGACAGCGACAGCGCCGGGCTGGCGGAAAGGTCCAGCACGACCGACGGATTGGAGTCCGAGATCGCACCCGGCCGCTCGGCGTACTGGAGCATCCTCGCCTTCTTTATGACCGCGCCATGCGTCGAGAACGTCAGCTCCAGCTGCCCGTTCTTTAGCGTCGCCAGCTGCTCCGGCGCACGAGGCACAGCCTTGGTCTCGTTAAGGCCTTTAACGTCCTTAAGGTCTTTAGGGTCCTTAGAGTCCTTAAGGTCTTTAGTGCCCTTAGAGTCTTTAAGGTCTTTAGTGCCCTTAGAGTCTTTAAGGTCTTTAACGGCCTTCGACTGACTGGCTCTGGCGGCCGCCTGACGCGACTGCGTCTCCGCCGCCTTCTTCTGGTCGCCGACCGACTGCCATATCCACCAGACCAGCACCAGCCCGAGCAGCGTCACTATAAGTTTTTCGCTCTTGTTCATCTCTACATAAGCCCTTTGACTTTTAAACTCCTGGTCAACACCCCTTCACCATTCACCCTTCACCGCCAAACACCGCTGCCACATCTATCTCCGAAAGATCGTGCACCAGCCACTCGCAACCCGCGAAGTTCTGCTGGACAAGTCGGTTCCGGTCAAGTCCGATCACGCGCATGCCCGCGGCCCTGCCGGCCGCGACTCCTGCGGTCGAATCCTCCACCACCACGCATTCGCTCGCGTCGACATCAAGGAGCGACGCCGCCTGCAGGAATCCGTCCGGCGCCGGCTTGCCTCGTCCGTACTCCTCGCCTCCGAGGACAAACCTCACCAGGTGACTGACTCCGCAAAGCTCCGCCGCAGCCGCCACATCGTCGTGCGGCGAGCCGGAGACGATAACGCATGGCGCGATGCGAGCCACCTTGCGGAAGAAGTCCACGCTGCCCGGGATCACAAGCTTTGCAGGATCTGTCGCCAGCCGCGTGTAGTACGGGCGCAACGTGCGCGCGTCCTCTATCGGCGTCCTCTTCCCGAGAGCGGAAAACTCGGAGAGTATGGTCGCGTGGATGTCGAGCCAGCTGTGTCCGAACACGAGAGGCGCTAATACCTCGGTGGTAGTATGCTGGCCCTGGTCGGCGAGCCAGTCCACGATGGCGCGCGTCCAAAGCATCTCGGAATCTATCAGCGTGCCGTCGAGGTCGAAAAGAAACGCGGCCGGCTTCATTTCCCCTTCCCGCAGCACTTCTTGTACTTCTTGCCGCTCCCGCACGGGCACGGGTCGTTGCGCCCGATCTTGGGCTCTTCACGGTGAAACGGCTTGTTCTTCTCGATCTCACCGTCGATGAAGCGCCACTCTCCGTCGATCTTCTTGAAGTACGACTGCTCGCGATGCTCGCAGGACTGGCCGTTTGCGGAGTATCGCGCCACGAAAGAGACGAACCCGTCATCGTCGTCCGGTCCGCCCTTCTCGGTTCCCACTACCTCCAGCCCCTCCCAGGTGGCAGACTTCGACCACTCGCGGGTGGTATTCTCGTCGAACTCGCTACGGACCTCAGGGCCTGAGGACTCGAAGAGAAATTCCACGTTGCCGACGGCGTAAGCGCTGTAGCGCGCGCGCATCAGCTCGACCGCCGTCGCGGCCTTGCGGTCGCCGTTCAGAATGGGACCGCAGCATTCCCCAAACGTCTTTCCCGAGGCGCATGGGCACAGTTCATCGTTTTTCATGGCCGCTATTTTACCAAAAACGGGCGCGCCTGTGAAGCGGCGTCGAGATAGATGCGCTCTATCAGGTCCACGGGCTTGCGCGCCTCGTGCCCGTCTATGGGATAGGGCGTGCCGCCGCGAACCGACTCCATGAACGCCGCTATGCACTTGCGGTGCTGCTCGGTTGGGATTGCCCCCGCGTTCGACGAGCCATGCTGCGGGTCTTCCACCACGATCGTTCCCTTCGTGCCTGTTATCTCGATGCGCTTGCCGCGGCCGGGGAAGCTCGCCGTGGTGGCGTACACGCCGCCGAGCGCGCCACCCTCGAAGCGGAGCGCGGCCGAAACGGTGTCCTCCGCCTCCATCTGGTGCGCGAGCGTCGCCGTGAACGCCTTCACGTCCGTAACCGGCGGCATCAGCGCCGTCAGCCAGTCCACCATGTGGATCGCCTGGTTGATGAGCGCGCCGCCGCCGTCCATCGCCTTTGTGCCGTGCCAGTCCGAGCCGGTGTAGTAGGAGTCGTCCCGCCACCACGGCACGTGGACCGCCGCATACGTGATGCGGCCGAGCTCGCCCGAGTCCACCGCGGCGCGCAGGTGCGCGAACTCGTCGCTCCAACGAGTCTGGAAGATGCATCCTAGCGGCACGCCGGCCTTGTCGCAGGCGGCGATCATCGCGTCCGTCCGCGCCGTCGTGATGGCGATCGGCTTCTCAACCAGAACCGGCACGCCGTGCCGAGCGGCTGCGAAGACGGCCTCGTCGTGCGCGCCGCTCGCGTTCGCCACGAGGCACAGCCCCACGCCAGGCTGCGCCAGCGCGGCGTCCCAGTCGTCCGTCCTGCGGCACTTTGCCACCACCTTCAATCCGGGAATACTCCCCACGGCCTCCTCGTGGAAGCGCGCGATCAAGCCGGTTCCGATGATTACCACTCCTGTGTCCATTCTCTTGTCCTTTGCCTTTTGTTGGAATCCTGTCTCTGCCGTCAGCGGTTCCCGCCGATCGGAATCTCCACGAACCGCACCTGGCGGCGGTTCCACGTGAAAGTGATCGCCAGCACGCCAGGGCGCGGCTCCAGCACTGCGGGATAGGAGAACTCCGTCCCCCGCCCGTCCTTCTGCCTCGGACCGTCCTCGGCCAGAACCACGAACGTCTTCCAGGTCTCGCCGCCGTCCTCCGACACCTTCACCTCAAGATGGTTGCGCGTTCCCCATCCCTTTCCGTCGCTCGGCCCGTTCATCGCGAGGAATATCCGGCCGTCTGACGCGCGGACGCAGTCGAGGCCGGAGTTGATGTTCTCGAGCGGCGAACGGTACGCCTCGCACCACGTCTCGCCGCAGTCGGCCGAGTCTGTACGCCATATCCAGCCGTCCGTCGCGCGCATCAGCGCATGGACGCCACGCGCGTCCTCCCATAGCGTTGGCTGGATGATGCCGAACGGCCGCTTGCCACGCGCCGGAGCGTCGGCCGGCACGGGGAACGGCGGCGAAGATCGCCAATTCCGCCCGTCGTCGTCGGAGATGTCCACGAACGCGCGCCACAGTGTCTTGAGCTCCCACTTCGCCGCAGGATCGAACTCGCGCGACGCTGGCGCTAGCCACCGCCCGGACTTCAGCCGAAGGCACTTGTTCTTGACCGGCCCGCGACCGCCAGACACGTCGCCTGCCACCAGCTCGCGCGCCTGTGTCCATGTCTTGCCATCGTCGCGGCTCTCCTGCACGTATGTCCGCCAGTCAGCGCAGTTGCGCCCGACCTTGAAGAACAGCTCTACGCGTCCGTCGTCCGCCCGACGCAGCACCGGGTTCCAGTGCGGCGACTCGGGATTGACCTTCGCGAACGTGCGCACCGGCTCCCACCGCCCGCCAATCCGGCGCGAGCCGCGTATCGCAACGTCAGGCGCGCCCTCCCTCGTCCCCTCGAACCACGCCGCCAGGTATTCGCCTTCTCCCTTGAGCGGCAAGATGGTCGAGGCATGCACATGCCCCTCCACCGGAGGCGCCACGAACTCTCCTCGCGTCTCCACGATCCCGGTACATTCGCCCGCCGCACATGCCAGGCACACGACTGTCGTCACGATTCTCGTCATCGCTTTTTGCCTTTTTCCTTCTGCGCGCCCATTATATCAAACCCCACGCCTTTCCTCCACACAACGACGCCCGTGATTTGGTATAATGCTCGCGATGGACGACAGAATCGAACAGATGCGCGAGATGGTCGCGCGGCTCAACGCCGCCGCCGACGCCTACTACAATGGCCGCGGCGAGCTGATGACGGACTTCGAGTGGGACGCCCTCTTCGACCAGGTGAAGGAGCTCGAGTCGGAAACCGGCGTCGTGCTGCCCGACTCGCCGACCAACCGCGTCTCCGCCGACGACGTGGCAGGACAGAAGGAGGCGCACGAGTTCGCCGCCCTCTCGCTCGCCAAGACGAAGAAGGTGGCGGACATCGCCAAGTGGGCCGAGGACAGGCCCATCTGGATATCGTGGAAGCTCGACGGCCTCACGCTCGTCGTCACCTACGACAACGGCCGGCTGAGCAAGGTCGTGACGCGCGGCGACGGCCACGTGGGCACCAACATCACCCATCTCGCCCCAGGCATCCGCGGTCTCCCGCAGCGCGTGAAGGAGACGGGGCACCTTGTCGTGCGCGGCGAGGCAGTGATCTCGTACGCCGACTTCGAGGCGTTCCTCGCCGAGTCCCAGGAAGACTACGCGAACCCGCGCAATCTGGCGTCCGGATCGCTCACTCTCAAGGACTCGGATGGCGTGAAGGCCGTCGACGAGCTGCTGCGCCGCAAGCTGCGGTGGATACCCTTCTCGCTCGTCCACGCGGAAAGGGAGTTCGCCTCCTGGGGCGCGCAGATGGACTGGCTAGAGGAGATCGGCCTGGAGGCCGTCGAGCGCGAACGCGTCGACACGCCGTCCGAAACGAACATCCAAGCGACGATCGACCGCTGGACGGACCGCGTCACCAGCAAGGCGAACCCATACCCGGTCGACGGACTCGTGGTGACGTACGACGACGTGGCGTACGCGAAAACAGGCAGCGTGACCGGACACCACGCGACGCGCGCGGGGCTGGCGTTCAAGTGGCAGGACGAGACGGCCGCGACGACGCTCGAGCGCATCGAATGGTCCTGCGCCGTGGCATCCATATCGCCGGTAGCCGTCTTCGAGCCTGTCGCGCTCGAGGGCACCACCGTCAAGCGCGCCTCGCTCTGCAACATCTCCGAGTGCGAGCGCCTCGGCATCGGCGGACCGGGCACGGAACTCTCGGTCATCAAGGCCAACAAGATCATTCCCAAGGTAGTCGCAGTCACGCGCAAGGCGGGCAAGTTCGAGATCCCGTCATCGTGTCCCGTCTGCGGCGCGCCCACCGAGGTACGCGAGGCGGAGTCCGGCACGCGAACGCTCCGCTGCACCAACGACCGCTGTGCCGCCCGCGAACTGCGCAAGTTCATGCGGTTCGTCTCGAAGGACGGCATGGACATCGACGGCCTCGCCGGCGAGACGCTCGCGAAGTTCGTCAACAAGGGCTGGATAAAGACAGTCGCGGACATCTACCGGCTCGGCGAGCACCGCGCAGACATCGCGATGATGGAGGGCTTCGGCGACAAGTCCGCCGCAAACATCGCGGACTCCATCGAGGCCGCGCGGTCGCGCGAGGCGACCCGTTTCCTCGTGGCCCTCGCTATCCCGCTCTGCGGCATCGACGTCGCCAAGCGACTCCTGCGCACGGTCTCCAGCGCGCAGGAGCTCTTCGACAAGGCCGCGAACGCGCCGTCCGACGACATCTTCGCGGAGATCGACGGCCTCGGAGCCGTCCGCTCCGCAGCGTTCGTCCAGTGGTGCAAGGTGCCGGCGAACCAGGCGCTCGTGGCCGACCTGCTTTCGCTGGTCACGCTGTCCATGCCCGCCGCCGCGCCTGTGGGCGGCAGCTGCGCCGGCCTTACTTTCGTCATCACCGGCGACGTCCACCACTTCGCCAACCGCAACGAGCTGAAGGCGCTCATCGAGTCGCTGGGCGGCAAGACTGCCGGCTCGGTATCGAAGTCCACCAGCTACCTCATAAACAACGACGTCACCTCCACCTCCGGAAAGAACAAGAAGGCGAAGGAGCTCGGCATTCCCGTCATATCCGAGGACGACTTCCTCGCGCGGTTCGCCGCGGCGGGCAAGCCGCCCGCCGCGCCCGCGCCATCTCCATCAACTCTCACGCAAGGAGAATTCGACCTATGAAGAAACTGGCTACCTGCCTGTTCGGCCTGTCATGCCTCGCAGGGTGCATCGGCATGTACGACCACGAGTACGCCGGAATGCGCGAACTGTTCAACGAACGCGACCTGACCAACTGGTACACGTACATACGCGGCCGGGGCGTGAACGTCGATCCAAAGGGCGTGTTCACCGTGAAGGACGGCGTGATACATGTGAGCGGCGAGGAATTCGGATGCCTCACCACGGTGGAGGAGTTCTCGGACTACAGGCTGCTCGTCGAATACCGCTGGACGGGCGCGCCGAACTGGGGACCCAAGAAGACAAAGGCTCCCGACAGCGGCATCCTGTTCCACTCGATCGGACCCGACGGCGGGTTCGGGAACACGTGGATGCTCTCGCACGAGTACAACCTCATCGTGGGCGCGTCCGGCGACCTGTGGACGGTCGGGCGGAAGGACCGCCCCGACATCTTCGTCGAAGGCGAGGTTGGCACGGAGATGCTCGGCGGCAAGCATTACATCCACAAGGAAGGCGGCAAGACCGTCCGACTGACCGGCAACGCGCGCATTTGCCGTTCCGACATCGCGCGCGACTGGACGGACACCTTCGACGTGCGGCCTGCGAAGAACGAGAACCGGATCGGCGAATGGAACACCGCGGAACTCGTCTGCATGGGCGACACGGCCGAGTTCTACTTCAACGGCAAGCTCATCAACCGCCTGACGCGCCTCTCGCCGACGCGCGGCAAGATCCAGCTCCAGAGCGAAGGCTGCCCCATCGAGTTCCGCCGCATCGCAATAAAGACCTATTAACCTCGCATCCTTTCGTGTGTTTCGTGTCTTTCGTAGTTTAAATCCCCCTACCTGTAGAGAAAGCAATGAGCCAAAAAATGAAACCCATCGTCCACTTCGCCGACTTCCGCTGCTCGGACGCCGAGAACCTGCAGCAGAAGTTCGCGCGCCTGCTGAAGACCGCCGGACTCGGCAAGATCGACCTCACCGACAAGTTCGTCGCCATCAAGCTCCACTTCGGCGAGGCCGGCAACATGAGCTACCTGCGCCCGAACTGGGTGAAGACGCTCGTGGACTTCGTGCGCGAGCGCGGCGGCCGTCCCTTCCTCACGGACGCCAACACGCTCTACGTCGGCCAGCGCAAGCACGCGCTCGACCATATCGACATCGCCTACGAGAATGGATTCTCCCCCTTCTCCACGGGCTGCCACATCATCATCGCCGACGGACTCAAGGGTACGGACGACGTGGCCGTCCCGCTACCCGACGGCAAGTACGTGAAGGAGGCGTACATCGGCCGCGCGCTCGTGGACGCCGACGTGATCATCTCGCTCACGCACTTCAAGTGCCACGAGATGACCGGCATCGGCGGCGCGCTGAAGAACATCGGCATGGGCGGCGGGTCGCGGGCCGGCAAGAAGGCCATGCACTCGAGCGTCCATCCCCAGGTGGAGCAGTCCAACTGCATCGGATGCGGCAAGTGCACGAAAGAGTGCGCTCATGGCGCATGCACCGTCGAGAAGAACGCAAAAGGCCGCCGCGTCGCCTCCATAGACCCCGAGAAGTGCGTCGGATGCGGCCGCTGCATCGGCGCGTGCAACCGCGATGCCATCGTTACCGACTTTGGCGAGCCGTGCACGGTGATGCATGGAAAGATCGCCGAATACACGGCGGCGGTCGTGCGCGGCAAGCCCGCGTTCCACATCTCGTTCGTATGCGACGTCTCGCCGCACTGCGACTGCCACCCGATGAATGACGCACCACTCGTTCCCGACATCGGCATGGCCGCGTCCTTCGACCCGGTGGCGCTCGACAAGGCATGCGCCGACCTCTGCAACGCCGCCCCCGTGATGCCGAACTGCAGTCTGGCTGGCCAGGACACGCATGGCGACATCTTCGCCACAATGCACCCTGTCACGCGCTGGCAGGATGCCATCTCCGAAGGCGAACGGATGGGTCTCGGCTCCGGCGACTACAAGCTTGTGAAGATCTAGGCCGCTCACCTCGTCATTGCTTATCCGCGATTGTGCCGCAGAAGCCGCCGGAGGTGGACATCTTCACGGCGAGCACGTCGCCCTTGCGGACGGTACGGGTCTCGCGGCGGTAGCCTCGCGGGACGGAGGCGTCCGCCAGGTCGTCCGTCAGGAGCGTGAGGACGTAGTCGCGGCCGGGCGCGAGGAAGTCAAGGGTGATCGAGGTCTCGTGGGCGGCGTCGCCCGTGAGCCCGCCGATGTAGAACGCATCGCCCTTGCGCCGGACGACCGTGAGGTGGCGGGCGATCTCCGCGTCGAAGACGAACGTCTCGTCGTAGTTCCACGGCAACGCACGCAGAAACTCGACGGCGGCGGAATCCTTCTCCACGAGGTTCCTGATGCTGCCGCGCATCACGGCCGTGGCGCCGGGATAGACGGCGAACATGGCGAGCTTGTGGAGCTTGGTGGCGCCGGCTTTGCCGGCGTTGAAGAGCGCGGGGGTGTAGTCGAACGGACCGCAGAGGCAGCGCGTGAACGGCAGGGTCACGTCCTGGCGGACGGGATGGTTGCCTTCCTCGCCGCCGCCGCCTTCGGTGATCATGAGGTTAGGCCACGTACGCTCGATGCCGTCGGGGAGCTGGAGGTCGTGGATGTCGAGCCACAGACGGTGCTTGGCGGCCACGGCTACGAGGCGGCGGATGAAGTCGGTGGTGGCCTGGGAGCCGTAGCCGACGAAGCCGGGCTTGAGTCCGACGACTCCCCATTTGGCGTAGGTGGCGAAGAGGGCGTCGAGGTCGACGTTCTCGAGGATCGCGCCGTGCACGTAGAGGCAGAGTCCGAGGCCGTGCGCGCGCAGCTCGGAGACGATCTTCGGCATGTCCATCTCCACGCCGGTGCGGCCGCTGTACGACCAGTACGGGTGGTAGGGAACCGTCCCGACGGCCGTGGTGAACGGATCGGCGCGGGAGTTCTCGACCCAGGTGGCGTCCGACTTCTTCTCCGGATGGCGGGAGAGGTAGGTGGCGCGGTCGTCGTCGGTCCAGGGACATTCGGTGCCGTACCAGCCCCAGTCGATCTGGATGTACTTGGCGCCGGTGGCGGCGGCGGACTGGGCGGCGGCGACGATCTCGTGGGTGCGGAGCTCGAAGTTGCCAAGGTCGGACACGCAGAAGCCGGGCTTGATCCACGACGGGTCCGCGATGGCGCAGGGCGGATTGAGGTTCTCCACGAGATAGGCCCGCGCGACGAGCTCGGCGGGCGTGGCGGCAAGGGCCACGGCGCGCCAGGGGGTGAGCGTCTCGCCGCGGCCTTCCTTCACGCCCATCGCAAAGCGGGGGGAGAGGATGCCGCGTTCGGCGTGGACGTAGCTGCGGGGGTAGTGCTCGACATGCGCCTCAAAGATGCTGGTGTAGGCCACGCCCGGAACCTGGACGGTGAGGGGCATGCGCCAGGCCTTGTCGGGAGAGAGGTCCGCGAGCGGGATGGGGTCTGCGGGGAACGTGGACTCCGTGCCGGGGATGGCCCAGGCGGCGGCACCGGGGGCGAAGCGCCAGTCGGTGCGTTCGCCCGACAGGGAGGAGACCGTGTACGGCTCCATCACGAACTTCGCGCGGACCGCGAACCCCTCGTCGTAGCAGCGAAGGTACAGCGTCTCGGCCGGATTTCCGTTGTCCGCGCGGCCGAGCTTCACGGAAAGTTCGGTGTAGTTCTCGGGATACTCGCTGCGGAATCCCCAGACCGGCTTCCAGGAGCTGCGCACGGTGCGCAGGTCGGAACGGAGCACGCGCAGGCCGCCCCGCTCCACGCCAAGCGAGGAACGGAAGACGGTCCGTCCGCCGAACGAGACGTCGGCCACGGGACGGCCGCCGTCAAGGGAGAAGACGCAGGAGACGCGTCCGTCGGGGGACGAGAAGGATTTGCCGCCCTCAGCGGAGGCGGCCGACGCGAGGGCGGCCGACACCTGCAAGAAGATGCTGAAAAGAACTTTTGACTGGGTTTTCATGTTGTTTAATTCCGGGGCCTGTCCCCATGTTTTCAACTCTGCCAACAAGCTTCACACAGCTTCTCTTTAGAAACATTCGTTTTGAAAACGGCTGCATTTTCTCATAATCCCCCCTCGTCTGTCAATCCCCGCACGTCAAATCTTCATTAGCCCCTGGCGCTGAAGAACTGCTACATGTCGGCGAGCGAAAGGAGGCCGATCGTATGCCGAAGTTGCCGCTTGCTGGGATTCTTTGCAAGAAACGCCTCGACTTTAACCAAGAGCTTCTCTTTGCTATACCGCCTTGGATCGCGCTTGACCTCATAGAAGGCCATCTCCCCTCCCAGTTCGTCTTCGCAGACGAGGTCGATTTCCTCCGATCCCTTGCGATCCCACCACGCCCCCATGTTCACATACGATGTCGTCTCGGCAAACTTCCAGTGGAAGTACCGCTCAAGCGCGTATCCGCTGAACACGTCAAAATCCCGCAATGCGATCTGACGCAGCTGATCATACCGCTCCAGCTCAATGTACCCCCTGTATTTGAACACGAACCGAAACCAGTAGCGGAAGAAACAGTCATCGATTTCATAGTGGCAATTCTTGCCCGTGGGCTTGTCAAAGATGGGTTGCTTCTTTGAAACCAGCTGATACTGGTCTTCAAGTTTGGTCAGATAGCCGTTGACATCCACCCCCAGCAGATTCTTCATCTCCGCTGTCGTGGTGGTGGCGCGTCCCTCGGAGAGGTAGGAAGAGCCCGGCGAGAAAATGACGTTGACCATCGCTTCGCGGGTAAACGCCTTGGCGTTCATCATCATGTTCACGTAACGTGCCACGCCGCCGGTGACCGTCCAAAGGGCAAGCAGGTCGTCCGCCGAATAGCCTGGGCTATTCTCGGAAAGGATCTGCTTCAGCAGAGACACCTTGAACGGACGCAACATGAAACTCCCCGTATTCCGTCCGTGCCGCAGACGACCAAATTGATTCGTGAAGTAGCGTGGTACTCGTCCCATATTGCCGCCACCTGGCTGAATACCGCTGGATTAATCCTGTCAAATTCCTGGAATTCGTCCAGGACAACCGTAAACCGACTGCTCGTCGATGCCACCATCAAGACCTTGAAAAGGTCAGAAAACGTCTCGCATGAGCCCAAAATCCCTAAATGAAGTGCTTGCTCGACTTCCGCTTGCAGTTCCCTGCAGAGCGTCTTCTCGTTTTGCCGAGTAATCGGCAAATGCACATACGGAATCTCTCCATCTTCAAGCGCATGACGCAAAAGCGCCGTCTTCCCGACACGGCGACGGCCAGTAATGACAATAAACTGAGCTTCTTCGGCAGAATTTCCCCTCATTCTGCGAAGCATCTTGATTTCTTCAGCTCTGCCGACAAACTTCATATAGCTCCTCTTAAAAACATTCGTTTTGAAAACGGCCGTTTTGAAAACGGCTGTATTTTCTCATAATCCCCTTCGACTGTCAACCCCGCATGCCAAATCGTCACTAGCCGCCTAGCGCTTTGAAACGAAACATGCCGCGTCAATGCGGTCGAGCACATCGTCGAACTCACGCCGTACGCGCCCGACGAACGCGCCGACTGCCGCCGGCACGAGGTGCTGCACGTACTCGTCGCCGCTCGCGCAGTCAACGAGCAGGGTTTTGACCGTTCCTCGTTCGTCCACCACGACGGAAAGCGTGAACTGTCCGTCCAGCAGCGGCGTCTCGTAGCGAAACGACTTGCCCTCGCATCGCGCCCTCGTGGTCACGCCGTTTGCAGACGGTCGGATAGCGGCTGTTGATAAACGCGAACCGCGGACAGTCCTCGCTATGGTCGTTCACGAGTCCGCACGTCTGGAGATAAAGGTACATCGTCGTCGGTCCCACGTACTTCATGCCGAGGCGGCGAAGGTCGCGCGCGATACGGGCCGAAAGGCCGTTCCCGGCGGGAATATCGCCTTTCGCATGGCCGTCGTAGACGATCGTCCGTCCGCCGGTGTAGCTCCACAGGAACGCGCTGAAGCTGCCGTGCTCCGCGCGTAGGCGGCGAACCATCTGCGCATTGCCGATGATGGCCTTCACCTTTGCGAGCGAATGGATCATGCCGGGCGTCGCAAGGACACGGGAGATGTCGTCGTCCGTGTAGGCGGCGATGCGGTCGAAGTCGAATCCGTCAAAGGCGAGGCGGAACACCTCGCGCTTGCGCAGGATCATTTCCCATGTGAATCCGCACTGCATCACCGCCAGCACGAGAAACTCGAACAGCCTGCGGTCGTCATGGACGGGCACGCCCCACTCCTCGTCGTGGAACTTCCGCCCGACCTCGCTCAGATTGAAGTTGCAATAGCCCATACGGAATATCAGCAAGAAGCCTAAGGTTGTCGCCGTTCCGTCCCTTCACGGCAGCGCCAGCGGACGCACCAGGATCGACTTGAAGTCCGTCGGCGCGCTTTCCGACTGGATCGAGATCGTTCCGCCGCGCAGGATCAAGTCGCCGCCCGCCGCCTCGATGAGCTTCTTCGCCGAGCCGTCGCGCGGATCGTACTGCGGCTTCTCGTATTCAAGGACGGTCCGGCCGTCGAGGCGGTGGATGATCCGCTCGCCGCCGCGCACCTCGGCCTCCACAGTGGTCCACGCGTCCGGCTCGCACGTCCGCGACGTCGAGTTGAGGACATGCGGCGTGTAGAGTTTCCCGTCCTTCTCCACGTTCGTGCCCGGCGTGCAGAGGTTCGCCGTGGACCGCGCCTGCCCCTTCCGCGCACGGGAAAGCAGCTGGTATTCGATCGAAACTGGGAACGGCTGGTCGATGCCCATGGACTCCGGCGTCTGCCCGTGCAGCATGATGCCGTTGTTGTAGTTGGCCCATCCTTCGCCGCCCTTCACCTGCGGCAGGGGCATGCGGTAGGTGGCGCGCAGGACGTAGTTGGAGAACGGCCGGTTGTAGAAGAGATGCCCGTAACGCTGCTTGAAGCCGTCCGCGTACATAGGGTCGTCATAGCGGTTGCAGAGGCAGCCGTCCACCACCCGGAAGGTGTTTCCCGGATTCTCGCCAGCCTTGTAGCCGCGGATCTTGGGCGTCCAGCCGGAAAGGTCCTTGCCGTTGAACAGGTTGAGCCAGCGCGACGGACGGTCGCGCAGCGCGAGGGCGGACGGCGGCGTCACGTCGCGCAGGGCCACGCCGTCCCATGCAAAGGTCTGCAGATACGCCGAATACCCGGGAACGGCAAGCCCCTGCGCGTCCTTGCGCGTGAAGGACCGCAAGACGCCGAAGAGCGTCGGGGCGCCCGGACGCTGGAACCGGCGGGGCAGGCGGTCGAAGCCGTTCGAGAACGTCTCCGGCAACGTCTTGACGAGCCGGAGATCCTTCGTATAGACGGCGATGCCCACCGGCCCCTTCACGGGATAGAACGAGAGGAACAGATGACGCCCGTCGGTCGCGATGTCCTGCACGGCGGAACGGAATTCAAAGCAGGGCTCGATCTCCACTTCGTCGATGAACTCCAGCGTCTCCTCCTTCACGCGCACGATGCGGCACGTGCGGCTGATCCCGTCTCCGGCCACGCCGCGGCCCAGGTAGAGGACGCCGTCCAGCGCGGCGATGCCGTCGAATCCCATCGGGAACTCCCGCGCGCGGATCAGGTTGAGGTCCGCGTCGTACACCTGGATGACGCCGCGTCCGTCGGCCTGATTCTTCCGCGCCGCCTCGAAGTTCGACAGCACCGATGCGTAGAGACGACCGTTGTGCCAGCACACGTCGCCGGTGTGGTATGGCGCGGAGACGCCCTTGAGGCACTTCCCGGTGGCGAGGTCGAACTTGACGATGTTCTTGAGCAGGCCGCAGTAGACCGCATCATCCGAAATCGCGATGCCCTGCACATGCCAGAACGCGCCGTCGCATTTTTTCTCGAACGCGTCCTCCTGCGTGACAAATGCCGGCGGCGGCACCTGCGCCCCTGTCATCTCGAAAACGAGTTCGCCGCCGCGCATGATGTCGGCATGGCGGAGGATGGGGACTTCCGCCGCCAGGATGGCGGCTTTCCCAGTCAGAGGCTTGCCGTTGAGCGTGATGGACTTGACGTACTTGTTTTCCTTCGACAGGTTCTTCGCGATGATGGTGAATGTTCGGGGAGGGACGCGCTCCTGCGCGTCCGCAGCGGCGGGAGGGGCGCAATTTATTGCGCCCGCGGTCGCAACAAGTTGCGACCCTCCCGTATGGAGAGCCGCCGTCTCGGCGGCGGTCGCGCAGGAGCGCGACCCTCCCAGGTGGATGACCACCTTTGGAACCTGCGGGGCGCCGAGCACGTAGTCGCCACCGCACGGATTGAGCGGATAGAAGCCCATCGCGCTGAAGAGGTACCACGCGCTCATCTGCCCGCAGTCGTCGTTGCCACAGAGGCCCTCCGGCTCGGGCTTGTAGAAGCGGTCGCACACCTCGCGCACGAGTTCGGCCGTGCGATCGGGACGCCCCGCGTACTGGAAAAGGTAGATCGTGTGGTGGTTCGGCTCGTTGCCGTGGGCGTACTGTCCCACGAGGCCCGTCGCGTCGAGCGCGAATCCCATTCCTTCGACCTTCTCCGGCTGGGAGAAGAGTCCGTTCAGGTTCGTGAGGAACTTCTCCTTCCCGCCCATCGCCGCAATCAACCCCTTCGGATCCTGCATCACGTGCCACGTGTACTGCCACGAGTTCCCCTCGGTGAAATCCTTCGGACCCGTGCCGCGTCCGCCGACGTTGAGCTTGAACGGACTGAACGGT
>CACWSW010000061.1 GCA_902763655.1 uncultured bacterium
CTGGTAGGCGTCGCCCGCCACGTTGAACGCAAGCCCGCAGTTCGCAAGTTCGAACGACTCGCCGGCGCGCGGGCCGTCGAGGAACGTGCCGGTGACGCGCCCCGTCGCGCCCTCGCCCTCGCGCGTCCGGCGCTCGAACGCGATCACCTCCACGCGCCGCACCTTCGCGCGGGTGCGTAGGACGCACTTGTAGGAGACGTCCGAGTCGTAGTACACGGAATCGGACGGACTGGGCGGCCGGCCGTACTCGGAAAGGCGCTCCCACCAGTCGTTCTTGTAGATCCAGCGCGGATGCGGACTCTTCTTGTCCGGCCAGTAGTCGTACGCCGCCAGGTCGCTTGCGCCCGCCCAGAGCTTCTTCACCAGCGCCGTCGTCGGCTTCTGCCCGTCCGGCAGGCCGAGTTCGAGCGTGCCCGCCATGTCCTCGCCGAGGTACGTGAACGGCGTGACGAGGAACACGTCGGCACCTTCCGTCTTCGCCGCGACCGCCGCCGCCACGCCCTTCGCCGTGCCGCCCACCACGAGCACGTCGGTCTCCACCGGCGGCAGGTTCTCAGCTCCGCACGCCGCCAGGCACGCCAACACCGCAATTCCGAACACTCGATTCATGGTCTGCTCCTTTAACGAAAGATGATTGTCGTGCCGCGCGATGCGACGTTCAGGCAGAGCGTGGAGTCGGCATCCCGCCACACAAGGGACACATGCCGTCCGGCATCCCCCGTCACGGCACCGAGCGAGTAGGACCGCACGTCGCCGTACGTCACGAGCGGGTAGATGCCGTCCGCAAGACCGTCGGCCAGGTTCACGTTCACGGTCAGGTCGTACGGGCAGTCGTCGCCAAGCGTCAGCAATGCCGTTTCGGCCGGCCCAGCCACGTCGAAGTCCAGCGTCTTGGGAAGAACCGCTCCGGCATGTGAAATGTCCAGCCCCCACTTGTCGGAAAGGTACTTCTCCGCCAGCATTCTCTCCGCGTCCGTCGGCGCCTTGCCGAACAGGATGATCTCGCCGAAGGAGAATCCGCCGGTGAAGTTTGAACTGCTGGGATCCAGACAGGCGAGGCCGATGACGGGTTCGGATGCCGTGAACGAATAGATCCCCCAGCTCGTGTCGAACGGCGTGGTCGTGGGCGAGGCCACGGCAGTACCGTCCTTGTGGACGGCGATCGTCTCGTTCGTGAACATGGGCTTAGACGCCCCCGCGCCGCCGCGCGAATAGTAGTCCCACGTCTTGCCGGCGAAGACGGACGTGCCGAGTCCGGTACTGTCCGCGCACTTCATCACGGCAATCGCGTAGGCGGACGGCACTGCCTTGCAACCGGTTTTCTTGGGGTTGCTGAGCGCGGCACCGACGCTCATTCCATAAAGCCGCGACTGGTTTCGTTCAAAGTCGATGTAGCTCAAACCGTTCGGGCCGTTGCTCTTGTACAGGGGGTAAAGGTTGGGAAACGAGTTGATGTTCGCCGTGGAATTTGTCGCGAAACGCGCCTGGGCCATGGCGTAGGTCGTCTGGTCCGGACGACGGTCTCGCCACCAGAGGATGCCGTTTTCGGGAACCGACGTCGCATCGGCGTTGACGTCACGCAAATACGTGACCGAGTCGGCCGCCGTGGCATCCAGCCACAGCGCCGCTTTCGCCGTCCAGCTGCGATTCAGCACCAAGTTGCCGCCGTAGACGATCCGTCCGCCCGGCACGGTTTCGGATATCGGGAGCCAGACGGGCGTTCCATTGTCAGGTCCGTAAAGATGCCACGAGCCGCTCGCCGTGTCGTCCGCCGCGCCGAGCACCACGTCGGCGCCGACGCCGACGGCGTTCACCTGCAGGCGCACGCCGTCCAGAAGACGCACATGCGCGTCGGCCGCGAGCGAATCGACCACCACGAGTCCGCTTTCGGGCCCCCTGAAGGCGATCGAGCCCGACACCGCCCCCACGCGGATCGTCTGGTTGGTCGCGACCTCCACGACGTCCACCTCGTTGTCCACGCCGGAGAACGCGTTCACCGTGATGACCGTGTTGGACGTCTGGTAGCCATACGGGTGGAACTTGTACGTGGCCGACAGCGCATTGCCCAGTTCAAGGCAGGAAGACGCCGGCGCAGGGTCGAAGAAGACGATCGTGTCGTTTCCCGTCGCGGTGCTGACGTTGCTGCGGATCGTCGTCTTGCCCGTGTAGGCGGCGCGTCCGAAGAAAGCCACCGTGATCTTGTTCGCCGACTGTCCGCGGAAGGACACCGACCCGCTTCCCGAAATGTCGCCCGTGAACCGGACCGTTCCCGCCGCGTTGTTCCAGATGTCGAGTCGAGCGGACTCCCCGTCGAGGACGAGGTTGTGCCGCAGCCCGTTCGCCATACCTCCCCAGTTGCCCATGCGCCCCTCGGCGAACTGGACGCCGCAGGGACGGAACGGCAGGTTGTAGCCGTCCGGGACGCGGATCGTCGCATTCGCCACGGATCCCGTGTTGACGATGCCGAGCGTCCAGCCGTCCGGCGCGAACACGTCGCCCTCGGCCGACAACGCATCCCGGTAGGCGGGCCAGAACACCGTGCCCGGCGCGACGGTGTAAGGGCACGTGGCAAGCGCCCGGCATATCGCCGCGGTATTTGTAAAGACGAGGCCCTCGGCCGTGGCATCGTCGAACAGAACGTCGCCCACGTTGATCGCCACGGAAGCCGTCGTGTTCTCGACCAGCACCTTGGTGTTTCCGAAGACGATCCGCTTGAAGCCCTTGACCGTGGCCGTGCCGTACGGGGCGTACGCGCATCCGCACCAGCGGAGCGTGTCAGAGTATCCCTGCAACTCCGAGCCGTCGATCGTGAAGCTGCCGCTGGGACAATAGACGGCGGCGTTCAGCGTGAAGTCGGAACCATCGCCCGCCGCGCCCGTCAGCTTGACCGTGCAACCCGTCCCGAGAACGAGGTTCACGCCGTAGTAGGTGTAGCTCCCATGCACGGTCGCATTGTTCGCCGTGTTGGCCGTTCCGGCAACGTCAAGCTCGTACGTCTCGCCGTCGTTGACGTAGACCTTCGTCATCGAATCCGCCGCCACCGCGCACGGTCCCGCCAAGGCGAACACCGCGAGGGCGATGACTCGCGGTACGAATGAATGTTTCATGGCAGCGTTCCTTTCATTGGACAGTTTGATGACTGGCAGACAGTATATCAAAACATCGGGATGCCGAGGGGGGATTATTTTTATGTGAACGAAAGGGGAAACAGAATCCCTTTCAGCATTTGTTTCATCCTCGCCGTTTCTACTCAAAGAACCGCTCAGCAGGGATCACGAAATCAAGCATGTGCTCGGTGCGGACTGCCGGCGCGAGTTTTCCATCGTAAACAAGCGCTCGTCCGCGTACGGTTACGAGAGAGGGCGTAAACTTCTGCCAAAGTCCGCCCAATCTGTTCAAAGCATCCGTTCTGCCGACAAACATAATCTGGCCTCCCTAAACGAGTTTTGCAGACAGATACCAGATTTCGGGCACGAAATCAAGGTTCAATGTGATTTCGTGCCCGAAAATCAAATCAGCAAAACGGGCACGAAATTATAAGCCTATACCATTTCGTGCCCCTAGACCCCTCATCGGAAGATCATCATCGTGCCGCCGGAGATGATCTTGATCTGGGCCGAGGCGGTGGCCGAATGGCCGGCCGCGTCGGTGGCCGTCACCGAGTAGGTCGCCGTGCCAGGTCGAATCGTCGCGACATCCAATGCCGTGCCCGTCGCGCCTGAAATCGGCTCGCCGTCCTTCATCCACTGGTAGCTCAGTGCCGTAGGCGCGTACGCGACGAGCGTGAGCGGATCGTGGATCATCACCTGTGCATCCGCTGGCGCGACCGCGAACGCCGGCGCGTCCGTTTGCCCCCGCGCCGTCGGCCGCACGAAGATGTACAGGTCGCGCGTCGTGTACGAGCCCGCGTTTCCGTCCGAGTACACCGTCCAGTCCGGATTGCTGCCGGTCGAGTTGCCGATGCCGACGTTGGGGATGGTGACGGCGCTCCAGCCATCCCCGCCCCCAAGGTAGTTCAAGGCCATCACCGTCTGCCCGGCGAGATAGCTGTGTACCTGGAACGAACAATACACGGTGCCTTTGTACGTGCTTGGGCTGTCGCCGAAGTCATAGTTGCTGGCATTCGCCCCCGGAACATTCTTGCCGTTGGCCGCCCCGTAGTTGCCGGGGAAGAACTCGATGTTGCCGTAGGCGTAGTCGCCGTCGGTGAGGGTGGGGGCCGTGCCGCCCGAGGAGCCGTGCCGCACGACGAGGTTCGTGACGATGCACTGGGTCAGCGCCTTGCGCCGTTCGCTCGGGATGCCAAGCTCCGAAGCATTGTCCGTGAACGCGTCCATCGACGCCCAAGCCCAATTCTCCGAACCGTCCTTGCCCACGAGGTGCAGCGCGTAGGCCACGCGGTCGAAGCTGAAGTCGCCCTTGAAGCGCGTCTTGTCGAGGACGTAGGGCGCGCCGTACGTGCCGCAGGAGGAGGCCTTCGCCGAGGGCAAGGTGTGCTTGTAGACGAGCTCGTAGTCGCCGATCTCGGCGATGTTCGCCGCGCTCAACACGCTCGGCAGCGTCTCGTCCGGCACCGTGAACTTCCGGTTCGCGGCCTTGCGCGGCTCCGCAGTTGCGCCGTTCGCCGCCGCGACGACGGCAATGTTGTACGTGGCGCCGGCCGCGAGCGGCTCGGCGAACGTGAGGATGGCCTCGCGCGCGTCCAACGTCGAACGCGTGACGGACTTGATGCCGACGGCGGGGTAGAGCTCGTATGCCGCCGGATCGAGCAGCGCGTCCGGAACGTCCGATTCGAAGAGGACGCACGCGCGCCGGCCGCCAGTCTCCGCGATGGTGTAGAGATATTGAGGAAAGGTCTGCACGGGGCCCTCCTGCACGAACACGTAGAGCTTCACGTCGGTAAACGTACCCTGGGAAACGGTGTACTTGAAAATCCAGCTCTTGTCGCCGGAGACGCTGTAGTTACCGATACCGGCCGCGATACCGGTCGTGTGATACGTTAATCCGTGAACAGAGAGGACGAACTGGTTCGCCCCGTAGTTGTTGACCATGAACGACCCCCAGGGCTCCGCCGAAGGTTGGGGCGAGTAGTCAATGTCTTGATAGGAACTTCCGCCGTTGGGAACGCCGAGATAGGCAGCTGAACTGGGACGCGATCCGAAGAACTCGACGAACCCCGTCTGGATGCCGTCGCCCGTCTGCACGCCGTCCACGTTGGAACGTACGTTCATGTTGGCGACGCGCGAGGCGAAGTTCTGCGCCTTGCTGTCAGGCATGCGGATGTCGGCAAGACTTTGCGAGGGCGCGTCGAAGCTCGTCCACACCCACTTCTCCGCGCCGCTCTGCATGTAGCGCAGGTAGTAGGCTACGCGGCGGAACGACTTGCCGTCGAACGCGGCGCTGTTGTCCACGATGTGACTCGCGTAGTTCTCGGCTTCGTCGAAGTGGTTCGCGGTCTTGTCGATGGTGACGTCCTGGAGAAGCGCGTAGTTCGCCGCCTCGGGGACATGCGAGAGAACGTCCGCCGGCGCGGGGTAGTCCGTGACGGATGCCGGCGCCGCGGTCACGGGACGCACCATCACGTACAGGCGGCGGAAGCGCGTGGAGCCGACGGTCGAGTTGCCCATGTTCCGCCAGTCCGCCGTCCCCGTGCCTGACGTGTTCACGCCGATGCCACACCAAATCCAGCCAGACGAGTAATTTTGGAAATCGTTGACCGCCCAGAGTGTCGCATCGCCGTTCATCATGCGCATCGTCGAATCGGCGTTGCTGCTACCCCAGGAGATGCGCACCGATCCGCCCGCAAGCCCCGTGCCCTGCGTCACGCTGGCGACGTTCGACTCCACGTCCAGGTTCGAGACGGGAGTCGTTTCGGTGGAGAGATCCAGAGAGGACGGGAAGTCAAGGCTTGTCAAGTCGTTCGTCCAGGCATCGCAACTTGTCCACACCCAGTTCGTCACGCCGGCGGTCGTGACGAGTTCCATGTAGTAGCCAATGCGGTCGAACGTCTTCGGATAGTCCACGTGCGCCTCGCGGCGGCTGAACTTGAGCCCCATCGGCGGAACTGTAGGCACGCTTTGAAACATGCCCTCTACAGGAAGGTCGTAGGCGTAGATGAGATCGTAACCCGCACGCGCGGCGGCGGAGACGTGCGCCACGACCTCGGCGGGGAGGAACGTGCCCGAAACCGTCTGCGTGGCAGGCGCGGTCATCGCGTTCCCGCGCGGCGTGGCGTCCTTCACGCCCGTCGCCGTCACGGAGACCGTGCCGCCCGTAACCGCGCCGACGCGCACGATGAGCCGCGACCAGTCGTCCGCGTCGCGGTTCTCGCTGCGCACCGCCGCGCCGCTCACGGCGATCGCGGCGGAGAAGTCCTGATCGGCTGCGACCGGCTTGGAAAATGTCAGCACGATCTCCGTGCCGCCCTGCCGCGTGGCGGCGGAAAGGAACTCAGGGGGCGTCGCATCCGCCCCGTCGTCCATCACGTACACCTGCATCTTGGCGACCTTGTAGAGCTTGCCGTTGGCGATGCCCGTCCAGTCCGGCTCTCCGCCGGACACGTTCGTGCCCACGCCCAGCTGTATGCTGCTGCTTTGCCAGCCGTTGAAGCCGAAAAGCGTGCATCTCGCCTTATAGTCGTGAATCTGCATCGAGCCGTAGTTGCTGGTGTAGGCATTAGGTCCGTCGTCGAAATCGTACGCGCTGTTGCTCGCGTTTGGCAGGCCAAGAGACCCGGCCTTGCCGTACCCCTGGGGCCAGAACTCGATGTTGCCTTCGTCAACGAGCGAGCCGTCGCGGTGGACGATCGTCTCGTTGTTGCTCCAGATGCGGAGGTTCTTCACCTTCTGCTGGAACCACTTGCCCATGCGGTGCGAGGGGACACCGAGCGCGCTCGCATCGTCCGTGAACGCGTCAAGCGACACCCACACCCAGTTGTGGACGCCGTTCGTCGTCACCGTCTCGACGAAATACGCCACGCGGCTGAAACCACCCTTCGCCACTTGGCGCGACCGGTCGATGTTGTAGGGCACGGCCTGTACGCCCCATCCGAAGTGCGGCATGTCCTTCTGTACGTCCAGATCGTAGACGAGCCTGTACTTGTTGTACTCGCTACGCGGCACCAGGTTTTCCGCGCCCGTCGTCGCACCCGACACGGGGAGAATCGCGCTCGCCGCGGCAGCCACGATACACAGAGTCGTTGTCAAATTGTTCATCGCATCATGTCCTTTACTTTTCTGTGCAGTAGTCTATCAAATGCCCCTCCCGCGGGCAAAACGCGCCCGCCGCCTCAGCGGAAGATCAACGTGGT
Source organism: uncultured bacterium (assembly GCA_902763655.1). Classification (GTDB taxonomy): domain Bacteria; phylum Verrucomicrobiota; class Kiritimatiellia; order RFP12; family UBA1067; genus RUG572. The sequence goes on from CACWSW010000061.1 coordinate 7,310, forward strand.
GCCATCGACACCGAGGAGGTACCAATTCCCGCCGACGCGGTAGAGATGCCACGGCTTATCGACGTTCGAGGAGGCGAACGTCCCGGTCACGTTGCCCGAGACCGATACCACGGTATACCGTTCGCGCTTGTCCGTCTTCGTGTAGTCGTTCACGATCACGGTCGCGGAGGCGCCGATCGTCAGGTCGCCGTTGATCCGCACGGTCTGCACGTCGCCGTTCGCGTCGACCTCCACCACGAGCGGGCCGTCCAGCGACACGTCGCCGTTCACCGTGCCGCCGCCCGTCCCGGCGGAAAGCGCGTTCAGCGCGACCGGCGCGGATGCGCTGATGACTGCGCCGCCCTGCAGCGCCACGCCGCCCGTCCCGTTGCAGACGCGCGCGTTCCGCTCCACGCCGCCGCCGGCGACCCACTTGTCGTAGAGGTAGCTCTCCACGTCGCTGATCTCCTCGTCGGAGAGCGCACGGTCGTAGGCGATCACCTCTGCGATCCACTGTACGGCGCCGCGGTTGTTGGCCAAGTATCCGTTGAGGGCGTTGCGGCACACGCGGCTCGCGACGGTCTTCTGCCAGCCCGCGAGGCGGCAGGAGAGGACGTAGGGTGCCGTATTCGGCACGGTGATGTTCGAGGTCGTCAGCGACGTGTGCTGGACCTTGTTCACGCGCAGGTAGTCGCCCACGCGCGTCCAGGCGCTGCCCGTGCCGATGTTGACGCTCTTGCCGGTCGTGTCGACGACGCGGAAGCCGAAGTCGTTCCCGTACCAGCCGAAGAGCCCTGCGAACTGCGTCTGCGCGCCGTCGTAGCAGGCGACGAGGAAGAGCGTCCACGTGTCGGTCTCGTTCTGCGCGACGAGTCCCGCGTGCTGGGCGAAATGCACGGCCGGCAGGCCGCCGAACCTGGGCACGGCCTCGTCGTAGGTCACGGCGCCCCAGGCGAGCTTGAAGGGTCCCGCCGGCATGTCGGCGACGCGGCTCGACCAGTTCGTGACGGTGCCGGCGGCGTTCGTGTGGATCGTCGAGGGGCAGGACGCGTCGAGCCAGTAGAGAAGACCGTCCTGCGGCGGCGTGTAGTCGTAGGCGGAAAGGGACGTCTCGCCTCCGTTGAACGTCACGTTGCCCGCGCCGCGCAGGTCGAGCGCGGTCGAGCCCGACCCGCCGCGCACGAGCGTGACGTTCCCGGCGATCTTCCCGCTGAAGCTGCACGCGCCCGTCACGGTGAGCGTGGCGGCGTTCGGCGAGGAGTTCGTGATCATGCCCTCGCCCGCGAGCGTGGCGACCGTCTGGTCGGCCCCGTTGAGGTCGAGCGCGCCGGGCGCGCGCAGCACCACGTTCGCCGTCGGCGGCAGCGTCTGCGTCGGTTCCACGTTGGCGTGCAGCTGCGCGTTCACGCCCCACTTCGCGGCCAGGTAGTTCTCCACGGTCTTGCGTTCGGCCTCGCTGAGGAGTCGGTTGAAGGCGATGACTTCCGAAATGCCGCCGTTATAGTATCCGTTGGCGCTGTACCCGCCGAGATTGGGCGTGAAGATGGGCCCCGTGTTATTCAGCGCGTCGTCGGCGTGGATCATCGTGAGGACGTAGGGGACGTTCATCGTGAACGTGCCGTTTCCCATCACGCCGTTGACCGCCAGGTTGTTCGCCGGGGTGATGTACGTGTAGCTCGTGGAGGCCGTGCGCCAGTGCGTGGCGCCGTCCTGGATGCGCTGCCCGTAGTCGTTTCCGTTTGCGCCGAAGATGCCCGGATAGGACCCCGCGCCGGCAGCAGTTGTCGCCGTCGTCTTCGTGACGATGAACACGGAGCGCTGCGTCACGGACTTGTTGCCGATGAGGTTGTTGTACGTCCCGCTTCCCGTGCCGGTCGCCGTGAAGACGACGGACGGCTTGTCGTTCAGGAAGTTGGCGGAATACTTCGGCAGCAGCTGCGAGCCGTTTTTGACGAAGGAGACGCCGTTTCCGTTCGCGCTGGCCCAGGTCGTCACGTTTCCATTCTCGTCGCACGTGAGCGTGTCCGCGCGCGTTGCGTCCAGCCAATAGGCGATGTCCGGGCTTTCGAGGATCGCGGGGGAGAGCCGGAGCGTGCCGTTCTCGATCGTCGTCGTGCCCGAGTAGGTCTTCGTGCCGCAGAGCGTCACCGTGTTCGTGCCGACCTTGACGAGCGAAAGCGACCCGGCGCCGTCCTCAAGGCGCGCGGCGACTTCGTTGTCCGCGCCGTCCCTGCCGATCGTGAACGCCACGCCGCCGCGCGTCGCGCGGATCACGCTTTCGCCGAAGGATCCCGTCACCGCGCCGACCGTCAGGTTCGTGCCGACGCCGATCGCCGTGCCCCTGTTCATTTCCAGCGTGGCGGCGGAGACAGGCCCGTCGAAGTCCATGCCGTTCGGCGTCGGAATCTTGGAACGGGTGACCAAGGTGGATGTGTACTCGAACTTGACCGTGCCGGTCGAGTCGAGCGCGTTCGTCATCGACGCGCCGGGTTTGGTCTTGAACAGGATGACGGACAGGTGGTTCGCCGTGACGGGGCCGTCGCCGAACGTGCCGCCCGCGCCGAGCGAGACCGTGCCCGGCGACGTCGCATGCGTCGCCTCGATCACGGTGGCGCCGGAGTAGGTGTTGGTGGCGTTCAGGTTGATGGTGCATCCCCTCTCAAGGCGCATCGAAAGGTCGCCCGTGCCGTCGATCGGCTTGTTGAAGTTGAGCGTGCCGGGGTTCGACTGGTAGTACGTGCTCACCAGGCTGTCGTCCATCAGCGTGACCGCGCCGCTGAGCGTCAGCGTGGAATCGGCTATGGCGATCACGCCCCTTGTGTCCGTGCTGAAGCTCCCGATTCCGCCGACGTGGAAATGCTTCGAATACGTGCCGCTTGCGAGAAGGAGGGCGCCCAGGTACTGGTCGCCGCCGTGGAGGTAGATTTCGTCATTGTTCGGGGAAATGTTGGTATTGTTCGGCCAGACGCGCGCGCAGGAGACATGGAGCGCGCCTTCCTGCTTGAGAAATCCGTTGCCCGTGCAGAAGAACGCGGCGTACGGCCCCTTGCCGTTCACGAGGTCGAGGTCTCCCGAACCGGTGATTGCGGTGTAGAGGTAGATGCCGCGGCCGGCCGACGGCGCATTGTGGTAGATGATGCCCTCGGAATTGCCGAACGCGAGCGTGCCGCCACCCTCGAACCGGTCGTAGTCGGTGTCGGCCGAGCGGGCGTTGAAGATCACGGCCGCCGGGTTCACGCCGTCGCCGACGGTGAGCGTGACGCCGTTCGTGATCACGAGGCGTGCGCGGTGGTCGACCACGAGCGCGTACACGTGCGCGTCGTTCGTGAGCACCGTGTTCTCGCCCACGTAGGCGATGGACGTTGGGCCGCCGTCGAGCCCGGCCGTGTACGCGGCGGGGACGAAGCCGCGGTCCGCGTCGTAGGTGAGGAAGGCGAACGGCCAGCCGTTCGTGGAGTTGTCGCGCGCGAGGATCGTGGGCGTGACCATGCCGTTCACGACGGGCGGCGGCGTGGCGCACTTCACGAACTCCGTCACGCCGAGCGCGGCGAGTCCGCCCTCGGGGACGATGAACAGCGTGCCGTTCGGCTCGCGCGTGAGCGGGCCGAGCGTGAGCGTGGCGGAGGCGCCGTTGCCGTGCGCGACGTGGATCTCGCTCGATCCCGTTCCATAGGAGATGCCGCCCGTCGCGCCGAGCGTGGCGGAGGCCGACTGGCCCGCCGCGAGGACGGGCCGCCAGGCCACGTTGCCGCCGCGGAAGGCGACTGCGGCGTCCGTGAGGAACGTCGCCGGCGCGTTCGTCATCACGAGCGTGCCCTCGGCCATGTCGAGCGCGCCGATGTCGGTGAACGGAGAACAGAGCGTGATCTCCGCCACGCCCCTCTTCGTGATCGTATTGGAGCCCGTGCCCTTGAGCTTCGCCGCAATCACCGGCTTGGGAGCCTGCCACGTGTTTCCGGAGAGGTACTTCGTGCCACGCAGGAACGCGTCGCCCGTGAGCGTGATGTCCTTCCCGTAGAGGTACGGGGAGGAGGTCGTGAAGTCGATGCCGCCGAGGACGAGGTTGTTTTCGTCCTGGTTGATCCGGGTGCCGGCCGTGAAGGTGGCCACGCCGCCGTCGCGCGCGACGATGCAGTTCACCCAGCTGTAGTTGTGCCCGCTCCAGTTCATCGGGTTGGAGGCCTGCCAGCAGGTGCCGTCGACGGCGCCCGCCTGCGGCGCGGCCAGCGCACAGAGCATCATGCACGCCGCGATGCCGACGTCCTTCCCCATCAAAGCCTGCCTTGACATGTCATCCTTCATCGTCGTTGTCCTTTGCTTTTCTCTGTGGGTAGTCTATCAAAACCCCTTCCCTCATGCAACTGGGGTTCCCCCTCTCGGAGTCCTTCATTCGCTATTCAATCGCACGTTCATCCGACAAGCCGAAGAGGCGAATTTACTCGTGTCAGCGAGCAGACATTCCGCTTTCCTGGTAGATCATGATTCCCAGATAGACAGCAAAAGCAATGACCCAAAGCGCCCCCTCCCAGCGCCCGATACGCCCGGGCTGGCGCCATTCCTTGAAGTTGACGCCGAATAATCCGATCGAGAGCGACAGCAGCACAAGCGTCGGCAGGTCGCGCGAGAGGATGTACGGCGAAACGTCCTTGAACGGCGAGATGGTCCCAGCCAGCCCCACCACCCCAAGGGTGTTGAATATGTTAGAACCGATGATGTTCCCCAGCACGAACTCGTGCTCGCCCTTCCGGGCAGAAACGACAGCGCTCGCCAGCTCTGGCAACGACGTTCCCGCAGCGATGATCGTAAGTCCAATCAGCAGTTCGCTAACTCCTAGCGCCCGCGCCGCATCCACCGCTCCCCACACGAGGATATGCGAAAATCCCACCAGTCCAACCAGCCCAACCAAAAGCAACACAGATGCCTTCGCCAATCCCGTTCTCCGCTTGTCCGCCTTAACCTTGGCGAAGGCGGATTCCCCCGTTCCCCATTCACCTTTCGCCCTTCTCCCTTCACCTTTCACCTTTCCCGCTTCACCTTTCATCTTCTGGTCGAACCAGCAATATAGCGGCAGCAGCACTGCAAACACAGCCAACGCAAGCACGCCGTCAGTGCGCGAGAACCCATTGCCAAACCCGACCAGCGCGCAGGAAAACACGGAAATCGCCGCAAGCACCAACGCAGCCGCTAGCGCATTCTTCGAAACCACTACGATCGGGCGGATCATCGCCGCCACGCCGAGGATCAGCGCTATGTTGAAGCTGCACGACCCGTAGGCGTTGCCGAGCGACACGTTCGAGTGCCCGGAAAAGCCTGCAAGCGCCGACACGCAGAGTTCCGGCGCCGAAGTGCCGAAACCGATAACCACCATGCCGATGATGAACGGGTTGACTCCCAGCGCAGTCGCCACGGTCGCGGCGCTGTCGATGAAGACGTCCGCGCTCTTCGCCAGCATATACAAGCCCCCGACGAGGAACAGGATGGACAACCACAATGGAATATCGGTGTACATATTAGTGATTAGTGGTTAGTTGTTAGCGGTTAGCGGCTAGTCTGGTTATCGGGTGATCGACTCTACGGAATCGAGCATGTTCGTGCAGCCCTCCAGCTGCGCCGCGCCGCCGATGACGCAGATCGCCGGCGAGTTCGTGAGCGAATCGAGCGTTCCGGCAAAACGCACGAGGTCTTCCTTCGTGGTGCGCAACATCTCGCGGCGCAGTTGTTGTAGGTCCTCCGGCGTGCGCCCGGAAAGAACCAGCTCGGCGGCGCGCGTCGTCTCCACGCTCGGCGTCTGGTACGGTTCCGTGTCCGACACCGTGCTGATGATGTACTTGTCGATTGACGGCTCGTTCTTCACGGCCTTGCGTAGCGCCTCGCCCGACCTGTCGTAGACGCCGAGCGAACGCACCGGATTCGGGTCGTTCCACGAGAGGTAGCGCGCGTCTCCTTCCGGCCGCAACAGGAATCCGCCGCCGTACGCGCCGCCGAGGACGCGGATCTCGTTCCACAGGTAGTCGAGCGAAAGCATCTTCGCCGCCACGCGCCCCGGTCCCGTGTACGCGTTCGGGAAGGACGCCTTCGCCGCCGATCCGATCCGTCCTGCCGTGCGGAAGCCCTCGCGCCGGGCGGGCAGCATTTCCAGCCGCGAGGCCGGCCGCCGTGTCACCGTGCTCGCAGGAAACTTCGCGAACAGCCCCTCCAGCCAGTCCGTAGCGACGTTGTCCGAGAGGCACGCGATCAGCGCATCGCGCACGAACGTGCGCCGCGAAACTCCCGCAAGGCGCTGGCAGAACGCCGCGCCCTTCGTGCCGAACGAGTCGTCGATCTCCTGAACGCGCCGCAGATGCGCGATGCCGGCGTACTGCTCCTCCATCATGCCGCGCATTGACTGCGACGCCGCCGCGCGCCGCGCCGCGTAGATTCGCCCGCTGATTCCCATCGTGCCGCGCTCGATCGCCCGGCGGCGCTGCTTGACCAGGTCGCCAACCAGCTTCGTGTCGGCGAACGACGTCTCCAGCAGCACCTCCGGCACGAGCCGCACGATCTCGTCCAGCTTCGACTCCAGCGCCGAAACCCTCACCACCAGATATGCTTTCGCGTGCCGCGCGTCACCCGGTTTCGCGTACGCCTTGACCTCCGTCGCGAAACGGCCCAGCCCCGCATCGAGCGCGTTCTTCAGCTCAAGCACGCTTCGCTTCGCGGTCGGGAGTTCATCCAGAACGTTCGCGAGGATCGCGGCGTCCGAGAGATCCTCTTCCGAGAATCCAGCCAGCTCGAAGTAGAGTTCAAGGTAGGCGATGCCGTTCGCCGCCGTCTTCGCGCGGATCACCTTCGTGCCTCCAACCGTCTCCGTCGTCACTTCCGGCACCGGACCCTTCTCGGGGATGTCCTTCAGCAAGAGCCTCGGCAGTTTGGCGATATCCTCTGGCGCATCAACCTTC
>CACWSW010000062.1 GCA_902763655.1 uncultured bacterium
GGTCATGACGGCGGACGCCGGACTGACGATACAGGCCGTCTCGACGAACGGGACGGTGCTGGCGGCTTCGCGCGTGACGGACCCCGTCGTGTCGAGCGGTGTCAATTTCGTGCTGGAGGTCCCAGTCTCGACCGAGGCCTCCGCGAAGAGCGCCGCGGTTGGCGACGCGCTCAACTGCGTGGTGATTTCCGAAGGCGGCATCACGAACGTCTCGGCGCAGCCCATGCCGCCGGTCGCCGCCGCCAACGCGATCACGAACCTCAACCTCGTGAGCGCGTCCGCGACCGCCTTCTCCTACGGCGACGACGGCAAGACGGTGCTGGTGTCCGACGACTACCTCGCCGGTCTCGCGCCGTGGATGCAGGCCTACGGCAAGTCCGCATACGACGCGGCGGCGGACTGGGACGGCGACGGCGTCTCCAACTACGCCGAGTACAAGGCGGGCACGAATCCCTTCGACCCCTCCGACCGCCTCCGCATCACGGACTTCCAGTTTGGGCAGGACTCGACGCTCCTCCGCTTCGAGTACGCAGGCGGCCACCTCTACGCGCTCGATTCGTCCAAGACGCTCACGAACAAGACCTGGATGGTCGAGCTCGGTCCCGGGCAGGGAGGACGAGGACGTGGGCGTGATGACGCTGTACCTCGTCCCGGCTTCGGCGGAGCCGAGCATGTTCTACACGATCCGCGCCGAATGACAAGGAGTAACCGATGAAACGCACGTTCCTGATATTCCTCGTGCTCGCCGTCCCCGCGGTTTTCGCCGGGCACGTCTCGGAGACGCTCGCGCTCTCCAACGGCTGGAACGCCGTGTACCTCGAATCCACGCCCGATGCGCCCGATCCGGCGACCTTCTTCGCCGACCTCCCGCAGGTAGAGCGCGTGGGCTGCTACGAGTCGAGCGTGTATGGCGCGACGGAGCAGATCGCGAGCGACGGCACCACGATCGCGCAGAAGCCCGTGTCGTTCTACGTATGGGTGCGCGGCGAGGAGGACCGTTCCACGCTCCAGCGGATCATGGGCGGACGCTGCTACCTGATCTATTCCGCCGCTTCTGCAACCAAGACGTTCTACGGCGTTCCGGCGTGTCCGCGCGTGTCGTGGCAGGCGTCGGAGAGCGGGTTCGCGACGATCGCGGGCGTGTCGATACCTGCCGGCGAGACGGTCACCGCCGGTGCCTATTTCCGCGAGGGGCCGCTGCCTTCTGAGTCGCTCAAGAATCCATACGAGGCCGGCGGGACGAATGCCGTCGCGCCGGAATACACGAAGCTCATGGCGTTCCGCGGCACGCCCACGCTCCAGGGCGGCCACGCCTACGCGTTCGAGGGGAACGCCGTCGCGGACTGGCCGGGCGTGCTCAAGGTCTCGACCGCGATGCTTTCGGGCACGCTCGCGTTCGGGAGCGGCACGTCGCTCCAGTCTTTCTCCGTGGCCAACGCCGGAACGACGAACCGCACGATCCGCGTGGCGTACGGGCCGAGCGAGCTTTCGTCCGAGGAGAAGCCGCCGCTCCAGGTGTTCATCCCGCGCGTCGGCACGAACGAATGCGGCTGGACCTCCTTCGGGACGCACGACTTCGACCTTGCGGCCGGCGAGTCGCGCACGCTTGCGCTCGCGGTCGACAAGTCCGGCTTCACGGCGGACCGGACGTTCGCGGGGCTTGTCACGGTCTCGGACCTGAGCGGCACGAAGATGCGCGTGCGCGTGCCCGTCACCGCAAAGCTCGATGCGGACTCGCCATACTCCGCCGCCTATCCGAAGGGGCTCTGGTACGGCAACATCGAGCTTTCGCAGGTGGACCGTCTTTCGGACGGCGCGCCGGTCACGGCCGGCGGCAAGATGAAGATGAAGGCGCTGCTGCTTGTGGACAACGTTGGCGCGGCGCATCTGCTGCAGCGCGTCGCGGTGGGCACGGCGAAGGAGGTCGCCGAGGACGGCTCGCGCGCCGTCAAGCTCTGGCCGGAGACGACCGACGTGCCGGCCGAGTGCTCGGCGCGGCGGATTTCGGCGGTGTTTCCTGACGTGGCGCACCGTTCGCTCGACGCGACGAGCGGCGCGTTCGGCAACCTGCTGCAGTTCGACTGGACAGTCGCGGCAGACGCGCGCGACAATCCGTTCCGCCACGCTTGGCATCCCGACCACGGCGCGGGCTTTGCCGTCACGAACCGCCTGACGCTCGCGTGGCACGCGGAGAGCGGCGACTCCACGTGGGAGTACAGCCCTGACGAGGTGACCTACGGCATCTGCACGTGGACGCTCGGCGGGCTTTCGGGCACGGGCGAAGTCACCATGCGCGGCACCTTCGCGCTGAAGCGCATTCTTGCGGTATCGCAGATAGAGGAGTGAATGAGATGAGAAACGCATTGCTGGGAGCATTGTTCATCGCGGCCGCGGCCGCCGCGAACGCCGACATGGCGCTCGCGTACCACGGCAAGCTGGTGCCGGCGGGCGGCGGCGCGAAGATCAGCACCAAGGTGCCGATGACGATCGAATTCCGGCTCTACTACCACGCGCAGCCGGGCGAGACCGCTCCTCTGTGGGGACGCGCGATGCCCGTCAGGTTCGACAACGACGGCATGTTCTACGTCGAGCTTTCCGACGGGGCCGGCGTAGCCGTTCCGAACGCCGCGCACGAACGGCTGGCGGATGCCATCGCAGCGGCCGGCGGCGCGGACGCCTGGCTCTCCGTCAAGCCGGTCGGCTACGGCGAGCTGCTGCCGCGCAAGCGTCTCGGCGGCGTCCACCGCGCCGAGCGTGTGGCTACGGCCCGAAAGGTCGAACGCCTCGAGGCAGGCCCTCTCAAGGCGGAGATGGTCTCCGCCGGTTCCTGCGAGGTCGGCGGAGACCTGAAGGTGACCAGGTCGTTCGTCGTGGCAGGGAAGATCGAGAACACGATCGACGGCACGAAGGACGTCGCCATCGGCTCCCCGTCCGGGACGGTGCTCTTCACCGGCACCTTCGACCAATGGACCGACCTTGTCAGCGGTTTCAAGAGTTCGACGCACATCGCGGTCGACCTCCTTTCGGGATTCAGTACGAGCAAATACGGCGTCCTGTCACTCCCCGTGCAGGCCGGGTCTTCCGTCGCTCTTCCGGACGGGTGCGATTCATTCATCATACAGCAATTCCTGAAGGGCATCTACAATCCCTTCTTCTGATGGCGAAAGGCGACTGAAAATGAAAACGAAGAATCCTCCGCTGATTGCGCTGACGCTGGCCACCGCATTGTCGGCAAGCGCCGCAGATTTCTCCATCGAAGGCCGATTGCTCCAGTCCGAGGCTGTGCAGGCCTCCGTCGAAACGAGCTGCACTGTTAGCTTCTATCGCACGGAGGATGCGTCCGGCCCGCTCTACGAGACGAATGGCGTGCGATTGGTGACGGATGCAAACGGCTGTTTCGTCATCAGCGCCTCGGCACCGGATCGCCTTGCCGACCTTCCCGACACGTTCTGGGTGGGCGTGAAGCCATCTGGACGCGAAGAAATCCGTCCGCGCTTTCGCGTGGCGCCGGTGCCGTTCGCGTTTGCGTCGGACGAGGCGCAGCTCATCTCCACGGATAAGGAGTTTGAGCTTGCGGGCACTGCTACGATCGACCGACTGGACGTCTCCGGTGATGTCGAGACGGAGGATTTCGTCGTGATGGCCAACAGCGTGATCAAGACAAAGAACCTCAAGCTCGACTCCGCCAAGATCAAGTCGATCACCATCCCCAATGCCGGCATTCTTGGCCTCTTCAACGCTAAGGGCGCAACTCCGTCGTTCGACTACGACAAGGTTTCGTCGGAAAAGGCGGCGAGCGTCGAAACGCACATCGACGATTCGGGCTCCTGGTACACCTATGACCATGCCAGGGACAAAAGCTTGGAGTGTTCGTACACGTTCGAAGGCGACGGTTTCCTGCTTGTCGCGATAAAGGCGGAACCCAAGAGATGCCCGGCGCCCAGGTTGTCGGTGAGGGTAGGCGGAACGGTGATCTACAACCGGGCTGTCGGGGGTGACATGGGCGGCGTGGTGAAGCGGTTCATGACCGTTCCGTACAGATCAGGCGAGGAAGTCAGCCTCAAGCTGACGGCCTCTGGCGGCGGGATAGCGATACCGTTTGGCGAGCAGGACTACTACAGGGCGAACATCGGCGTGAAGCTGCAGTTGGTCAAATTCGGGAGGGATTGAAAATGAAGGCGAGGTGCTCTCTGATGAAGAAGGCAATGTCAATTGCGGCCTTGATGGCTGCGGTGTGCGTCCTGGCGTTCGATGACGTGCAGATCACGTACCGGGGGCGGCTCAAGGAGAACGGCGTCGCGCCCGTAGCGCAGGCCGTTTCGATGAACTTCCGCCTCTACGCGAAAAAGAACGACGCCGCGCCGTCGTGGACGGCGGTGGTCCCGGACGTCCCAATCGGCGCGAACGGTTTGTTCCAGGTGGCGCTGCGCGGCGAGGGCCTTGGCGATGTCATTGACGCGGGGAAAGCCAACTGGATAGGCGTGGCGATCAATGACGGCAAGGAGCAGTATCCGCGCCAGGCGCTCATGGCGAGCCCGTACGCGTCGAAGGCCGCGGTAGCGGAATGCCTGGCGGATTCGCCGTCGGTCAAGACCGCTGCGGTCGCGAGCGTCGCGACGACGGCGTTCACGGTGTCGGAGCTTTCTGTCGGCGGCACGGTGAAGAGTGCGGCGTCCGCTTCCGCGCCCGTCGACGTGAAGTTGACTAAACCGTGGTGGACGCTTCCCGTCAAGGGGCATGTCCGCTTCTTCAGCGGAGCCAACCCCCGCAATCTCGGCACTCAGACGGTGTCCGACGGGAGTTGCTCCTTCGGCAAGGCCGACTGCAACTGCGTCGCGCTTTTCACTTCCGAGAACTCCGACGTGATGCCGGGCATGTCGCTCTTCTTCAAGAAGAACGACACGATAGGGCTTTCGCCTGCCGTCGGCCTCCAAAACGGAACGGTCGTCCGCTGCCGCCTCTACAAGATTGGCGTGGAGTGAGAGGAGACATGCACATGAAGAATGTTTTTCGCAGAATCGCAGGGCATGTGGCCGTGGCGGCCGCGGCAAGCGCGCCCCTCGCGGTCCGGGCCGACTCGACGTGGGAGCTCGTGTCGCTGATGCCCTTCCCGATAAGCGTCGGACAACCGTCCGCATGGCAGGAGAGCAGCCTTGAGTCGCTCTATCAGATCGGTGGCGGATTCGCGGCGGAAGGGCGCGAGGACGATCAGCCCGTGGCCACGGAGCCGACGCAAGGCGCTGCGGCGTTCCGCCTGGTGCACGCGTCGTGGGGCTTCGGCGTTTCGGAGATGCGCTCCGACTTCGATCTCGGCGAATACTGCACCGACTTCCCGGCGGGGGAGATCGACTGGGACGCGACGAAGACGGCCATCACCAACTCCGCCGCCTACAAGGACGGCTACCTCTTCTACGTCGACTCCGCCACGAACGACGAAGGACGCGTGCTCTTCACTCGCGGCGGCGAAGTGACCATACCGTGGAAGCTCGCGGGCGGCGCGGATGCGGCGCAGGCCTACACGGTCGGGCAGACGACGATGGCGCGGCCCTATCGCATTTTCTGGACGGAGTACCCGTTCAACGGACCGAAGATCGACCTCTCGGCGCATCCGCACGTGCGGCTCCTCGGCGACCCCGCGATCGTGAAGCCGCTCTACGAGACGACGGCGACGAGCGCCCAGACGGGCGTCTCCAACCTCGTGCGCGGCGTGGTGTTCGACTCGTCCGCGAACGTGCTGAGGTGCTACTGCCGCGTCATCAACGAGGCGACGCGCGAGTACGACGGGCCGGAGGGGCAGTTCGTCCTCGCCTACTACGACAGCGGCTCGAAGGACAACCTCGTCGCGACGATCGTCGTCGAGGCGTGCAACCCCGACGTCACGACCATCAAGGCGAGCGTCGGCGACGAGCTGCGGCCGACGGGCGGGGGCTACGACATCGAGGGGCTGGAGTCCCAGATCTCGAAGGGCGATGTGGAGGTGACGGGCGACAAGGCGTCCCCCTACGTCTACAAGCACAAGGGCAAGACGAACTGGAGCCCGAAGCACAACTCGGTGTTTGCCATCTCGCCGACGGACGCGACGACGACGAAGACGGGCGAATCCGCGCCGTGGCGCGCGGACATCTACTGGATGTCGCCCGATCCGCTGGACGTCCTCTGGCCGTTCGAGGAGGACTGGTACGAAATCTCCTGGCCCGAGACCGCGCCGGCGTTCATCGTCTCGGGCAACGCGCTCGAGCCGGGCCTGCCGATCATCGCACCCACGAACTACACTACGAGCGTCTGCGACTACCAGGCGCCCGCGAACATCGCGACGGCAAGCAACGACGGGTGCGTCTCCGCGCAGGAGGCCGGATGGTTCACGCTCAAGGTCACGGCGGACGACAACATCTGGTTCCAGCCGTTCCGGGCCGTGCTGCGCACGGATCCCGCCTACGCGCTCACGAACGCCGCGCCCTGGACGGTCGGGCACGAGATACGGCCCCTTGGCGGCGCGGCCGCCGCGAACACGGCCGACGCGGTCATGGACGCCGACGGAAACCTTCCCGGCTACATCTATGCCGTCGTCGGCGGAGGCAACTGGAATCCGCGCCTCTACCACGAACCGAAGCAGGATTCGCTGACGGATGGCGTCGATACCGCCGACGACGACAAGGACCCCTTTGAAGACCTCAAGTCGGCCATCTATCCCGTCAACACGTCTATTGCGCCGATCGAGGTCTGGTGGCAGAGTTGGGTGAGGCAGGAAGGGATGGAGATGCCGATCCGGTTCCCGTGCGTCGTCCAGCGTTACCAGGTTGGCTGGCCGCGCGAAAAGGACGTGCAGAACATCGTGATCGCCGCGCAGCGCGGTTCGGACGGCCTGATGTCCGGAGCTTCCGAGGGCGCAGTCTACCTGAACGCCACTACCGACCGGGCACAGCCGACAAGCGCCGAAGGGATCAATCCCGGCCTTGACAGCGGCCTCACGTTCGGCTTCTGGGTGAATCCGTCGCCCAACGGCGCCGGATCGCCGGAGACGACGGAGGGCCTGCTCGTCACCTTGTGCCCCGACTCCGGCGACAATGCGCTGTCGTTCCGCCTTTGCAAGTCGGACGGGAAGCATGTCGTCGCTCTTTCCAGGACGACCGACGCGGGGGCGAGCTGGACCGACGAAGCGTCCGCCGAAGTCCCCTCCGACGACTGGACGTTCGTTTCGCTCGTTCTCGACCCGACGGCGGGCGCGTCGCGTGCCGCGCGGTTCTGCGTCGATGCGAACGAGGTCTGGGCGGGCACCGTCTCGCTGGAGGTCCTCCTGAACGAATTCACGTTCTACATCGGCGCGTGGCGCCAGCTCTTGGGCGGCAGCAGCATTCCCGCCGCGACGGGCGTAGCGCTCGACAGCCTCACCGTCTGGTCGGTTCCGCTCACCGTGGAGCAGCTTGCCGAGACATGGCAGAAGATGGACGGCGCATCTGCGTTCGACATCGCGCGCCAGCTTCACTATTCGTTTGACGAGGTCGGCGACCTGGATCCGCTGACGGGACTGGAGAGCCGCTTCGCGTTCGACGTCGTCGGCGGCAGGCGCCTGATTTCGGTCGGGCCGCTCAAGCTGTCGCCGGGCGCGCCGCGGCTGTACAGCGGGCTTGTCGAGACAGGTGGCCAGGTCGCGCCGGAAATCTACTGGCAGAACGATCCCGACGCCGTCGGCTTCAACCCGAACGACGAGCATGCCTTCCTCGCAGATTCCCCGACCGGCGGAAAAATCGTCCATGCGCTCAGGTGCGATCTCGCCTCCGAAAGCGGGTCTCAGCCGTTTGTGCTCGTGCAGTACGAGAAGAACGGCACGGGCGCGATGCGCGTGTACGGCGTGCTGCTCACGAACGCCGTGTATTCGACGCTTGGCTCGGAGCGTACGGCGGGACTCATGCTCACGCCGCCGCATCCGCTTGACGGGCTGGACAACGCCAGCAACGACAAGAACTTCGCGCTCACCGTGTCGGAGGCGCCGACGAACAGCTTCGGCGAGGCGACCTCCGACTCGGAGGTCGTGTACTACGACCACTTCAAGCGCATGTGGGCGCGCCGGAACGGCGATGCCGACGCCTACTACTACTATGCCGTCCAGGACGGCTTCTGGTTCCCGGACGTCGCCGCGCAGCCTGCGGTCGGCACGCTCGTCCCGTGGCTCGCCCGCGCCGCCACGAACACGGCGGACGTGCTCACGTCCGCGCCGATGCCGTGGCGCTGGAACGTGACATGGCCGGACGACGAGACCGTTCCCACGATGCGCGTCGCCCAGACGCTGACGAAGGCCGATTCGGGACTTCCCGAAGTGTGGGGCGCGTCGTCGATGGCGGTGGTGTTCCCCGCGCCGGAGCCGTCGAAACTGGCGCGCGAGCGCGTGGTGCATCTCATCGACCCCACGGTGGAACGGTCGCAGCCGCTCGCCGTCGCGAAGTCGTTCCCGGACGAATACGGCTTCACGCTCGGTGCGGCCGGCACAACGCAGCTCAAGACGGGCAAGTACTACTTCACGGGGCTTCCGCCGTCCATCTCCGACCGCTTCTACGTCGACGCCGCGAACCAGAAGATGTGCCTCGTGGGGCAATACGTCGAGAAGGCGTCCGGCGGCAGCTACCTCCAGCTGAACGTGCTAGACCCGTCCGAGCGCGCCGCGCTGCGCGGCGTCTGCAAGGCGACGGGCGACGCGCTCACGCGGTGGCAGATCGCGGTCGACGCGCTCGCGACGGCGGAGGTTCAGCCCAACACGACCTCGCGCCGCGCGATCGCGGTTCCGAAGTCCGGCACCAACGGCGTCAGCAACGTCGAGACGGCGTACACGCCGGTGGACCACTACGCGCTCGTCGCCTCCGGCGAGGGCGTCGGGTACGTCACGCTCATCGAGAACGACTGCTCCAACACGACGATGGTAGCGGAGGGGTCTACCGTGTCCATGCACGTCGTCAAGGTGGTGCCCGAGCTGTATGCGGGCGGCCTCACCGTGATCGTCGACCCGATGAACAAGCTTTCCGAACAGCTGACGATCGCATACACGTCGCCGTTCGGCGCGGCTGCGGACGACTTCGAGTTCGAGTGGCGGCGCATCGAGACGCAGGCGGACGGCTCCGTGCCGACGAACTACCCCGACTGGCGCATCTACGGCGACGTGGCGGCGGCCGGCCGCACGGCCATCCTGCTTGGCGCGGCCGGCGCGGACCTCAAGGACCTCCAGAACATGTACTACGCGCTGCGCTACCGCGCGAAGGCGGGCGCCACGGCGCACGCCGTCACGGGCGACACGTGGAGCGACTGGTGCGGGCCGACGCTCGCCGAGGGCTGGGTGCAGCGCGTCCTCAATTCGGTGACGCCGTTCGCGCAGCGGTGCGCGGACTTCTCCAGCTACACGAGCGACATCGGCTACTCGATGCTCGAGCAGATCGGCGCGCCGTACCACGGCGACGTGGCGCTCAACAACGACAACCTGAACAGCATCGGCCTCCTGGAGCTCTACCGCACCGTGCTCAACAAGGCCGAGTCGATGTCGCTCGCGCTCGGCGCGAAGACCGACGCTGGCGTCAACAAGCAGCTGCTGCTGGCCGCGTCGCGCATCGCGGAGCTGTACGGCATCCTCGGCGACGAGGCGTATTCGGACGCCAAGAACCCGACGATCGGGCAGGTGTTCACCGGGACGGAGTACGATTCGGACAGCCTGAACGCGTCCGTCTTCTGCTTCCAGAACCAGCTGCCGACGCTCCTTGACGAGGAGCTCGCGCTGCTGCGCGGGCGCACGTCCGCGGTCGCGCCGAACATGAAGACCTATCCCTACTACAACCGCCTCATCTGGAACTTCACGAAGGGCGTCACGGAGGGCGAGGTGGCCTACGTGAACAACTACATGATCCGGGGCACCGACGGACAGATCACCGTGGAGGAGGCCGCGAAGCAGTATCCGCAGGGGCATGGCGACGCCTACGGCCACTACCTGAGCATGCTCAAGAGCTTCTACCACCTCGCGCGCAACCCGTACTTCGACTGGTACGCGTCGATGACGGAGATGCTGGTCGGCGACTCGGTCGCCAACGTGGACTACTTCGACGAGGAGAAGTTCGCCGAGGCGGCCGGCAAGCTCGCCAAGACCGCGCTCGACACGATCGACCTCACCGCGCGCAAGGCGTGGAAGGATGCCGACGGCGTGGTCGGCGCGGGCTACTTCGACGCGGACGAGGAACAGGCGTTCGGTTACGGCGAATGGGCGACGCGCGGCGGCTATGGGGCACTCTGCAACTGGGCAGTCGTGAACGCGCTCCTGCCGACGAACGGGACGCCAGCGAACGCCGTGTTCGAGGACAAGGGCATCAGGCGCATCGACCGCGCGACGGCGAGCTCCCTCGCGTACCTGCCCGCCGCAGTCGCCGACATCCAGCGGAAGCTCGACGCGCTCGACTCGGGGATGAACCCGCTGGGGCTCTCGGACAACGCGGTCCCGTTCGATCTCGAACCTTCCTCCACCTCGCACTTCGAGCAGATGCTCGCGCGTGCCGAGAAGGCGCTGCGAAACGCGAAGACGGTCCTCGACTTCGCGGACCAGTTCGGCTCACGCATCGCGCTGATCGCCCTCCAGGAGGCCAACGCCGCCAACACGCACGAAAAGACCGAGGCGGAGTACAACAAGAGCCTGATAGCCATCTACGGCACGCCGCTCGACGGCGACATCGGTCCGGGCGGAACCTATCCGCAGGGCTACAACGGTCCCGACATCTACCACTACATGTACATCGACCTCGCGCCGTACGGGCTCAAGACCGTGGACAACGCCCTGTCGAAGACGTTCGTCAAGTACAAGCTTGGCGAGAACGACCCCGTCGTAAACGCATGGAACTTGGAATACGAGGAAAAATCCACGATCACCGTGAGCTACACGCTCACGCCCGACGGGATTCCGCAGGCGAAATCCGGCCTCGGGGCGCGGCACACGGAAGGCTCGATACAGGCCGCCTACCGCGACTTCCTCGCGGCGTACGTCAGCGTGAAGCAGAAAATGGGCTCCTACGACAAGGCAAAGACGAGGCTTGAGACCGAATGCGGCATCGCCAGGACGAAGCTTCGCATGGCTGGGGCCGACCTTGTGTTCGACGAGATCATGAACGCGTACAAGGGATACAAGGCAGTCGTGGACTATACCGCCAGCATGGTGCTCAACGCGTTGGACTTCTCGAAGGAGAAGGTCGAAGACGTCTCGGCCCTGGCCTACAAGAGCGCCCCCAAGATCATCGGCGCGGGCCTGACGGTGAACACCGACCCCTCGGCCATCGTCGGTGCAGTCTCCGAGGGGGCCAGGGGCGCGGCAAGCACGATGCTGGGCGCGGCCATCTATGGCGCAAAGGCCACCCAGCTGGCGCATACGCTTGCCGGTTCGCTTCTTGAAATCGCCTTCAAGGGCGTCAAGGACGGGTTCGACTACTACAACGCCGAGGTCTCGTCCTGGGAGCGCCTCAAGAGTGCGATCGACAACGTCAGCACTGCGGCGAACAACCTCCAGAACGCCTACGTCGCGCTGGTCGCCGCCGAGCAGGCGTACCGCGCGAAGATCGCCGAGGGCGACACTATCCGCGAGGAGCTTGCGATGACGCGCCGCCACTGGGCGAACGAGGCGACGAGCATCCGCTATGCCGACATGTACGACCGCATCCAGCGCAACAACGCGCTCACGAAGTACACGACGGCGTTCGACACCGCGCAGCGCTACGTCTACATGCTCGCGAAGGTCTACGACTACGAGACGGGGCTTCTTTCGTCCGACCCCTGCGCGGGCGACTCGTTCATGCGCAACGTGATCGCCGCCCGCGCCATTGGCGAGAAGGACATCGCCACCGACAAGAACTCCACGCTCTGGGACGCCGTCACGCGCATGAGCGCCAACTGGGACGTCCTGAAGGGACGCCTCGGCATCAACAATCCCGAGACCACGACCAAGTGGTTCTCGCTCAGGTATTCGCTCTTCAGGATCAAGCCGGGCGCGGAGGGCGACGCTGCCTGGCGCGCCGCGCTTCAGGCGCATTGGCGAGACGACATCTTCTCCGACCCCGAGATCGCCCGCTACTGCCAGCCGCCGCAGAACGACGCCACGCCGCTCGCCGCCGAGCCGGGTCTGGTGATCACGTTCCCCACGGCGATCAACCTTGCCGAGAACTTCTTCGGGAAGCCGCTTCTCGGCGGCGAGACGACGTACAGCTCCAGCGACTACGCCGTGAAGCTCGCAGGCGCGGGGCTGAGGTTCGTCGGCTACGACGGACTCGCCGTCCAGACGCCGTCCGGCCTTGCGGTCGACCCGAACGTGTATCTCGTCCCCGTCGGGCTTGACTACATGCGCGCGCCCGCCGGGACGACGCGCCAGACGCTGGCGTTCAGGGTCATCGACCAGGTGATGCCGCTGCCCTACGAGAGCGGCGACGTTGCGGGACTGCTCGGCGACCCCGATTGGATAGTGACGCTTTCCGCCGGCGACGAGGCGGCGGCGATCCGCCGCCATTCGACGATGGCCGTCTGCGGCGGGAACGACGTCACCTCCACGCGGCTCGTCGGGCGCAGCGTGTGGAACGACCGCTGGCTGCTCGTTATCCCCGCAAGCTCGCTTTCGAGTGACCGCGTGAACGCGCTCAAGACGTTCATCCACGGCCTCGACTCGGACCAGGACGGCCAGGTCGACGTCCCCGGCGTCTCCGACATCCAGATCGGCTTCAAGGCCTACTCCAGAAGCGGCAACTAGGCGTGTGCGGCGTGAGCGGTTGTCCCAGTGCGGCTTTGTTCCGTGTAGGCAGATGCCAGGATGAACGTTAAAGTTTTTACTATAATTTTGCCATGAAAAACCAACAGGACATCAAAACGGCAACCTGTGCGGCATGCGGACGCAGAGACTTCATCTACGGACTTCTGGCGGCGACGGCCGGTACGGCGGGATGCGCGACGCCCAACCGCGAACTCGCCGAGTTCTTCGCAGCGCTTCCCGCGCCGACGCCGGCGGATGCGATCCCCGACAAGACGGGCGCCGTCAAGGTGCGCCTCGTGTTCGCCATCTGGGACGACGTGCAGGTGAGGAAGACGTGGCCCAACGTCGGCTTCGATTTCCGTCCCGTGATGAAGAACATCGCGGACGCGCTGAACGCCGGCGTGCCGGGCGTGAAGTTCGTGCCGGGCATGGCGTTCGACGACATGGGCGCCGCGAAGATCCTGGACGAGGACGCGAAGTCCGGAGACGTGAAGGGCTACCTCGTCATCCAGATGAACTCGTGGCCCAAGGCCATCGCCGGAATCGCCAAGGCCGGCAAGCCCACGCTCTTCTGCAGTTTCCCGTATTCCGGCATCGGCGGGTGGGACGTGTACAACGCCGCGATGTTGCGCAGGAAGCAGAAGCACTACGCCTTCATGAGCTCGCTCGACTTCAAGGACACGATCGGCGTCGCGCGCGCGTTCGAGACGTTGAAGGACGGCACGGGCGACGACTTCGTGAAGTCGGCCACCGACTACCGTCTCGCCCACACGCCGCCCGAGACGGGCATCCAGCCCTGCGAGGGACCGCTCGACTGCCTCTCCCCCGAAGAGACGCTTGCCGCCGTGAAGGGCAAGAAGATCCTCTCCGTGGAGGGGTATGACGAAAAGAGGAAGGCGAAGATCCTCAAGGACTTCGGCATCGTCGTGGAGGATGTCAAGTTCGACGAGCTGAACGCCGCGTGGGAGAAGGTGCCGGACGCGCTGGCCCGCGCGAAGGTCGCGGAGTGGAAGCGCACGGCGCGGAAGATCGCGGGCGTCTCCGACGAGACGCTTCTCGGCTGCGCGAAGCAGTTCTACGGCATGCGGGACGTGCTCAAGGCGCACGGCGCCGTGGCGATCTCCGTCGATTGCCTCGGCGGGTGCTACTCGGGCAAGCTGCAGGCCTATCCGTGCCTCGGCTTCATGGAGCTCCAGGACATCGGGCTCTTCGGCACCTGCGAGAACGACATCCGCTCCACGGTGGCGATGGTCGTGTTCCACGCGATGACGAAGGGCCGCATGGGCTACATCTCCGACCCCGCGATCGACAGTTCGCGCCGCGCCATGATCTTCGCGCACTGCGTCTCGACCCGCAAGCTCCTGGGCGTGGCGAGCGAGGCCGCGCCCTACGAGATCGAGACGCACTCCGAGGATCGCCAGGGCGCGTCCGTCCGCGCGCTCGCGCCGCTCAACTACCCCGTCACGACGGTGCAGTTCCAGTTCTTCGGCAACGGCGGGACGGGATGCGTGCTCGTGCAGACGGGCCGTACCTTCGGCAACGATCCCGACGACCGCGCCTGCCGCACGAAGATCGTGGCGGAGGTGACGGGCGACTTCGAGAAGTCGTACCCGCTCTGGGACCACTGGGGCTGGCACCGCGTCACGCTCGCGAAGAAGATCGGCTACCGCGTCGTCTACGAGTCGTAGGGCGCGGACCGTCATCAACGGAGAAACAGACCATGAACCGAATCGTCAAAGTCGGCATTCCGTTCTTCGCGCTTGCGGCTACCGCGGCCGCAAAACCGATACCGGCGGAACTGTTCGGGCAGAACATCGAGCATACGCGTTCCGCATTGCAGGGCGGGCTTTCGGCCCAGCTCGTGAGGAACCGCAAGTTCGCTGGCAAGCCGTCCCGCGCAGGCGTCGCGATGATGTGGGAGCCGTACGGGACGCACGCCGTGTACGATCACACGAACATGTCCTGCACGCGCCACGCCGCGAAAAGCCGGATGTGGCGGCAGAACGAGCGGCACAGCCAGGTGATCGGCGGGCTTGACGAGGGAGGCGAGGCGGGAATCCGGCAGGGCGGCATCGGACTGCGCGGCGGCGTCGCGCACAATTTCAGGGCGGTCGTGCGGTCTTTCAATCCGGAGGACGTTACGATGGTGTTGCGCGTCACGGCCGGGGGACGCACGCTCGCCGAACGGGCGTTCACGGTGAACACGAAGCCGAACGCGCCGTGGGACCGCATCGCGTTCGACTTCACGCCGGACAGGGACGCGACGGCGGAAATCTCCATCGGCGTGAAGGGGAAGAAGTACTGTGTCGTCGGCGCGGTGTCGCTGATGCCGGCGGACAATTTTCGGGGCATGCGCGCGGACGTGGTCGAGCACCTGCGCGAGATCGGCACGTCGGTCATCCGCTGGCCCGGCGGCAATTTCGCGGGCGAGTACCGCTGGCGCGACGGGCTCATCCCCGATCCCGACGAGCGCGCGCCGCTTCAGTCGTACATGGAGATCGAGTCGCAGCCGCACGGGCTCGGCTACGACCAGAACGACATCGGCATGGAGGACGTCCTCGCGCTCTGCGAGCGGATCGGGGCGCAGCCGTTCTTCACTCTCAACGCGGCGTGGGAGAGTCCGCAGGATTCCGCCGACTGGGTGAAGGCGTGCCGCGGGCGCGTGAAGCTGTGGTCGCTCGGCAACGAGATGGGATACCACCACATGGAGGGACCGAAGGGCGCGCAGGGCTACGCGCGGATGGTGCGCCCGCACGCCGAGGCGATGCTCAAGGTCGACCCGACGCTCACTATCGTCTCGTCCGGACCGTATCCCCGCGGCGGCGACGACTGGATCGACAACTGCGCGAAGGCGATGTCGGACGTCGCGCCGGTCGTCTCCTACCACCGCTACGACAACCCCGGCATCTTCGACTTCTCGACGCCGGAGCGAACCGCCGCGCTCTTCGACCGGATGGACAAGGGCGTCGACCGGGCCTTCGACGCGCTGCGCGACTTCCGTCGGCGTCTGCCGAACGAAATCGGCATCTCCTACGACGAGTGGAACATCTGGTACGCGTGGTATCACGAGGAGGGCATCATCGAGGGCCTGTACGCGGCGAAGATGCTGAACGGCATGATGCGCAACTGGGAGGCGTGCGGCCTTCGGTACGTCTGCTACTTCCAACCGATCAACGAGCAGGCCATCAACGTAAGCCCGTTCGAGAGCCATCTCACGTCGCTCGGCGAGGCGATGCGCCTCTGGAATGGACACGTGGGCGGCGTCCCTGCGGAGATCGAGGAATTGCCGGACGATGCATTTGTCACGGACGCGCCGGACGGCTCGCGCTATATGACGTTCTACAATTTCTCGACGACCGAACCGCGTACGTTCCGCATCCCGACAGGTTCGCGCAGCACGATCTCCGCGGCGGAAACGCTCGTGCCGAACGGGTTCGAGGCCGGCTGCCGCTATGCGCGCAGGCCGAACGCGGGCAAGGTGGAAGGCGGTTTCTACGAGTTGACGCTTCCGCCCGCCTGCCAGGCGTGCGCACGGCTTGTGCCGGCATCCGCGCTGGCGTGCGCCGCTTCCGCGAAGGAGCGGCAGGTGGGGCTGTTCTACTTCCTGTGGCTCGGCGAGCACGGGCGGACGGGGCCGTATGACGTCTCGAAGATTCTGGCGGCCGATCCGGACGCTGGGCGCAAGCCGGACAGACCCGTCTGGGGCGGGCACGGGGTCTATCACCACTGGGGCGAACCGCTTTACGGCTACTACTTCTCGAATGACGAATGGGTGGTGCGCCGCCACATGAAGCTCATCATGCAGAGCGGCGTCGACTTTCTGTTCTTCGACACGACGAACGCCGTGATCTACGAGCGGAACGCGAAGCTCGTCATGCGCATCCTGAAGGAGTACCACGACGCGGGATGGAAGATCCCGAAGGTGATGTTCTACACCCATTCGGCTTCGGGGAAGACGGTGCAGAGGATCTACGACGCCATCTACGGGCCTGGTTTTGCGAAGGAAACGTGGTTCAAGTTGGACGGCAAGCCCGTCATCGTCGCGAAGGAGGAGGAGTGCTCGCCGGACATGCGGGCGTTCTTCACCGTCGTCAAGTCGCAGTGGCCGAACGAGAAGTCGAAGAAGGGGGGCTGGCCCTGGATGGACTTCTCGCGTCCGCAACGCGTGTTCGAAGGCGAGAAGGTCGCGAAGAGCGTCATGAACGTGTCGGTCGCGCAGCATCCGCAGCTCCGCTTCGGCGACAGCGCGATGTACGGCGAGAAGGGAAACAGGGGCCGGGCGTTCCACGACGGCGCGAACGACCCTGCGCCGGACGCCTGGAAGAAAGGGGGCAACTTCCGCGAGCAGTGGGAGCGGGCGATCGAGGCCGACCCCGACATCGTGCTCGTGACGGGCTGGAACGAGTGGATCGCGGGACGTTGGAAGGGACGTCCCGACCGTCCCATCATGTTCGTCGACTGCGCGAACTTCGAGTATTCGCGCGACATCGAGATGATGCGCGGCGGCTACGGTGACGCCTATTTCCTGTTGCTCCGCGACTACGTGCGAAAGTTCAAAAGGATTTCCGACGATGCTGACAGGGGAGGGTCGCAACTTGTTGCGACCGAATCGGCGGTTGCAGCGGTCGCAACAAGTTGCGACCCTCCCACATGGCGCCGCTACCGCTGCTTCGCGGACGCGGCGATGCCGCGTGACGCGAAAGGCTACGGCACGAACTACGTGAACCGGACGCAGCGCAACGCACCGGTCTGGATCGACGTCGCGCACGATGCGAAAAACATCTCCTTTAGAGTCAAGACGGCAAAACCAATCGAGGGACGCGACGGCGAGGGCGATTTCATGCGCATTCTCGTGAACGGCAAGGCGGTGAACGGGCTCGGGAAGATGAAGGTTGATGGCGACGAGATGACGCTTGAAGTCTCGCGCTCCGCACTGGGGTTGACGCGTCGCGATTTCCATTTCGGGTTCAAGTTCGTCGATTCGACGGTTGCGTGCAAAGACCCGCTTGACTGGTACGAGTTGGGCGTGGTGGAACCCCTCGGCCGTATCAATTTTACTTACTACGGAAAGTGAAAAGGCCATGGATATGACAAGACGAGGATTTTTGGCAGGCGGCGCGGCGTTCGGAGGGTTGATGGCCTCATCGGCGCTGCCCGTCCTTGCGGACGATCCGTCGCTGTTCCCCGGGCGGGGGCGCTTCGAGCGCCTTTCGCTCAACTACCACGAGATCAAGGCGGGCGCGTCGAAGCCGTTCACGGTCCTGCACATCTCCGACACGCACCTCACCGCGGCGTATCCCGACGAGGGCGAATGGGAGCGGAAGATTGCCGCGAGACGCATACCACCGACTACATCGTCCACACTGGCGACCTGATCGACTTCCAGAGCCGGGCGAACTTCGACCTCGTGAAGAAATACTATGGCGAAGGCGGCGCGGCGATGCTCGGCTGCCTCGGCAACCATGAGCACTATCGCGGCAAGGCGGAACGGGCCGGAAAGGACGGCTCGTCCCCGTCGTCGGCGACCGTCCCCGACATGCTCAAGGATGTGTACACGTTCCCGAACGACTTCTCTGCCACCGTGCTGAACGGTGTGAACTTCGTCATGATCGACGATTCGGCCAACACGGTCTCCGCCGACCAGGCGTCGCGCTTCGAAGCCGAGGCGAAGAAGGGCCTGCCGATCATCCTCTGCATGCACTGCCCGTTCCCGACGCGCGAGATTGTCCGGGCCGCGAGCCGGTTCTGGCGGAGCAAAGGCAACCTCAAGGCCATCCGGGACATGAGCGGGTATGTCGAGAAGTACAAGGACGGGACGACGCAGGACTTCGTCGCCTATCTCCGCGCCCAGCCGCTTTTGAAGGGCATACTCTGCGGACACGGTCACATCGGCGTGGTCTCCCCGTTCTCGCCGACGGCCAAACAGTACGAGGTGGCCGGGAATTTCATGTTCCATGCTCAGGAGTTCACGGTGTCGTGAAAACAAAGGTGGAATCGGCAAAATGAAGCAGATGAGATTTTGGATCGCACTGTCGTCCGTTACAGCGGCGTTCGGCCTTCTGGCCGGCGAAAGGTTCGTGGCAACGGACGGGCGCGGCGGGAACGGACCTGCGCCTGTGGTGTTCGACACGCCTGCCGACGACGAGAAGGGCGTGATGATCCTCGGGAACGGCGAGCTGGGCGCGACGGCGTGGCTCGGCGCCGACGGTGTCCTGCATACGGTGCTGCAGAACTCCGACAGCTGGAACGAGGGCGGGCGCCACGTGAAGACCGGCGCGATCGACTACGAGACGGGGATGCCGGTTGATGCGGGCACGTTCCGCCAGGAACTCTCAATGGAACGCGGCGAGCTCGAGGCGACATGGAAGAGCGGCGGCCAGCCGGTGTCGCTCCGCTACCGCATTCAGCAGGGCACGGATTCCATCGCCGTGTGCGACGTGCGCGGCGCGCCGAAGGCCGAGGCGAAGGTGGTGAACTGGCGCCTCTACCCGGGCGGCGCGAAGGAGTTCGGAGTAGGGGAGTACGAGCTAGGCACCAGGTTCTGCGAGGGGGAGTTCCAGAAGAACGTGGCGGACATGAAATTCACGATCAGCGCCGACCGCCTCGTGCTCGGCGGCTGGTGCCACGTCAACCGCAACGAGACGGTCGCGGAGCTGATGAAGGTCTATGACCACTATCAGGCGACGGGCGATCTGGGCAAGCCGGATTTGCTTTCCGATCGGGTGTTCGGCGGGATGACAAAGCGGATGGCTGGGACAACGGACGTCTCGTCCAGCGTGCTGTTCCTCTCCGCGATTACATGTTTCCATCCATGCAAGGACGAGGCGGAATGGTTGCGACGCACGAACGAGATGCTTGACAGGGACGGCTGGGACATCGCGCGCGAAGAGGCGAAACACGCAGAACACGTTGCGGCGTGGGCGAAGTTCTGGAATCGCAGCCACGTTGAAGTCTCTCCGGCGGCAGGCGTGGCGTCCAAGCTGCGCAAGGACGTCGTTTTTCCGACGAACGAGAAGCTGCCGATCAGTTTCGGCGTCGATTCAAAGGGCGGCAACCGGTTTCTCGGCACGTTCGCGTTCGCGGAAGTCGAGTTCAACGGCCACGTCGTCTATTCCGGCGTTCCGAAGGCGGGCGATGTGATTGCAACGGGCGGGACGCCCGTTGTCCCAGTGAACGGGCAAGATGCCCGTTCTCCCAGGATTTTCCGCTTCGTGTGCCGTTTTACGACGCCGGATGCCGCGAAGCCGCAGCGTCTGCTCGACAACATCACGCCGGGGAGGGGTGACGGCTTCCTCATTGACGCGTACAAGGGCCATGTGCGCGTCATTGCCGGTGGGCATACCTTCACCCATCCGTCAAAATTGTCCGCCGGAAGTGAAATCGCGCTTGAAGTCGTCGTGCCGCGGGGTGGCGCCGCTAAAATCGTGGTGGACGGTACGTGCGAGATGATCGACCTCGGCGCGGAGACCGTCGCCGACGAGTGCGCCGCCGTGACGCGCGCCTACGCCGCGCAGCGCTACCTCACCGCGTGCGCCGGACGCGGACGCCTCCCGATCCGCTTCAACGGCTCGATCTTCACCATCTCGCACAAGGGCGATCCCGACTACCGCCGCTGGGGCAGCGGCTACTGGTGGCAGAACACGCGCCTGCCGTACTATCCGATGTTCGCCGCCAGCGACCTCGACATGCTCCAGCCGCTCTTCAGGATGTACCTCGGCCTGCTCGACTTCAACGTGAAGCGCACGCGCAAGTACCTCGGCCACGGCGGCGCGTACTTCCCCGAGTGCATGCAGCCGTGGGGCGACCACTTCATCGGGTCGTATGGACCCATGTGCGAATGGAAGGACCGCGCGGACAAGCTGCAGGCGAGCGGGTACCACAAGTACGAATGGCTCGGTCAGCTGGAGATCTCCCTCCTGGCGATCAGGTACTGGCAGTACACGCAGGATGACGCCTGGTTCAAGGAGAAGGCCCTGCCCGCGATCCGTGAATACGTGCGCTACTTCGACGAGCATTACGCGCTCGACGCCAAAGGGCGTTACCACATGAATCCCGCGCAGGCCGCCGAGACGTGGTGGGACTGCACGAATCCGATGACCGAGGTGTCCGGGTTGACGCGCGTGACGGATCTCCTGCTTGCGCTGCCCGATTCCGCGCTTGAACCGGGCGACCGTGAACTTTTCACGCGCATCCGCTCGCGCGTTCCCGACCTCCCCACGCGCAGACTTGATGGCGGCGGCGTGGTGTTCGCGCCGGGCGAGAGGTTCGAGCTGCACCACAACGTCGAGACGCCCGAGCTCTATTGCGTGTTTCCATTTAGGCTCTGTTCGTTCGAGAAGCCGAACGCGGAGATTGGGCGGCGCACGTACAGGGATGGACGATTCCACAAGCTCTACCGCGGCTGGTCCCAGGACGAGATGAACGCCGCATATCTCGGCATGGCGGAGGAGGCGCGGGAACACATTGCGGACCGTGCGCTGACGCACTCGAAGAAAATCTATCGCTGGCCGGCGTACTGGGGACCGAACTTCGATTGGTGTCCGGACCAGGACGAGGGCGGCATCTACCAGAACACCATCCAGTCGATGCTGATGCAGTTCGAGGGCCGGAAAATCTTCCTCGTGCCCGCGTGGCCGAAGGACTGGAACTGCGACTTCAAGCTCCAGGCGCCGTACAACACCACGGTCGAAGGCCGCGTGGAGAACGGCGAGGTGAAGGACCTCGTCGTCACGCCCGCCTCGCGCCGCGCGGATGTGGAAGTTGTGTTGTAATCTTGCCGCATGTGCGGCGCTCGTCTATCTCCTGAACGACAGGTCTTATCATCACGTTCCAATGATCTTCAGCGGATGCGCACGCGTGCTACGGCCTGATGCCAGAGGTCCATCGCCTTCGCGCGCGCTTCGGGTGCGAGGGCGGGGGCGAAGGTCGTCAACCCGGCGGCGTTCGCCTTGAGTTCGGCTTGGTTCGTCCAGTATCCTACGGCGAGGCCCGCGAGGAAGGCGGCGCCAAGCGCCGTCGTCTCGATGCAGGCGGGACGCTCCACTGGCACGCCGATGACGTCGCTCTGGAACTGCATCAGGAAATCGTTCGCGGAGGCGCCGCCGTCCACGCGCAGTGCGGTGAGCCCGATGCCGGCGTCCTTCTGCATCGCCGCCAGCACGTCCGCCGTCTGGTAGGCGAGGGATTCGAGCGTGGCGCGCACGACGTGGTTGCGGTTGACGCCGCGCGTGAGGCCGAGGATGGCGCCGCGCGCGTACTGGTCCCAGTACGGCGCGCCGAGTCCGGTGAACGCGGGCACCACGAAGCAGCCGTTCGTGTCCGGGACGGCGCGGGCCATGGCCTCGGAGTCGCTGGCCTTCTCCAGCAGACCCAGTTCGTCGCGCAGCCACTGGATGGCGGCGCCGGCCGTGAACACGCTGCCTTCGAGCGCGTAGTCCACTTTGCCGTCGAGTCCCCACGCGATCGTGGTGAGCAGTCCGTTCTTCGAAGGGACGCGCCGCGCGCCCGTATTCATCAGCATGAAGCAGCCTGTGCCGTAGGTGTTCTTCGCGTCGCCCGGCGAGAAGCAGGTCTGGCCGAAGAGGGCGCTTTGCTGATCGCCGGCCACGCCGGCCACGGGGACGGGTCCGTCGAGGATGCCGGGAGCCGTTTCGCCGAACAGTCGCTCCACTTCAGAGCGCCGATATCGTACATCATCGTGCGCGAGGCGTTGGAATAGTCCGTAGCGTGCACGCGTCCGCCTGTGAGGTTCCACAGGAGCCACGTGTCGATGGTGCCGAAGAGCAGTCGTCCGGCCTCGGCCGCGTCGCGTGCGCCGGGCACGTTCTCGAGAATCCAGCGCAGCTTGGTGCCCGAGAAATAGGCGTCTGGCACGAGGCCGGTCGTCGCGCGTATGGAATCCGCGAGGCCGCGTTTCTTGAGCTCGTCGCAGAAGTCGCTCGTGCGGCGGCACTGCCACACGATGGCGTTGCACACGGGCCGGCCGGTTTCGCGGTCCCACACCACGGTCGTCTCGCGCTGGTTGGTGATGCCGATCGCGGCGAGGGAGGAGGCCGTTGCGCCCGCCTTCGCCATCGCCTCGCGCGCC
>CACWSW010000063.1 GCA_902763655.1 uncultured bacterium
GAGCTTCATGGCCTCGACGATGCAGACCGGCGCGCCGCTCTTCACGGAATCGCCATCCTTAGCCATCTCCGGCTTGCCAGGACCCGCGCTCCGGTAGAACGTGCCGTTCAAGGGCGCGAGGACGGGCGTGCCTTCGGCGGCCTTAGAGCCCTTAGTGTCTTTAACGTCCTTAACGTCCTTCGTGTCTTTAACGTCCTTAAGGTCCATAGAGTCTTTAAGGTCCTTAAGGCCGTTAGAGTCCTTAAGGTTCGCGCCGCCGCATGCGGCCATCAGCGAAGCGAACGCCTTGCCGATCTGCGCGAACTTGGCGGTTTCTGGGTCTATGGCGGCAGGCGCGGCCTCCTCGGCCTTCTTCTGCATCTCCACGTCTGCGGGAATCGGATCCTTCGCGTCGGCCGGCTGCGCGCGCCACTTGAAGTAGCCGAGCGCCACTTCCGGGAAGAGGCAGTAGCTGAGAATGTCCTCCTCTGCCTAGGAGGTCCGCCGGACGGCATGTGATGGGTTTGAGGTCGCCGACGAGCTTCTTCTGCAGCTTCTTTTCGATCGGCGCGGGCGTGCGGCCGTAGTAGCCGGCGGCGTAGTGCTTCGTCTCGTCAGTCACCATGCCGTAGCGCTTGCCGCCGAGGACGTTGAGGACGCTCTGCACGCCGACGATCTGGCTGGTGGGCGTGACGAGCGGAGGATAGCCCATGTCCGCTCGCGTGCGCGGCAGCTCCTCCAGGACCTCGGGCAGACGGTCCAGCGCGCCCTGCTGGGCGAGCTGGCTGCGGAGGTTGGAGATCATGCCGCCCGGAATCGCGTGGACGAGCACGCCGGCGTCGACCGGCTCCACCTTCGCGCTCGACGCGGGCTGGCGCGTCGCCTTCAGCTCGCGGAAGTAGGCGTTGATGTCGGCCAGCTTCTTCTGGTCGAGGCCAGTGTCGTAGCCCTCGCTCTCGAGAATCGTCACCATCGACTCGCACGGCGGCTGCGAGCTGAAGCTGGACATCGTGGAGATCGCGCAGTCCACGCAGCCAGCGCCCGCCTCCACGGCGGCGAGGTACATCGCCGCCGCCATGCCGCTCGTCATGTGGGAATGCACCTGGATAGGCATCTCTGGGAGCGCCTTAACGAGCGCGCCCACGAGCTCGCGCGCCGCGCCCGGCGTGAGGATGCCTGCCATGTCCTTGATGGCGAGCGAGTCGATGCCCATCGCCTCCTGCTCCTTGGCAAGCTTCACGTAGGCCTCAATGGTGTGGACGGGCGAGGTGGTGTAGGAGATCGTGCCCTGCGCGTGGCCGCCGTACTTCTTCACGCTCGCGATGGCCTTCTCCAGGTTGCGAGGGTCGTTGAGCGCGTCGAACACGCGGAAGATGTCCATGCCGTTCTCGCAGGCGAGGGCCACGAAGCGCTCGACGATGTCGTCCGGGTAGTGCTTGTAGCCGAGGATGTTCTGCCCGCGCAGAAGCATCTGGAGCGGCGTCTTCTTGCAGACGGCCTTGATCTGGCGCAGGCGTTCCCACGGGTTCTCGCGCAGGAAGCGCATGCACACGTCGAACGTGGCGCCGCCCCAGCATTCTAGCGAATAGTAGCCGGCGTTGTCGATCGCCTCGGCGATCTTGAGGATGTCATCTGTCCGCATGCGCGTGGCCCACAGGGACTGGTGGGCGTCACGCAGGGTCGTGTCGGTGATTCGGACCTTCTTCAGGGTGGCGTTTTTCATGACGGATATTTTACCATATCCGCCGCAGGTGTCCAATCCTACGAATCGTCCTCTTCGTCGTCGTGATGGTGATGGTGGAAGTGGCCGAGGCGGATCTCCTCCTTGGCGATCAGGTCCTCCACGAAGCCGCCAAGCGCATCGAGGTCCGCCTCGTCCGCCGCCGCGAGCAGGTTGCCGAGAGCGCGCGGGATGTGCCGCTCGAACTGCGGCTGCCCGACGGACGCGAGCCTGCCGAACGCGCCAAGCGCCTGCACGAGACGCTGCACCGCGCCGTAGGCGAGGCGGTCCACGGGATACAGGCGCGCGAGCGCCGTCCGCGCCTTCTCGTCCAGCGGCACGTACGGATCGTAAAGGAGCGAGGCGAGGTCGTACGCCGCCGCCCCTAGACGCATCCCCTGGAAGTCGATGAACGCGAACGAACCGTCCGGACGGTACAGCACGTTCGAGCTCTGGAAGTCGCGGTGCACCAGCACTGGCCGCTGGCGCGCGAGTTCCGCAGCCACGGCCTCAAGGTCCGCGCGCACGTCGTCGGGCAGCTTCTCGTAGCCGTAGCGTTCCTTCACGCAGAACTTCTCGAAGAGGTCGCGTTCCCAGGCGTAGAGGTCGGGGCCGAAGGAAGGTTCCAGCGGCACGTCGAGCGCGCGCTCCGTACCCTGCTCGTGCATCGTGCGGAGCGCCTTCACAACCGGCGCGTAGAGCTTCACCAGGTCGACGCCCTTCTTCGCGGCGCGCGTCTCAAGCGAATCGCCGTTGCAGTCCTCGAGCGCCAGCACCTTCTTCTCGGGAAGGTCCGCCAGCACGCGCGGCACCGGCACGCCGGACGCATCGAGCAGCCGCGCATGAGAGGCGTAGCGCGCGTTCTCTGGCCGCGCCGCGTCATCGTACTGTATGGCGATCGCACGGTCATCGCCATGGACGAACCGCCAGAACGAACGGTCGCTCCCGCGCGCGCCCAGGAACACCGCCGCGGTGTCCTCGGGTTTCCAGCCGAGCGCCTCCGCCAAGGCCGCGAGCGGCGCGTTGCCTATCTGGTCCACGCCCACGAGGGCGGTTTGCTCGAAAGTGCCGCCAACCATTCCGCCCGTCACCACGCACCCGGCGAGATCGGCGGTGTCCAGCAGCTTGACGCCCTCGAAGATGACGTTCGGGTTGTCTTCGAACCTGTCAGGATCAAGCGCGGCATGTGCCTCCAGATAGCTCTCGAGCGTTCCGGCATCCGCCCAATACGCCCCTTCGGGGTCTGTCCCCACCACGAAGCGCGCGTCCGTCATCATCGCCTTCTCGTACGCCTGCACGATCGAGCAGAACTTCGTCTCGGGCAGATACTTGACCACATCCGAAGAAAGTAGCGCACACCCGCAGTAGGTGTATGTGCCGTAGTCGCCCGGAACGTCGCTCTTCCAGTTGCAGACGTGCCCATCGCGGTCGGCCTCGATCGTGCGCGGCCCGAAGTTCTCGGAAATCCAGCAGCCCGCGAAGTCGCCTGACGCCGCAAACGCCTTGAGGATCGGTTCCGGCTTCAGTCCGTCGATCACGATGTCGCCGTTCACGAGCCAGAACGGCTCGCCGCCGATGAAGCCTTCCAGCGGACGCAGCACTCCGCCGGTTCCAAGTATCTCCTCCTCTCGCGAGACGAGGATCGACGCCTTGCCCTTGCGCTCCGACGCCCAGCGCGCCACCTGGGGCGCGAGCCAGTGCGCGTTGACCGCTATCTCGGTGACGCCCCACGTCTCGAGCATCCGCACGACGCGCTCCAGCATCGGCACGCCCCATATCGGAAGGAGCGGCTTGGGCCGCACAAACGTGAGCGGCCTGAGCCGCGTCCCCAGCCCTGCCGCCAGCACAATCGCCTTCTTGATGCCTTTTCCAGTGTCCATCGGGTATGCCTTGTTTCCTTTTCGCGTCAGTCGATCACGAATGTCTGTCCCTTCACGGGCGCGACGGCCGACGGGCAGCCGTGCTCCTTGAGCAGCTCCACCATCTTCTCCACGCGGTCGGGCTCGCCATGCACCGCGAACGCGCGCTTCACGTTCTTGCCCACGCCGTCGAACCAGTCCATCAGTCCGTTGCGGTCGGCATGCGCCGAGAGCGCGTTGATCGTCTGGACGCGTGCCTCCAGGTCGCACTCCTCGCCGAGGATCTTGACTTTCTTCTCCGTGTGTTCCACGAGCCGCCGTCCGAGCGTGCCTTCCGCCTGGAAGCCGACGATGAGCACGATGTTGCGCGGATCGCCCACCGAGGCCTTCAGGTGGTGCACCACGCGTCCGCCTTCGCACATGCCGCTCGCCGCGATGATGACCATCGGCCCGCGAAGCTCGTTCAGGGACATCGACTGCTGCGGCGTCTCGACATACTGCAGCCCGGGGAACGTGAGCGGATTTACGCCCACCTGCAGCAGGTCCTGCGCCTCGGGGTTGTAGCAGCCCTTCGCCTTTTCGTAGATCCCTGTCGCCTTCTGCGAGAGCGGAGAGTCGATGAACACCGGAATCTGCCGGATGCGCCCTGCCGCCAACAAGCGGTTGAGGTAGTAGAGGATCTGCTGCGTACGGCCGACTGAGAACGCGGGGATGATGAGCTTGGACTTCTGCTGGATGATGTCGTCGATGTACCCCTTGAGGCGGCCTTCCACGTCGTCAGCCGAAGGATGCAGGCGGTCGGCGTACGTGGACTCGATCATCAGGATGTCGGCGTCCTGCGGATAGTCGTAGTGGCGAAGGATCGGCTGGTTTGGCTGGCCGAGATCGCCGGAGAAGAGCAGCCTATGACGGCGGCATGCGCCACCGCCCACGTCCAGCGTCACGAGCGCGCTTCCGAGGATGTGGCCAGCGTTGCTGAACTCGAGCGTTACGCCGGGGAATATCTCGCGCCGCGCGTAGAGCGGCACTGGCTCCATCATCGGCATGAGCGTGTCGATGTCCTCCTCGGTGTACAGCGGCTCGAAGAGATGCTTGCCCTGCTGGCGGCGCTTCTTGTTGACGTACTCAAGATCGCGCTGCTGCAGGAAGCAGGAGTCGCGCAGGAGGATCCCGCAGAGGTCCACCGCCTCCGGGCGCGCGTAGATCTTCCCGCGGAACCCGTGCCGCACGAGCTGCGGCAGGTTGCCGGAGTGGTCGATGTGCGAATGGGAAAGGACGACCGCGTCGACCTTCGAGGCATCGAAGGGGATGTTCCTGTTGATCTCGAAAGCTTCCTTTCGATGTCCCTGGTATAGCCCGCAATCGAGCAGGATACGCTTGCCGTTCGTCTCCACGAGGTGCATGGACCCCGTGACAGTCTGCGCCGCGCCGTAGAATGTAATTTTCATGACGCAATTATATCATACGGCGCGGCGGCGCACAATGCGCCGGAAGACTTCCCTACTTGTCCCTCTCCCAGCGGCGCGGCTCGGGAGGTTCGAGGAAGATTTCCTTGATCGCCTTCAAGCGGTACGGGTCGCCCTTCTGCATGCGGGTCAGCTCCATCAGGAACTCCTCCGTCAGCTCCACGCCTTCGATGGCGGAATCGATCTCCGTGACGACGCCGTTCGGCCACGAGAGGTCGAGCACGACCTTGACCGGGCCCGGATGCGCCGCCGCAAGCGACTTCAGCGCGGTAGTGCGCTCCATCAGCGCAGGATCGGCGTAGCGCATGGAGACGTGCAGCGCCGTCGAGAACTTCTTGAGGCCGGTCGCGAGCGGATACGCCTCGCGCACGACGAACTGGATGTCCGGCTCCTCCGCGCGCGTCTCGCGGTTGGTGCGGTGCGCGAGCTCGCCGCAGAGGAGGACCGGCTGGTCCACGGCCTCCGGCAGCCATTCCTTGTACTTCGCGAACGTCTTCGCGAACGCGAGCGCCTCCATCTCGTTCTCGCCGTCGTCCAGGACGAGGATCGCCCACGGCTGCGGCACGTCGCCCTCCTTCTTGGGCTTGCTCATGCGCACCGTGCAGGCCTTAAGCATGCCGCCCAGGCGCACGGCCACGCGGAGCGGACGGTCCGCGCCCACCTCCTCCATGAACGGGATCTCCGGCGGCTCCGCGATCTTGAATGTGGAGAGCGACTCCAGCACGCGCGCGTACGCGCCGAGCGGGTGGCCGGTCATGTAGATGCCGGTAAGGTCGCGCTCGTCCTTGAAGCACTGCGACGACGGCCACTTCGGGCAGTCCGGCAGCCCCGCGTCGCTCGAGTCCTCCTCCGGCGCGAGCATGCCGAACATGTCCATCTGTCCGCTGGCCTTCTCCCGGCCGCGCTGGGCCGCGCGCTTGACGACGAAATCGATGTTGTTGAAGTAGCGTGCGCGATGGAAGCCGGATGCGCGCGCGAGCTCGTCGAACGCGCCGCACTTCACGAGGTTCTCGAGCACGCGCTTGTTGACGGTGGTCGCGCCCGCGAGGCGCGTCGCGAGGTCCATGAGGCCCTTGTACGGGCCGTTCCTCTCGCGCTCGGCCACGATGTCATCCGCGGCAACGGCCCCGACGCCCTTCACGCCGGCGAGGCCGAAGCGGATCGCCTTCTCTCCCTTCACAGGCGTGAAACGCGCGTATGCCTCGTTCACGTCCGGCGGACGCACCTCTAGCCCCATCGCCGCCGCCTCCGCGACGAAGCCGGGCAGCTTGTCGAAGTTGCCGATTTCGGACGAGATCTGCGCACACATGAATTCGGCCGGGTAGTGCGCCTTCAGGTAGCCGGTCTGGTAGGCGACCCAGGCGTAGCACACGGCGTGCGACTTGTTGAACGCGTAGCTCGCGAACGCCTTCCAGTCGTCCCATATCTTGTCGATGAGCTTGCGCGCCTCCTTTTCGTCCTTCCACTTGTCGATGCGGAACTTCTCGTTCTTGAGGCACCCCTCCACGAACTTGACCTTCAGCTCCTCCATCACGGCGAGCTGCTTCTTGCCCATCGCCTTGCGGAGCTTGTCCGACTCGCCGCGGGTGAAGCCGCCCAGGAGGCGCGAGAGAAGCATCACCTGTTCCTGGTACACCGTCACGCCGTAGGTGTCCTTCAGGTACGTCTCCATGAGCGGATGGTCGTAGGCGATCGGCTCGCGGCCCTGCTTGCGGGCGATGAACGTGGGGATGTAGGCGAGCGGCCCCGGACGGTACAGCGCGTTCATGGCCACCAGGTCCTCGAGACGGTTCGGCTGAAGCTCCATGAGGTACTTCTTCATGCCGTCCGATTCGAACTGGAAGAGGCCCGTCGTCTCGCCGCGCCCGAAGAGCGCGTACGTCTCCGCGTCGTCATCTGGGATGTCGTCGGGATTGATGTCGATGCCGTGGAACTGCCTGACGAGCGCCACGCACTCCTTCTCCACGGTCAGCGTCTTGAGGCCGAGGAAGTCCATCTTGAGGAGGCCCACCGGCTCCACGAAGTGCCCGTCGTACTGCGTGGTGAGCAGGCTCTCGTTCTCCGTGGGCATCACCGGCAGCGTGTCGATGAGCGGATCTCGCGAGATGATGACGCCGCAGGCGTGCACGCCCGGCTGGCGGATCGAACCCTCCAGGTGGGCGGCGCGCTCCATGAGGGTGTGGACCGTCGGGTCCTCGCTCTTGAACGCGGCGACAAGGTCCGGCGAGTAGTCCTTGTTCGCCTCGCCGTTCTTGTCGGTGCGGCTCATCGCCTTCTTGAACGTGATCTTCGGCGTGTCCGGGACGAGCGCCGCGAGCTTGTTCGTGTCCGCGAGCGGGTACTCCATCACGCGCCCCACGTCCTTGATGGCGCTCTTCGCCGCCATCTGGCCGAACGTGACGATGTGCGCAACGTGATCCTGTCCGTACTTCTCGGTGACGTACTCCAGCACCTTGCCGCGCCCGGCGTCGTCGAAGTCGACGTCGATATCCGGCATGGAGATGCGGTCGGGGTTGAGGAACCGCTCGAAGAGGAGGTCGAACTTGAGCGGATCGACGTTCGTGATGCCGAGCGCGTAGGCGACCGCCGCGCCGGCGGCGGAGCCGCGTCCCGGGCCCACCCACACGCCCATGTCGCGCGCGGCCTTGATGTAGTCGTGCACGATGAGGAAGTAGCCCGGGAAACCCATCTTGCGGATCGTGTCCAGCTCGAACTGCACGCGCTCCTTCTTCTCGTCCGTGAGCTTGTCGCCCGGCCAGCGCCGTTTCGCGCCCTCCCACACGAGGTGGTCGAGGTAGTCGGCCTCGAACTGGATGCGCTTCTGCGCGGGGTCGGGGAAAGCGTCGTACTTCGCGTCCGCCTCGCTGCCGAACTCTGCCGGGATTGGGAACTTCGGCATGATGGGCTTGGAGTCGAGCTCGTACTGCTCCACCTTCTCGGCCACGGCAAGCGTGTTCGCCAGGAACTCTGGATGCTCTGCGAAGATGTCGGCCATCTCGTCGGCCGTCTTGAACCACTCCTGTCCGGTGTATATGAGACGCGAATTGTCGGAAAGCTTCTTCTGCGTCGAGAGGCAGAGCAGGACGTCGTGAGAGTCGTCGTCGGCCGCGTCCAGGAAGTGGACGTCGTTCGTGGCCACGACGGGGATGTCCAGCTTCGCTCCCAGCTCAATCATCCCCTTCACGATGGCCAGCTGGCGCGTGTACAGGCGCCGATGGTCGTCGATCGCGTCGCCTGGGATGTTCGTCTTCACTGACTTGTGGAGCATAACCTCCAGCGTGTAGTCGTCGCCGAAGAGGTCCTTGTACCACTTCGCCACGCGCTCGGCCTCGTCCATGCGGCCGATGTCGATGGCGGCCGCCACCTCGCCGGCGATGCAGGCGGAGGAGCACATGATCCCCTCGTGATACTTCTCGAGGAGGCGGTGGTCGATGCGGGCGTTGTAGTAGAAGCCGTGGATGTGCGCCTCGGAGATGAGGCGCACGAGGTTGTGGTAGCCCGTGAGGTTCTTCGCGAGCAGGATCAGATGGTGGCGCTTCTCGGTCTTGTCGCGCGTGGTGTAGTCGCCGGTGGACGTGACGTACGTCTCGCATCCGAGGATGGGCTTGATGGTAGGCAGGTCGCCGTAGCCCTTCGTGGCGCGGCACTCGTCGTAGAACGCCTTGAGCGCGAAGAGGTTGCCGTGGTCGGTGACGGCGAGCGCGGGCATTTTCCATTCGCGGGCGCGCCGCACGAGCGGCGCGATGCCGCACTGGCCGTCGAGCAGCGAGTACGTCGTATGGACGTGAAGATGTACGAAATCAGACATTGTTCGCGCAAAAATCCAACAAGCTTTGTGCTTGATGCTTGCGCCAGATAGTATAGCATAGTACCGCACCCTGCGGCACTCCCATTTTCCCTGAATGTCCTAACGCCTGCAATGAGGAGTTGCGACGTATCGAACGAAGGGCTAAGGCTGCTGGGGCGGCAATCCGAGTCAATGTGAGGCACCGCCCCATTTGCAGATCCGATCTCGCTATCTTCATTTCACTTTCACTCGCATGAAGAACGAGTCCCCCGCATCGGTGGGCGGCGTGACAAAGAATTTTGCCTTTCCATCGACTGGCATGTCGAAGATAACGTCGATGTTGTCTGACGAGAATGCGCTTGCATCTAGCGTCGTCGCCCCCTCTACGCCAAGCACCTTTTTCAAGTTCTCCTTCAACATTGTTTCCGCTACCGTTCCGCCGCCGATGTTTACGCCATCAATCGCGACCTCGAACGCGAAACTGACAGGTCGCGTTGCCCCCAACGAGCCGCCGTCCTCTACCTTGAACGACACAATCTGCACGTCGTTCGATGTAATCACCTTTTCAACAAGTCTATCTGAGCCCAACGCATAGGAAAGCCACGCATTAGGCGCCCCCTTTACGGCTCTTGGTCCCGCTGCCGCAGTACCGTCCGACTTGCTGACGCTTTGCGACCATTCCCTATATGCGGCATAGGTTTCCACATCTGTGATGTTTCTTTTGAGTTCCTCATCTTTTGACCCCTTAAGGGCATTTAACACGTCCGAGTCGTTATCCACCTCGGGTATCGCATCACTTGAAAACACAGGCGTTCTTTGATTTGCAAGATCAACAAGACTAGACCACGTCTCCAACGTGAAATCCGGAAGCAGCGCGCCAATGGTTGGATCAGGAAGCGTATTCATATCCGCAATGAGCGTTCCATATTCGTCCAAATCCACATCCGGCTTCATATCCTGTGTGATGCTCCCGGAAAACAGCGCGCCGAGATATATGCGCACCAACCCGTCATCAGGCAATAGGGACGTATTGCACGATCCATAACTGCCGATAATATCCTCGACAATGTCTATCTGCTGTGCTCCATAAAGGGATGCCAACGCTTTTGCGACGATGTCCCTCGCCTTCTCCCATTCGTCCGCAAACGAATGATCATATTCAATGAAGTGCATCTCATTCTCAGCTGGACGCGAACGCATGAATTGATCTGCGTCAAGCACACGCTGAAGCGCCGTAGCAATCCAAGACTTTGATGCCGAGAGCGCACTCGCGTCGCGGACTTTCGCAACGAAGTTCGTTTGCCCCGTAATCAGCCTGTACGCAAGGACATTGGAATCAAGTTCGGCGCACGCTGCATCCGCACTCTCGTAGTCGATCGTCCAGTCGTATCCTTTCGTGAAATGAAGCAGCCCAATTGATGCTTCAATCGCCGCACGGATGAGCATCGTGTCGCCACGGTCAAGGTAAACATCCTCGTCTAGGTGATACCTTTCCGCCGCGAGACGGACCGCACCGTCCCAGTCCTGCGGAATGGCCGACACGTCAGCAAGCGCTTCGTTCATGACAGGAAGAGCCTCTGCGAATGCGGCGTCCACAATCTCGTTAACTCCAGGCCACGACGAAATGTCTTGCTCCCCACTTCGCGGCGCACTCATGCCGAGATAGTCGATCGAGACCCCAAATTGAGCCGCATACCGCTGAATGGCCTCATTCTCGGCAAGCTGCGCTATAATAGTCACGGCATGAAGCAAGCGTGTTTCGTAGTCTGTAGGATTGGAAGCAATCGCTTCGTTATATGACTGCGCGAACCGTCCGAGGTCATTCGTGATCCAGCTTCGGTAGCTCACCAGCTTGTCTGCCCATGCGAACAGGTCTTTCTGGGGCGCAACTGGCTCGAATGAGAAGTTTCTCAGCCATGCGGTATAGACCCCGTCATAATTTACAGCCCCCGATGAAAATTCCCACGACACGGCATGTGCGCCAGCGGGAATGTACACTCGGATCCGATACCATTCATGCGAACCGCTCCCTTCGATCTTCACCATGTTCAGCAAGGCCTTTTCTCCATCCACTAAGACACCCATGACGCTGTCTGGCTCGCGCCACCACAAGCCGTCCGGAGCACAGAATTCAAAAGACAGGAAACCGCCCTCAGACACATTCGCAGTCAACAGCGACATTCTGCCAAAATCAGAAACCGTCCAATCCCATTCGTCCCAGTCAACATCCCAGGTCAAGTCTGCCTCCAGATAGGACGTTCCATCACCCGTCATGATTTGGTTTAGATATTCTGCCTCATATACAATATCATAAAACGCTTCCGGCAGAATGTCGAGCTCGTTCGCCGCCCACTTGGCGTCGAGCGTTATAGACTCGCAAAAGGGAACCAGGTCACCGCCTTCAACCTGTGTGCCATTGTAATACCATCCAAGAAAAGTGCATCCTTCACGCGATGGAACCGGCAAATCACCATATACATCTCCCGGATCGTAAGCCAGTGGGCCAAGAGTACCGCTCCCGCCTTCCATGTTGAAAGACACCGTCATTGACTCCGGCGCGGGCGTCCAGGTAAAGTCAGAAAAGATAATTCGCTCATCTGTATCTGAAACTAAACCGTGTTGGAACCAGATTGCAATCACGTTGTCCGAATCTGAATCTACTGGCAGGCATATCAAGCTCTTTTTCTTTGCGGACGACTTAGAATAGTACCTATCCTCCACTAAATCGCCGTTAACCGAAATCCGCACTTCGGAATCCCGTCTTGAAGAATTTGGCTTCATTGAAAAGCCAAGTGTGCCGTATCCATGAGTCGTAACATTAAGGGCATACCCTGTCCATTCGTCATCTTCATACACATCGCTTGGAAACATTGTTGCCACATACAGTCCCGCCGTATCGGCAGACTCCCTGGCATACCAGCAACTTCTCTCTGAGGCGGAAAATTCGATGCCGTCCCTATTCATGACTTCGATCGGACGTCCCCACTTCGCATAGAGCGTCATGTCATCAAATCCGATGATTTCACTTTCGTCTATGCGCACTGAAAGTTCGGGATCAAGATACCAACCGACAAA
Organism: uncultured bacterium; assembly: GCA_902763655.1. Classification (GTDB taxonomy): domain Bacteria; phylum Verrucomicrobiota; class Kiritimatiellia; order RFP12; family UBA1067; genus RUG572. The sequence continues at coordinate 11,887 of CACWSW010000063.1, forward strand.
AACATATCCGGAACGAGAAGGAGTGGGCAATACGTCTGAATAGCGAACATCATCCGATGCATAGCAGACGACATCGTCAATGGCTTCGCCGCCATTTATCTCAAAGGATATCGTCATGGACTCCGAAGCAGGAGTCCATACAAAATCGGCAAGCTTCGTCTTGCCTCCGCCCTGGTACCATTTAACATACTGCTCCACAGAAGATTCCCCGCGGATGACGACTGTGCTGTCTTGCCAAACGCCAATACGATAAGTGAAATCTGGAAACATTTTCCTGGAGTCGCCATTGACATACATATTGCACCACCAACTGTAGTCGACCATTGTTGGCTTAAACTTGAAAGTCAACGTCCCCGGGCCTTTCACAGTAGCGCAAAGCTCGTTGTTGCCACTATATGCATAGGAGGAAAGCGCATACCCGCCCTGTGGCCCCGCATTTTCTTCGGCATACCACCCGCCATCAGCAGAAAATGTTATGTTCTCTGAGTTCATCACATCGACTGGAATTGCCCACTTCGCATAGAGCACATGGTCTTTGAATATGATAAAATCCTCATCGTCAACCTTCTGCGTCAATTCTCCATCCAAATACCAGCCAACGAACACCATCGTATCATGGTGTGGAACAGGAAGGTCTCCGTATGTCGAACCAGGCAATACTGTTTCATTAGGAAGCGTCTCGCCTCCGTTCGTACCAAAGGAAATCGTCATGGACGCTGGCGCGGCAGTCCATGCAACGGCATCAAGCCATCCACAGTCCTGTCCTGCGCTAAAAATTGAGTCTTTCTCATATGTCCACCTTACAATATGTTCACCGTCGCCAAAGACAACCACTTCCTTGTGTGTCCATTCCCCGTTCGTCCCACCTATCTTGTCCTGCCGTTCACCATCAACCGAAATAGAAAGATAGTCGTAAGAAACAGATTCGCTTGAAGCTTTCCACCAGAACGAAACCATTCCTGGTCCAGACACCGTGGTCTCGAGCCACGTTCTCTGCCCGTCCGATATTGCGCCACTTCGCAGGGCCGTTTCGCCTGTTTTCACTACGTCCGACTGCTCAAACCAGGCGGCATCGCCTCCTGTCGTGAATGTCAGACCCTGACAATCCAACGCCGCATTGAAATCGGCGTAGGTCGAATAGCCAACAAGCATGGTCAACACGATCACCAGTTGTTTCATTTCATCATCTTCTTTTAATTGTTATTCAGTTAAAATTTCATTTCGCCGCCTCGCCAAGCAAGGCACAGGCCGCTACCCGACTTCGAAAGCATTGCCTTACCGACAAATTCTCCTTTTGTTCGCGAACGGAATATCGTACATCCAGACAGAGATAATCCCCCCCGTACAGCCTCGGCTTTTTCTGCAGCAAACACCTTTTCAACTCCTTTGCCGTCATCAGAAAGTCTATTAACTGCAAGTAGATTTATGCGTAACCCTGAAAACTTAAAAGGGATCTCATGGCTGGACAGGAATCCGTCGGATATGCCAAGGCGCTTGGCGATACTGTAAGATTCGGGACGCCCCAGACCTTTCTCGTTTTGCACGTTCTGGGCGACTTCCGCCTCAGACGGCAACACCACTTGAAGATCTTCTATCGCCAGCACATTAAACCCGCCAAACGTGAGCGGACCTTTTCTCATCTTCTCAAGACGACATGAACCACATTTTACAAAGTCGATGCCATAAACACCGTTTTTGGACACCCGCAACCCCTCAACCAGTGTACGCACGTATTTCTTTGCTCTGACACTTTCCACTTTTAGATTTGCCCCGTCAACATAGCCTAGCACATACATTGTGCCAAACACCATAAATAAAATAATGGCGCAAGTCCCGATCAGTAGGATGTTGAATCTTCTTTTTTCGTTTCGCATTTGTTATTTTTCTCTATGTCGCTCGACGACCGCTTTGCAGTGGCACAAATTTCCGTCGGCGGATTTCTCCCAACCTTATCGGATCTGGAGCGCCTTCTGCAACAAGTTCAGCAAACATTTTAACGCTTTTTCATCAGTCACTTCGTTCCCTTTCCATAGAGGCATACCTCGCCCAAGGAAGATGTGCTTATCTTATCATATTTTGCCCATGCCGTGTGAGAAAAACTCGCCGGCAAATGTCGGCGAATCAACTTCTCGCGAAGCATGCGTCGGGCATGCGCGTGGAGCCAGCCCCCATCCAGCCGCCGTTGCGGTCGATCATCCCGCCGTTGATGACGGGGCCTGTCCCCTCGCAGCCGTGCGCAGGGTTGATCGGACGTATCTGCCCGCCCCAGCCGCGGCACTCGGTGATCGAGCTGTCGCCTATCCACGGCAGCTGGTTCTCCTTCTTCGC
>CACWSW010000064.1 GCA_902763655.1 uncultured bacterium
CATAGATGGATAGATGCGCGGGCGAGTTAGCCCGCGCACCTCTCTCAAAGTTGTTTTTACCAGTTGTTCTGGTTGTTTCCAATCTCAAAACGCATGGGGAAAAAACGCAGATGCGCCCAAACTCACCCCATCCCCTCCCCATGCAAACGGGAAAAAGAGAGCAATCAACGCACGAAGAGGCGATAGAAGCCCGAGGAATCGGACGCAGGAATGGAGACGATTCCGTCGTCGCGGACAAGCTCGCCATCGGCGACATCGGCAAACGGCCCCGGCAACGACGGCGCCCTCTGCACGTGCACGCGGTCGCGATCCGCGTCACGCACCGCGAATCCGATTCTGGCCGAACCGTTTGCCACAGTCAGCCCCGTCGCCCTGAGCCAAACCCTGGCGTCCGCATCCCACGGACTAATCCCGTAGTACCAGCACTCCGCTCCGGTGTATCCGTTCGTGGTCGCCGTCGCGAGCTTGTTGCTGCAGTCGGCGAGGCTTTCCACGTTGGCGACGAGGCCGGTGGCGGACAGCCACGCAAGCGGCACCGACACGGTCTGCCCTGCGGCAGTCGAAACGAGCGTAGGGTCTGGCGCGTCATAGAAGCGCATCAGCCGGCAGCTTCCGGGTTCAGGCACGATTGGCTGCCTGGGGGCGAAATGCTCGGTCTTGCCGGGCTTCCATAGCGAGACCCCGTGGACGCCGCCCGTCGGGATGTTGCCGAATATCTGGAAGATGCCCTCGCCGTAGCCCGAAGCCTCGCCGGATCCGTATTCTGCGGAAGCGTCGAACGCCACGTTGTCGATCACATAGGTATGCTTTATGGCGCCAGAGGAGTATGATATGGGGGCGCAGTTCGACGCCCAGTGGACCTGCGCAAAAAGCGACCACAGCGCAGTCTCCTTCTCCGCCCATCTGGGCAGTTCCTCAATATTGTCGTGAGTCCCCCCGTATGTCGGCGTCAGACTCTCCGGAACGGAACCATCGTCAAGAAAGTTGCATATCATGTGGAACACGGCATCGTCTTCTCCGTCCACGCACGAACAGAGCGCATACGCACTCGCATAGGCGAGCGCCGACGAGTGGCTCCGATAGACGTAGCGCACCGGAACGTCTCCGCCCAGCGCAGCCGACCATCCATGGACCAGAGCGTCCCAATACGAACCGGACGAGGTCTCCCCAAAGATGGGTATGTTGGTAAGTCCGGCAATGCAGAGGGTCTTCTCGCCTGGCCATCGCCTGCCGTCGAAATGCCATGCCTCGCCAAGATGCCACAGGAAGTTGGATCCGTATGTCATCTGCTTCGCCTGATACGAATAATCGGCATTCTGCCCGTAGTGCGGCGTTCCGAGGGTGATGTAGCGGTCAAGGATGGAGTTGTCCACGAAGCATTGCTGGGCGATCATGGAGCGGAAGACGAGACCGCCCATTGAATGCGCCACTACATCAATGGGCTTGCCGTCGTTGCGGACTTCGTAGAAGTTCATGATCTCGCGTGCCGCTCCTTGGGCGACCTCCTCGATGGGGGTATCTGTGGTCAAGCCAAGTCCGCCGTCGCTGCCGCTGTAGTAGCTTAGAGTGAGGAAGTCGTTCGTTGTTGCGTATGTCTTTTTGACCATCTGGGCCTGGAGGTATTTCCAGAGCGCGCCGTCGGAGTTCCATCCGTGTAGCCACACGATGGGGCCGGCCGAGGCGAGCGTCGCCGTGAAAAGGACTGTGGAGAATATTAGTTGTCTAGCGTTCATAGGTTTTGAGAAGCCTTGCGGCGGCAAGGCGGTTATCGTTCATGGTTGCGGAAGTCGATATGCGGCGGAGCTCGTCGAGGCGCGCGGGCGTGATGCCACCGTCCGCGAGGTCTATGCGAAGCCGCGCAAAGGCGATGTCCTCGCGGTAAGTGCGGTATTTCGCGAGCGGCGCCGCCAGTTCCAGGGCCTCGCGCGCGGCTGTCCAGTCGCGACATTCCTCGAGGAATTTCGCGATGCGGAAAAGCCGTCCGTATGTTGCATCGTCGCCACGGCAGGCCTCGAGCGCGTTGCGGGCAAGGATGGCGAGCGCGTCCGCACGCTTCGCGTTGCGGGCGATGTCGCACACCCAGATCCGGCGCGTCACGTTTGTTCCGGCCCATTCGCGCGCCCGAGCCACCAGATCGTTGTCGCCTCGCTCTGCGGACACGGACAGATCTTCCGCCTCCTTGAGCTCCTCTTCGGAGAAGACACCGTATTTCCCCGCGCCGTTTTCCGCCGGGCCGGTGCCAGCGACCGGCGCCGCCGCATTTCCCGCATCCCGTCGAGTGACGAGGAAGACGACCAGCACAAGGACAAGGCACGCGATAGCCGCCGACATCCATGCTTTCATGCTCGTGCTCATTGCTGATCCCTAAAGCCGTTCATGTTGCTTTCATTTGCCAGAACCGGCGATGAAGTCGAGAAGCGAGGCGTCGCGGAACACCGCCCCGCTGTGGCCGATGCCGGGGATGTCGTGGAACGACACCTTCGCCGCCCAGTCGGGGTATTGCTTGACGTACTCCTTGAACTTGGTGAAGCGGTCGTATCGGTTCTTGCCCTGCCGCATGGCCGGCAGCGACACGTCCAGGGAGCCGCTCGTCACGTCAGCCGTGCCGCAGCCGCGCCACACGCGGCGCGACGCGAGGTTCCGGCGGATGTCCGGTTCCGGGAGCATCACGGAATACCGTGGCCTGTCCTTGAGTCCGTAGTGCCATGTCGTGTCTGGGTCCAGGCGCAGCTCCGTCGACGGCGCGATTACGGCGAAGTCCGCCGCGATCCCTTCGCGGAGCGGACACTTCCCTACGGCGACGTACCGTCCCGTGAACTGTCCGCCCGCCGAGAAGCCCACCAGCACCACGCGCTTCAGCGCCGGGTAGAGACTGGCGTCGCTCAGCTTTTCCATGATACGGTCCACGATGTCGAACGATGACATGGTCGTACCCACGGCATCGCCGCCGCCGCGCCAGTCGTCGGCCGGCAGCCCCCGCTTGCCGGGAATGTCCCAGCTGGCGCCCCACACGGCGCGGCCGTCGTCGGCCACCTTCGCCTTCTTCAAGATCGACCTGCGCGGAAAAAGCGGCGCGACCACATACGCCTTCACGCCGCGCTTCGCGAGATCCTCAACCATGGTCTTGTTGTCCCGCTCCTTCGCGCCGCCGCCCCATCCGTGGATCACGATCACCGCGAGCTCGGCAGTCTTGTCGCCGGCAGTCACGGCGTGCTCGGACCCGTAGTAGACGGCTGGGGTGATTCCCTCCACCGCATGCAAAGCCGCAACGACGGGCATTACGAGCGCGGAACAGATTGCAAACAGTATGCTCTTCATAGTTCTTTCTCTCCGTTTTCTGCGATCCACTTCCGCGCGATCTCGATCGACGAAAGCTTGCGGTTCACGATGGATGTGGGATGGAAGACGAGTCCGCTGAGCTGGTGCTCCACCATCAGTTCGCGTCCTGTCGCCAGCTGCTGGCGCATCAGGTCGTCCGGCACAGGACGCCGATCGCCGAAGTCCCACATGTAGATGCCCATGATGAGCGCCTTCTTCGGTCCCACGAGGTCGCGCAACTTGCGGATGCTCGCCTTCATGGTCGGGATGTTCTTGGCATGCCAGAACCACACCGAAATCTGGTCGCAGAGGTCGAGGACCTCCTTGAACTCCTGCTTGATGCCGTCCGAATCGGGGTAGAGCACGCATGCGAGCTTGAACCCGTCGGCGTCCAGCTCCCTGCGGAACGCGCGGATGTCGTCAGGACGGCTCATCTTCTGCGGCCTGAAGAAGTCGTCGAGCCACACCGTGCCGAGGTTGGGGTTCTCCTTGCGCAGCTTCTTGGCGAGCTCGTATTTCTCGCACCAGGTGCCGCCGGCGCTGTCGACGATCGACAAGGCGATGCGCTTGATGTCCTTGAACGTCTTGAGGTACGCCGAGCAGTCCTTCGCCTCGGGCAGTCCCACGTACCGGCACACGCAGACGTTCGGAATCCCCATGTAGCGGCATGCTTCGTTCATCTCGATCGGCGGCGCGGTAGGGATGTCGTACGTGAAACGCGGCTTGTCGAACGCGATGCCGCCATGCCCCCACATCCAGAGCCTGTCGCGGATCGTGTTCTCGTACGGGGGCGCCGCCACGTTCGCGTCCGGGAGGGTCGCGCTCCTGCGCGACCGCAAACATGGGAGGGTCGCAACTTGTTGCGACCGCGCGGCGAACGGAACGCCGGCCGCCATGAGCGCCCCCGCCCCAGTCTTGATGAAACTCCGTCTGTCGAAGCAGGCCATGTCGTTCTCCTTCACCAATTGACACGAAAGCGACTCGATCATCTTTCGAACTTGATATCGCGGCCTTCGTAGTTCGGCGGCACGTAGCCGTGCTCCGAACCCTGCACCCACAGGATCGACTTCGGGCACTTCAGGGTGTTCCAGAGAATCGCGATGCTGGAAGGCTGGCACGTGTAGTCCCCAAGCCCTGCACGGCCAATTTCAACGCGGCAGGTCGATGGGACGCGCTTCGCGAAATTGACGGCATCGAAGTAGCCGAGCGCCTTCACGAACTTGATCCGGGGCCATGGTCCGCGCAGACGGCCTGCAAGCTCCGCGCCCATGTCGCAGAAGCCGGTCACGGTGCTGTAGACGCGTGTCACGCCCTCGCCGCAGCCGGCCCCCCAGATCGCGAACCCGCCGCCCTGGCTGTTGCCGGAAACCTGCAGATCCTTGCCGTCCCACTCCGGACAGGACTTCAGGTACTGGATGGCGCGGATGAGGCGCAGGATCATGCCGCGGAAGTAGGCGGTCTCGGGATTGGAGTTCTGCTGCGGGTCGAAGGCGTAGGTGTATCCGTTCGACTTGATCTTGTCGCCGTACGTCCTGTAGTACTCGTCCGTCCCGCCGAATTCGCGCAGGAGGAATCCGTGGGCGTTCATCTTGAACTCGATCGCATTGGCATCTGGACGCCTCGGCGGGAACTGCTCTCCCACGCCGTAGCCGAAGGTTCCGATATGGATGCCGTACTTCTTTCCCTTCTCGGCGGCCTTGGGGACCGAGAGATAGCCTGTCACGGGCATCCCGCCCGTGCAGTCCACCGACAGCGCGTATAGCCGCACGTCAGGGTTGCCGCACGGCACCTCCACGCGCTTCGCGTTGAACGGGACCTTCTTGAGCTCCGCCTTCTGCCGAGCCCAAAACGCATCGAAGTCCGCCGGCTCGGGAGCGGCCTGGCGGAGCGTGTCGGCACCGGCCGCCGCACCGCCGTCGAAAAAGACGAACCTCTTCATCTTCTTTAATTTCCTTAGGGCGAGCCGGCCCTCGGGCGTGTTGGGGTCGCCGGTGAACTTCTCGAGCTGCCTCATGAACGGCTTGCCGGACGCGTCGACGACCACGGCGTTGAGGCGCACGAACCCCGGCTTCGCGATGCGGGTCTTGTACACGAACGGCTTGCCCGTGAACGGTTCGGAGCCTTTCTCCGAGACGCCGTCGTCGCCTGTGCGCTCCCACTTGAGGAAGTAAGCTCCGGCGGGGATCTCGCCCCTTATGTTTTGCGGCTCGATCGTGAAGACCATATCCTCGCCAGGTTTGTACAAGAGCGGATTCTTGTCCGTCGTGCCCTTCATCCAGGCCTTGTCCAGCGGTCCTGCGAACAGCAGTGACGCGCCCATGAGAGAGGCAAGGGCGATTGCCCATGTTGCTGTCTTTGTCTTCATTTATCTTTCTTCTTTACATAGCCTGGACGGCCGTGGCGGCGATAGTGTTGACGATGTCTTCGACGGAGCAACCGCGAGAAAGGTCGTTGCAGGGGCCGGCAAGCCCCTGGAGAACGGCGAAGCACGACGCGCCGCCCAGACGCTGGGCGATCTTGTAGCCGATGTTGCCCGCCTGCAGGTCCGGGAAGATGAGCACGTTCGCGCGCCCGGCCACAGGGCTTCCCTTCGCCTTGATCGCCGCCACCTCCGGAACGAGGGCGGCGTCCAGCTGCAGCTCTCCGTCAAGAAGAAGGTCCGGCGCGAGCGAGCTCATGCTCCGCGCTGCCCTTCGACGAGAACGACAGCATGGCGACGCGCGGCTCCTCGAAGTCGCAGAGCGCGCGGGCGGTGTTCGCCGTCGCCACCGCGATGCTCGCCAGCTCCTCCGCGTTCGGGCACGGGTTCACCACGCAGTCCGCCAGGACCAGAAGCCCGTTTTCACCGAACTGCGCAAAAGGACCCTCCAGCAGGAAAGCGGAGGAGACGAGTTTCATCCCCGGCGCGGTCTTGATGATCTGCAGCGCCGGGCGAAGCATGTCGCCCGTCGAGTGGACGGCACCGGACACGAGGCCGTCCGCATCGCCCTGCTTGACCATCATCATTCCGTAGTACATCGGATCCGCCACCAGCTTGGCCGCCTTCTCCTCGGTGAGCCCCTTCGCCTTGCGGAGTTCGTACAGCGCGGCGGCGTAGGCGTCAAGACGGGACTTGTTCTCCGCGCTTGAGATCACCTCGGGCGTGAGCAAGACCGGCTCCGCCACGCCTTCCTCCGTAACGATCCTCGCCGCCTCGACCGTGCGCGGTTCGTCGCCCTCGGGCAGCACGATGCGTTTCACGGAGGCGCGCGCCTTCGCCTTGATTCTCTTCACCACTTCCATGCCAATCTCCTTCCGGATCAAAGATCGATGCCTTCAAAACCCTGCCACACGTCGCGCCCGGTATACGTGAGCGCGGTACGTTCCCCGCGCAGCACCTTGAGCGCGGAGAGCCCCAGCGCCTCCTGCTCCATCTCGCCCGGATACGCGCTGACCGGCGCGATGAACCCGCAGTGCTTCTCGATGAACTCGACGAGGTCGGCAAAGCGGACGAGTCCGCCGGTGAGGAGGATGCCGTCCACCTTACCGCAAAGGACCACCGCCATCTCGCCGATCTGCTTGCAGATCTGGTAGATCATCGTGTTCCAGACAAGCGTCGCCTTCCTGTCGCCCTTCTCCACGAGCTCGTGGATCGTGTCGGAGTTGGAGGTGCCGAAGAAATCGACGAACCCGCCGGAACGCGTGCAGCGGCGGCGCAGGTCATCGGCGGAATGCGTCTCCAGGTAGTTGAGCACCGTCAAGACCGGCAGCGAACCGATGCGGGTGGGGGAGTACGCACCGTCCCCGTCCGCGCCCATGTTGCTGTCCACCGTCCGGCCGTGTTCGTGGGCGGCCACCGTGATGCCGCCGTCGATGTGCGCGACGATGAAGTTGCAGTCCTCGTACCTGCGACCGATCTTCTCGGCGTGGAACTCGGCCACGGCCTTCTGGTTAAGGCAGTGCGTGTGCGCAAAGCGGTACACGCCCTTGATGCCCGTAAGCCGCGCGTAGTCGTTGAGCTCGTCCACGGTCGTGGGATTGAGCGTGAAGGCGGCCTTCCCGAACTCCTCCGCGAACTTCCACGCGAGCATCACCCCAAGCTTGGCTGGATGCTCCGAACCGTCAAGGCCCTTGACGGCGTCGTCAAAGACGTTCTGGTCAACGCGTATGACGCCACTGGGCTGGGAGTGCGTTCCTCCGCAGCGGCCGACGAACGCGTCGATCGTATTGGGATCCACGCCCTCCGCCTTGAGCATGTCAAGGATCACTTCGCGCCGGAAAGGCATCTGGTCGTTGACGTGCGAAAACTTCAGAAGCACATCCGCCTCGTGGAAGAGTTTTCGCTCAAAAACAGACTTTTCGTCCTCGAAAAGGCTGACTTTCGTAGAAGTCGAGCCAGGGTTTATGGCAAGTATCCTGAATTTTCCGTCTTTCATTCTTTTCCTCAATGCGAGGATTATACCAAATCGCCCCCGTGATTGCCACCGCATTGATTACATGATCGTTCTTAAAGGAAACGGAAAATGGCAACCCGGTGCGCGGCAAGGGGGAGCTGCAACTGCAACGCGCCATCGGAGGTCTTGGCGGCAGGCACCGTCTTCCACTCGCCATTGAGGTCGAGCATTTGGACCTCCGTGAAGTTCTTGGTCCATTCGCCGCGCAGCGAGATGGCGTCGAGGGGATCGAAACCGAGGTTGGCGGCGTATGCGATGCGCTGTTTTCCCTGAAAACCGTAGCGGAGGAGGAGTTCGGCATCTTCGGTGTAATAGAGGCCGAGGGGATTGAGCTTGTTCAGGAAGTCGATCAGCTGTGCCTTGCGGATTTCGTTCATCAACACGGCGCACGCGAATCCCGTATCCCCGAAATTCGTGGAGCGGGCCATCGTGATGACGTGCTGCCCAAAGCAGTTGACGGTGTGGAGCGCGGCGGGTGCGATCGTCTGGGACGGCTGGTCTGGCTGCAGGGCGGGCGTGGCGAATGCGGACAGTTGCTCGAAGACTTTCGGCTGGAAGGCGTTTTCCTTGGGGAGAGGCAACAGGTGGCGGCAATCGGTGCCACTTCCCCTGATCTTCCTTCCGTTCCAGATTTCAAGGGCCACGGGAGGCATCTCTTTGACGGCTTGGCAGCCCAGCCAGTCGGCGTGTCCCTGTTCCGTGAGCGCGAGGGCGGCGTCGCCGTCCACCAGCACCGCCGAGGTGCGGAAGATCGTTTCCAGCTGCTTGGCGGATAGCTCCTGGATTTGCCGCGCGGTCAGGGCGTTGCAGGAAGCGCCGTCGGAGATGAAGGTAAACGGGATTCCCATCCGTCCAAAAATGAACTCCCAACTGTTGACCGTGGATTCTTTGTTCGGGAAGTCGAAGACTCCCTCGGTGGCGACGGGGACGCCCGGACCCGACCAGGCAACATCCATCTTCCGCAAGGCCTGGAGCTGTCCCTTGTGTTTTCGCAGCACGTCGCGGTACGCCTGGCCGCTGGCAAATACGTCGCTGTTCTGGACGCTTGTAATCCACAGGGAACCGCCCTTGCATCCCTCCAGATAGGAAAGCACGATATGCTGCAGCAACGAGTAGGCGCTCATCGAATAGCGGTTGTGCGGAGCCGTGTCCGTTTCGCTCAGGATGTGGAATTGTTTGCCAAACAGGACCATCTGCCCGGCGGTCTTGCGGAGCCACGCGGGGACGTCCCGTTGCCTGTCCGAGAGATACCTGCCGTTGTTGACGCGCACCATCGGATGGCCCGTCTTGCCCGCAAGTATCTCTGCGAACTTGCCGTAGTGCCGTGCCTCCTGCTCGCAGAGGAACAGGCCGCAGTGGATGTCGGGAGAGATGTCGTCAATCGCCTTGCGCACGCCGCGGAAGAAGTTCTCCATCGTCTGCCGCAGCAGTTCGTCGTACTGGTGCGCGAGCGCGGTGTCCTTGAACACGAGCTTGCGCAGCTCCTCGGACGAATACGTGGTGGAATGGAGGCGGTTGAAACGTTCGACATGGAGAGGGCAGAAGCACCCCTGGCGGAGGGTCAGCAGGCGCGCGTCGTCGTCCACGATGAAGAAGTCAGGCATCTCCTGCCCCAGTTTGCGGATGTTCTGCCCGATGTATTCGCAGAACTTCTCGTCTTCGGGACAAAAGAAAGGACTGACCTTTCCGTTGCGCCCCAAGATGATTTTCTGGAACGGGGAAGGCATGGTGCTCGACCCTCCGTGCCCCATCGTCGCGTAGAGCAGGATGCCCGTCGGAATGCCGCTTCCCTCCAGACGTTTTCGGAGCGCGCGGAACATCTCCGCGAAAGCGTCCGCCTTGTTTGTTGGGGGATCGCCCCTCGGCACAATGGGGCAACTCAAAGCCACGGAATCGATGATGCCGTCACGAAACAGCTCCTTGGCATCACGGCTGAGGGTCTCCACATCCTCTATGAAAGGCGGCACGCCAAGCATCATTCCATAGTTGTGGAAGCCACCCCCCTTCGTTGCTTTCGAGCCCGAGGGCGCGTCCTGTGCAGGGGCCAGACTGGCACATGCCAGAACTGCAGCCATTGCGAGAACCAACTGATTTTTCATGGGATTGTCTCCTTGGAAGATGGCTTACGCATTGCCGCCAGCCGCCTGGATCAATACAGAAATCCGAAAAGCCAGAGAGGGATCTTGTTGCCGATGCCCACCTCCACGCCGTCATTGACAACATAGCTGTCGGGCATGTCCTTTATCTGGGCGAAGCCCTTCCCCTTGCCGCCGATTTCAAACAGCCAGCGGCCGTCCACCAGGAAATCTCCTTTCTTCGGATACGTGAGGACGTGTCCGTTCGACACCTGATTCGCGAAGAACGTTTCCCGCGCCGTGCCGATATCGGCATCCGGCGTGAGCGCGTACATCAGATTCGTGTTCTCGCAATAGATTTTCTCGGGCGACGACAAGTTGTCGAGCGCATCAAAGTCGGACGCGAGTAGATTGAGCAATCCCGCGCGTTCAAGTGCATAAAGAATTTTCAGGCCATGCTGCCGCTCGGTGTCAAGCTCGGCATACAGCCTGTTCATTTTCGGTGTCTGCGGCGGAAGTGCGGCAAGGATGCGCAACATCTTGCGGGCCTTGCGGATGGTTTCCGCCGTAATGTCCTCAACGCTCGGCCAGTCGCTGTCAAGCGTCTGATTGACCACCTGGCGGATCCGTTCTTCATATTTGGCGACGCCCTCGCGAAAGAACGGATAGTACCCGAATCTGAAGTAGCGTTCAAACAGCGGAAGGATCTTGACCTTCCTGGTGATTTCCCGCGCGATCTCCAAATGTCCGGATAGAATGTCGCCAAGCGCGATCGGGCTTCTGTCCATTACGCCCTCGAACTTCAGAAACTCGCGAAACGACAACCCCGGCAATTCATATCCAACCTGGCGGCGCGAAAGGTCCCCCTGCCTCGCCTTCAAGCGAAGCAACGACGATCCCGTGTAGGCAATCCTGAGTCCCGAAAAGTCATCATAGAGATTCTTGATGATTCGCTGCCAATCCTTGACATAGTGAACTTCGTCCAGCACAAGCCGTGTTCCGCCGTGCTGAACATGGTGTTCAGCCAAAAGATATATTTCCTTTACGTCTAGCCACACGTTGTCGAGCGACAAATAAAGCGACGTATCCCGCTCCACTCCGCTCTCGAGAATCTTCTGAAGCAGAAGCGTTGTTTTGCCGACACCACGCGCGCCGCGAAGGCCAATCAAACGGCAGTTCCAATCAATGGCATCATAGGCATAACGCTTGAGCGCAAGCGATGTCTCGGATATCTTGTCGGCAGATATCCGATAAATCCTTTCTATGTCCTCGTCTGTCATAGGTTCGCCTTACTCCTTCTAGCCGTGGAAAGAACCTCCGGATTCTCGTTTTGTCCAAAATTTAGAATCTGGAGATTCTTTTGCGACGGTATTCTATCAAAACTCATTTGAGGGACGCAACTGCAAAATCTCCAATGTTATGTCCAAAGTCCTAAACGGCGACAGAGTACAAAGGATTTAGGACAGAAGACTAGCGACATTCGCCGCGGCCACGCGCTCGTAGGCAAAGCGCGGATTGTCGTCCTCGACGACATGGATGACGCCGCACCGCGTGAATCGCGCGGTCGATCCGCGCGTCGTCCAGAACGGGATCGTGTCGTTCAGCAGACCGTTCCGATATGTCTCGTAGAGTTCCTTTTTCCGTTCGTCGGTCATCGCTCCACCGCCTAAATCGGGACTTCTCAGGACATTCCGGAACGCGAGATTCCTTCTACTTGCCGAGTGCCTCTTCGCGGCCCTTGCCAGTCGATGGCAGGGAGAAGTCCGTCGGACGCCCCTTCGCCTGGCGCGAGAGGAAGTCGAGTCCTGCGGCGAAGTTGCCGCCGTGGCCGCCCTCCATCAGGGTGAAGCGCACGTTCGCCGACGTGCGCCGGAAGTGGATGCGCATGCGTTCGGAGTAGAACGGATCCTTCGGCCCGTCGTACGCCAGCGCCGCCGGCACCTGCTGCGTCTCCTCGATGGCGGCGATGTCCGCCTCGCTCACGCGGTCCTCCGGATTGGCGAGCGCGTTGAACGCTCGGAACGAGTGACCGACGGGGACAGACCCCTTCCAGCCGTCGTGGATGCCGGTGACGATGTACGCGCCCACGCCCGCCTTCCGCGCGCGGTCGAGCCATGTGAGCGGCGAGCGGTGCGCGTACTCCTCCGGCTTCTCTGCGGGCGTGCCGCCGCACGCCCCCTCGAGCATCTTCGCGTAGTGCTTGCCGCGTCCGGGATGGACGAGCAGCGAGTCGGCGTGCCAGCGCGCGAGGTCGGTGATCGGACAGAACGCCGCCCCTGCCGCGAAGATCTCGGGATGGCGTCCCAGCATGAGAAGCGTCATGTGCCCGCCGCCGGAACCGCCAACGATGTACACGCGCGCCGAGTCGATCTTGACGTGCGCCTTCGCGTAGTTCACGGCGTCGACGATGTCCTGCACCGCCGGGTCGCCGCCGCATGCGGGCGGCGTCTTGTTCGGTCCGCGGAAGTTCGGGCCCACCATCGCCCAACCTTTCGCGCGCGCATACTTGAGCACAGTAGCGTAGTGGGAGGTCTGCCGGTAGTCGGCGCTCCAGGTGTGGAGCCCCACGATCAGCGGCACGGCGTTCGTCTTCGACTCATCCGGCGCCCAGAAATAGCATGGCTGCAACGTGCCGTCGAGCGTGGACTTCACCTGCACGAGTATCTTCGCCCAGGCGGGATCCAGCTCTGTCGGCTTTACCGGCGCAGCCATGAGACCAGTGCCCGACAGCATGGCCGAGCTGAGTGACGCAACGCACACCAGTGCGTTTGCAACCATTTTCGCGATGTTCATGATTTTCCTTTGCCGCCTATTATACCACACCCAGAAAGGTCTGCGTCTAATGCTTCGTGATGTCGCGGAGCTGCCCGTCGGCCAGCTCGTAGAAATCCAGCGTCACGACGTACGGCTTCACCGAACCGTCCTTCTGCTTGCCGCCGCGCGAATTGACCTTGAAGAAGCGCGGACGCTCGCCCGGGAAGCGGCCCTTGGGCAGACGCTCGAAGCCCATCCCAGCGTGAAGGTCGTAATGCGCTACGAGCTTCCCGTCCTTGTCGCAGGCCGTGAGCGCGTAGGGCGCCCCCTTCACCGGATAGAATGTCATGTAGATCAGCTTGCCGTCGGTGGTGAGGTTCTGCTGGCAGAAGTGCGTCTGGTACGGCAGCTCGAACATCACCTGCGGCAGCGACTCCAGCGTCTTCAGGTCGATGCGTCCGAGCGAATGGCTCGAACGCGGCACCGGCGAGGAATAGCCCACGCCATGGTAGATGATCCCGTCGAGCACGGTCACGCCGTCCATGCCCTTCAGTTCCGGCAACGGCTTCTCGGCGACGAAATTCAGGTCGGCGTCGCGCACCTGCAGGCGGCACACCTTCGTCTTGCCGCCCGAGCCCCACTTGCCCAGCACGGAATAGACCTTCCCGTCGTGGTAGCAGAGATCGCCCGTGTGCCGCTCGGCCTTGACGTGCTTGATCACGTTCCCGTCCCAGTCGAGCTTGAAGATGCCGGCGATGTGCGAGAGGTAGATGGCGTCTTCGCTCGCGCACGCGCCCTGCACGTGCCCCACCATCGCGTCAAGCGGCCCCTTCACCACAAGACGGGGGATCTTCCCCTCCTCCGCCGCACCGGACGTCGCCGCGGCGAACAGCACGGCGGCACCCATCGCCACCGCATGCATGACATGTTTCATTGACTTATTCTCCTTATGTTGAAGGAATCGATGATGCGGTCGGCGCCGGCGGACTGCAGGGTTGCGCGGGGGTTGGTGGTCGTGATGGCGACCACGCGCATGCCGGCGGCGTGCGCGGCCTGGATGCCGGCCACGGCGTCCTCGAAGACGGTGCAGTTTTCCGGGGCGACGCCGAGGAGCGCGGCCGCGCGGAGGTAGCAGTCGGGCGCGGGCTTCGAGTGGCTGTACTGGCTTGGGTCCACGACGCAGCGGAAATAGCGGCGGAGGTCGAGCCCGTCGAGGATGAACGTGATGTTCTGCTCGGGGGCGCCGGTGGCCACGCCGCAAGGGATGCCGGCGGCGTGCGCGCGGTCGAGGAACGCGAGGAGGCCGTCCGGAATCCGGCGATGCGGGGCGTAGAGCTCGCGGTAGATCGACTCCTTCTCGTTCTCGAGGGCGGCCAGCTCTTCGTCGGCCACGGGACGGCCAAGAAGGCGCTCCATGTACACGCGGTTGGCCGCGCCCATCCATTCGAGGACCTGCTCGTCCGTCAGCTCGAAGCCGTGCTTCTTCGAAAAGACGCGCCAGGCCATCACGTGATAGCGGCAGTTGTCCACCAACACGCCGTCCATGTCGAAGATGTATGCCTGGTTGCTCATTGGCCGATATTATACCATACGGGAGGGTCGCGCTCCTGCGCGACCGCATGGTACGCCGCCACCCAGTGGCTGGGCCGCCCGCAAGGAATTTCATTTCCGGTGGGCGGCCAGGACACCCAAGACACCCAGGACAGCCAGGATGCGGCGGACTGCGAGTGGGTAGTCGCTTCGCGCTTGCAAATGACCAGCAGATACCATACCCCCAATCATACGACGAGATGGAGACGGAATATGGTCTCGCCTTGCGCGAGATCGTTCTACGGCTAAAGAAGGAGGTATGCGATTGTGCCGCAGACAACGGCGGCAGCGATCGCGGCGGCGCCATAGACAAGGAAGTCGCTCCATCGCCACTCAGGCATGGAGTCGCCGGAAGCGATAATGGTGCCAAGGGCCAGGCCGGTGATAAAGTCGTCGTCGTTGAACATGATGGTCATAGTATACCACAAGGGGACGGGTAATGGCAAACGGTCATGTACGAGTCGCCGCGCAGGACGAACGCCACGGCCTGACGAAGGCGGGCGTGCCGTTCGCCGCCCGGCTCGAGCCCTACCGGCACTGCCGGATCCTCTCCAGCAAGCCCGAGACGCGTCCGTGGCTCTACGAGAACCTCAGAAAATACCTCAAGGGTAACGAGGCGAAATAAAAAGGGTCGGTCAGCCTTCTTGCATTCATGTGTCCCACGCGATTTCCGTCAGAAATCCTAGTTCATAGCGGCACGACTTTCTTGCCGAGTGGCGCAAAGCTGACCTTGGCTATGCGAAAGCAGCCGATGCCAAACGGGATGCCGATTATCGTGCAGCAGCACAGTATCCCTGCGATCACCGCACTAAGCCAGAGCCATATTCCAGCGAACACCACCCAGATCACGTTCAGCGCAAACGTGCATACGCCTGCGTTCTCGCTCGCTACGACGGTGCGCCCGAACGGAAAGAATGCGAAGCCCGCGATGCGGAAGCACGCCACTCCATACGGAATGCCTATTATCGTGCACAAGCATACAATGCCGCAAACGATCCATTCAAGCCCCAGCCAGAGGCCGCCAAGCACGAACCATATGATATTGCCTATCAAAGCCATCTTCTGTTCCTTTCGTTGCTGTCCATTATACCACACCCGCGCCCCGCCGCAAGCCTTCTTGTCTACACGAGTCCCATGGCCTCATCGCCCGCGCTGTTTTGTTCATGCTATTCCTGCCGTCACTTCTCATGGCGACGCGTCGGGGAGTAGGGGCAGCCCGCGCCGTTTGACGTCGAGCCGCACCAGATGCACTTGTTGCCGCCAGGGCCGTGCCGGTGAATCCGATCCGGGCCATAAGCGCATCCGTGCCCGTAGCTCGACGACCCGCACCATTCGCAGTGCTTCTCGTCGTCCCGGTGCTCGTGAATCCGGTTTGAGCCGTACGCGCATCCATGCCCGTAGCTCGTCGAACCGCAATGTCTGCATTTTGTCGCCATGTCAGTTTTCCTTTCCGCTGCATAGTATACCACATCCGAACTGCCGCCGGCGTCACAAATGTGACGTATCGCGCGTTGCTGCTTCCGCATCACCGTTTTCGTTAAATTCGACCTCGCCGGTAAAGTTGCTCCAGACAGTTTTGATAAGGATTTGAGGCAACAATTATGTCTTCTGCCGACCAGGATTCTCTACATTCTTTCAGCGTCTCTTTTTTTTCTTTCATTGTCTCTCTGCAAATTCTGTCGGGTCTCCTCATCAAGTTTCTCAATCGCCCTGTTAACCTCCTCGCCAAAGTGCCGCACGCTTTCCTCTTGGTATTTAATGTCCACTATTTCCAACTTCAACGTACCATAACGTTGTGTGATTCTGATCTCTGTATATTTTCCATAATAGATTGCTAGAAGCCCATTCCCATCGGGATTCGCATCCAGAACAGAAAAATTAACATCGTACTTATTAATAATAGCTACCCAGAGGTTCCAGAATTCATCTATCCCTTGTTGCTCGTCAGAATTCTTAAATATTGTTCTTACATTATCCTCGGTTTTTTTAAAGAAAGTGAGAGAGTACAATGGTCCGCCCGGCAATGTTTTATTGCACTCCACCTTAGTAAACCCGAACCACGGTTCGTCAAGAATCGCAACTGAGGGATAAGTTTGCCCAAATTCATACCCAAGGAAACTCTTTATATGCAAGGTATTATTTTCACGTTCCTCGGGCGTCGGTTCATGATATGAACCGGAAGAAGATTTGTCACCTTTAAGAACAAACAGCAAGCCCGTTGAGATAGAACAAACGACTAACAATACCAAACCTATAATCAATCCCAAATGACGGCGTTTCGGCTTCCCCCCCTTGCATTTTGCTCCATTGCTTTCTCTGATGGCGATGGGCACAATGCCGCGCCGACGGCACTCCG
Organism: uncultured bacterium; assembly: GCA_902763655.1. Classification (GTDB taxonomy): domain Bacteria; phylum Verrucomicrobiota; class Kiritimatiellia; order RFP12; family UBA1067; genus RUG572. The sequence goes on from CACWSW010000064.1 coordinate 16,527, forward strand.
CCACGCACGCGGCGCGGCTTGCCGACTCAATGTCCTCCTCGCGCTTCGCGCCCGTCCTGTCGCGACATGTGACTATGAATTTCATGTGTGATTCCAGCATTTAAACATTATTGGAAACTTTCGGACATACCTCTGTCCTGTCTCTTGACGCAGTTAATTATACCATATTCGTCCTTGCCATGTCAAAGGTTCGCCCGGTATTAGCGGAAGGAGGGGCTGGGGCGTTTGGGGATTGGCGGCGGACAGGACGGGGCTTCCGCATCGCCGCCAGCCTTCTTGTCTTGACAAGTCCCATGGCATCACCTCTCGCGCCGTTCAACGGCGAGCGGCCTGCAGTTTCGCCGTGCGAAGAGCCGTGAAGATCGACTTGAGCTCTTCGTAGAGATCGTAGTCCGGCGCGCGCCTGAAGTTCTCGGCGTCGTTCAAGAGCGCGCTGTTGAACGACTGGAACGTCAGCACGACGAGCTTTAGGTCGCCTATGATCTTCTTGAAGTCTTCGGGCTTCTGTCCTTTTCGCTTGGAGATTGCGATCTTGTCCTTGGCGAACAGGCCGCTTTCGGCGAATATGAGAGCCATCTGTTCGCGGTAGCAGTCTCCTAGGACGAAAGCGCTACCCTCGTTCATGACCTTCTTTTCGTCCTTAAAGACCGGAAAGTAATGGCAGTTCGTGTCGACGTGCGGATTCCTCCAGCAGTTCAGCAGCAGGGATATGTCGTTGTCGACGCTCCAGATGGAGTCGGGCTTTTCCACGACGCCCGTCAGGGGGTTGACGTCGAGGTGGATACGGCCGGCCGCATTCACACGGCGGACGATCTCCTCCGCAAGGCGCGCGCTCGCCAGGCAGGTCATGTGCGTTCCGCCGGGCGGATAGAGCCACGTCTTTGTCTCCTTGCGCAGGTCGTTGAAGTATCCAAGCCCGTCGATCGTCTTGATGCCCTTCCCGTTTAAGACCTTTGCCACAAGAGGCTGAATGGGGTAGTTCTCGTAGTTCCAGCACAGCCTCAGCCATGTCGGCAAATACTCGGGATATGTCTGGAGCTTGTCCGGAACGGACTGGAAGACGAAGTCCATGCCGTTCGTGCGGCAGAACTCGTCGAATTCCTTCATGAGCGCGATTGTCCTGTCGAATCCCTCCGGCTTCAAGTTACGATTGCAGCGGAGATGGTACTGCGCGTAGGCATCTTCGAAGATGATGCCTACGTTACGTTCGTCGAAGGCCTTGCCCTCGATTGTCTTGCCCCTGTAGCCGGCGGGATGGGAAAGCCCGAAGTTGGCGAACTCGTTGATCTGGCGCTGGGTCGAGTAGAACGTGTTCCGCAGGAAGAACGCTTTCGAGAAGTGTTCGGTCAGCGTTGTCTGGTACGACCGGTCGACGAAACCCTTGAACGTCAACGTCGGCAGGGCGGGAATCCGCTCGGCACCGTAGATCTTGTGCCAGCTCTCCTTTGCGCCGAAGAAGTGGAGCGCCGGTAGTGCCAGCGCCGTGAAGAAAACGACGAGATACGCGATTTTCAAGAAACGGTTCATGTCCATTGCCTCCCGATCAGAACCTGAAATAGATGAACGGACTGTAGGCGCTTGTCATCGCCACCATGTAGACGATGGAGAAGAGGACGGTCGCGCTGACGAGCCGGATGGCCTCTGGAACGCGTGCGACCAATCGGTCGAAGACCGGATAAGACGCGATGACGCCCGCGGCCATGAGCAGGAACCAGTTGAGGACGGCGAAGTCGAGTGCGGGGGCGAACGACGTGAACGCGGCCTCGGCGCCGCCGAACATGTTGCCCAGATAGGCGACGGCGTAGGAAAGGTCCGGCGCGCGGAAGAACACCCAGCCGACGATGACGAACAGCATCAGGTAGAGGTTGGCGACGGGCCGCGGCAGTTTTGCGATCGCGTTCTTGAGGCCCGCGCGCTCGACGACGAGTCCCACGCCGTGATAGACGCCCCAAACGACGAAGTTCCACGCCGCGCCGTGCCAGAGCCCGCAAAGAAGAAACACCGTGAACATGTTGACGTAGGTGCGCAACTTCCCCTTGCGGTTGCCGCCAAGCGGAATGTAGAGATAGTCGCGGAACCAGCTCGACAGCGAGATGTGCCAGCGCCGCCAGAACTCCTGCACGGAGCAGGATGCATACGGATGGTCAAAGTTCTCGAGGAGGCGGAAGTTGAAGACGCGCCCAAGACCGATGGCCATGTCGGAGTATCCCGAGAAGTCGAAATATATCTGCAGCGTGTAGGCAACCGCGCCGATCCAGGCGTAGGCGCATGGGATGCTCTTGACCGGCGCGCCGAACACGACGTCGGCAATCGAAGCCATCGTGTCGGCTATGAGCACCTTTTTCGCAAGTCCAATCCCGAAGCGGCGGACGCCTGCGACGATGTTGTCGAAGTTCGCCTCGCGGTTGTCGATGTCCGATGCAATCGTCGAATACCGCACGATCGGGCCGGCGATCAGCTGCGGGAACAAGCTCACGTATAGCATGAACTTCGCCGGATTCATCTGTGCGGCGACCTCGCGCCGGTAGACATCAACGAGATACGACATGATCTGGAAGACGTAGAACGAGATGCCAATCGGCAGCGCGATCTTCGGCACGGCCATGTTGCCGCCGCAGAACTTGATTGCCGGCAGCAGGTTCTCGACGAGGAATCCGAGGTACTTGTAGGCGACGAGCGCGCAGAGGTCTGTGACGATGCCCAGCACGAGCACCAGCCGCGCCCACCGCCCGCGAGAGGAAGTCTTCGCGATCACGAGGCCAAAGACGTAGTTGACGACCATCAGCGCCACCATCACCACGAAGGCGGAAGGCTCGCCCCAGGCGTAGAAGAACAGACTGAAGATCAGCAGCACGTAAGGCCTTGCCATCCGGTTCGCCAGAAAGTAGACGGCGAACAGCAACGGAAGGAATACGCCGAGGAATACTGTAGACGTGAATACCATACTTTCTCCTTGTTATCTGAATCCCTTGCCCGACAACTCTAGCAATCCCCCCTCCCACCACATTGGCAACACTCCCACATTGGCGAACGCAGGGGCTTTCATTTTCTCGGTATCGACAATCTTGGCGAGACGGTTAAGCGTCTCGGCCCCCTCCTCGACAAGGCTCTCGCCGCCAAGCTTGACTTCCACAAGGCCGTATGTCCCGTTCCTCAAGTGGACGACGGCGTCGCACTCCAGGCCGTTCTTGTCAAGATAATGGCTTACCGAACCGAAGGACGCCTCGGCGTACACCCTAAGATCGCGCATGGCCAGAACTTCAAAGAACCGTCCGAATGCCCGGAGATCGTTCAAAAGGTCGCCGGGGCCAAGCCCCAATGCCGCCGCCGCAATGGAAGGATCGGTGAAATACCGAGTGTCCGACGTACGCACAACCGCCTTGGACGTGAGGCTGGGACACCACGCAGGCATGTCCTCCACGACAAATATCTTCTTCAGGGCATTCACATACGAATAGATGGTGTCCTCGTCAAGCCCTCTTGTATCGTGCTCCTTCATGTCCAGACGGATCGCCGAAAGATTAGACTGCGTGCTTTGAAGCCGCGAGTAAGAGCGCATAAGACGCATGACGCGGTTTGGGTCGCGCGGAACCTTGTCGACACGGGATATGTCGGCGTTTACGACGTCATTGTAGTAGTCGTACGCCCGCATAAGGGCAATCTCCTCGCGCTGCTCGAGGGCTTGCGGCCAGCCTCCGCAACAGACGAGATAGGCGATTCTCTCCAACTCAATCGGCTTGCATTCGCCCTCGCACAGCTCCTCGCCGCGCAAAAGCGCCGAAAGCGACACGGTGCCACATGAATCTCCTGATTCCCACAACGTCATGGGGCGCATGGTCATCCGCGAGATGCGCCCCGTCCCCGTGTGCGATATCTCCTCCGTATCAGGAGGGAAAGACGAACCTGTGAGAATGAAATGCCCGAATCCAGGCCGATGGTCAACTTGAAAGCGAACCGCATCCCAGAAGCGCGGAAACTCCTGCCATTCGTCTATGAGCCGAGGAGTCTCACCCTCAAGAAGGCGTTTTATGTTGATTTCGGCCAATTGGAGATTCTTTTTCTTCGAGTCGGGATCCCCCATGTACAGGACGCTTTTTGCGACCTGCTCGCAGGTCGTTGTCTTGCCACACCATTTTGCGCCCTCGACAAGAACGGCACCCGCTCCTTCCAGTCGATTTTCAAGAATCTTATCCGCAACTCTTTTTCTGTAGTTTTTTGTCATGTCGCGAGCATTATATCAAAATATCTGACGCCGCGCAATAGCCATTCGGCAGTTTGGCGCAAACCCGTTCGGTAGTTTGGCACGAATCCGTTCGGTAGTTTGGCGCAAATCCGCTCGGTAGTTTGATCCTTCAATATCCCCGGTGGTGCTCTCGCCGCTCCCAATCGGCACCCCACGGGAGGGTCGCAACTTGTTGCGACCGCCCACGCCCCACGGGAGGGTCGCGCTCCTGCGCGACCGTCAAATGTCCTCTGTTCTAAATCCCTCGCAGCCAATCGGCAAGATTCACGACCCGGACACCTTCAAAATCCGTCTCGGGATTCCGCGTTCGGGCAATCAGCATCCTGGGATAGCCGTCGCGTATCTTTGCGAAAGGGGCGATCTCCCGCTCAAAGGTCTCGGGCGCGACGATGTTGTCGCTCACCTGGATGTATGTCTTTTCGCTACCGCGCATGGCGACAAAGTCGATTTCAAGGTCCTGTATCTTTCCGACATAGACATCATACCCGCGTCGGCAGAGTTCGAGATAGACAATGTTCTCACATGCCCGCCCATAGTCCATGTTGCGACGCCCAAGAACGGCATATCTGAATCCAAGGTCGCTCAAGTAGTAATTTTGATGTCTGGCGTCCCGCGCAGATTCGCCAGTCTCTCAAGGTATTTCTCTCTTTTTATCAGTTTCATGCCTGGCACTTTCAAAACTTTTGATTTTTCATTTTTTTGAAACCGCCGATATGTTACCATAAACTCAGCAATTCAGCAACCGTCCAAAGTCCTAAAACCTTTGTCCTCCGTCTTCTGTCCTCTGTCCTAGGACAAAAGACAAAGGACATCAGACAAAGGCCGTGGGACTCGCGCCCATCGCCCCGCCCCCACCCGGTGGGGCGAGCCGTCCTCGGCGAGCCGTTTTCATTCCCCAACTGGAAAATGGCAACATTGGAACTGGCAACACTCCCACATTGGCAACACTTCCGTCTTGTTTTCACAAGTCCCATGACATCACCTCTCGCGCTACTGTATCAATGAACTGTATCAAAAGGGTCTGACCCTTTTGCTCCCCCCTCTCGCGCTACTGTCAATGCTACTGTATCAACGGGGTCGTGTCCCTGTGCTGACTCATATCATCCACGAGGGGATTCGTGATGCCTTGCGCGGCGATGGAAAGACGTTCCGTGTCCGGTAAGGACAGGTACGCCAAGGTGGTATTTGATCGCAAGCGCGCGAATGACGAATATGAGCACAACGCTGACGATGTTGCGGACGTAGAGACTCTCCACGCCGACAAAGGGAAGAAGGAAATAGAGCAGTCCTCCGGCGGCACATGCGCACGCATAAAGCTCCTTGCGGAAGATGAGCGGCACTTCGTTGATGCAGATGTCGCGCATGATGCCGCCGAAAACCGCCGTCACCACGCCCAAGACGATTGCGCACCACGGCTGATAACCGTTGAGAATCGCCTTGTGCAGGCCAATGACCATGAAAAGGGAGATGGAGATGGTGTCGAAGAGAAACCAGGTGATCTGTCCGCTGATGAACCTCCGCCCGAACACGCCAACCGAAACCACCGCCAGCGCGGAGGCCACCAGATACAGCGGATCTGACATCCAGAACGGCTCGACGCGCAACAGCACGTCGCGGAGCGTCCCGCCGCCCACCGCAGTGATGAAGCCGACTACGCTCGCGCCAAACCAGTCGAAATGCTTCACGCTCGCAAGGCGCACCCCGGAAATGGCACCTGCAAAGGTACCAATAAATTCAAGCATGCGTATGAAGAACGCGATTTCGTCCGTAAGGTCTGGCATACTTACCTCCAGCTGACGCAAACTGTGGACTGTGGACCTAAAGGTTTGGCACCATAAACTCTGTAATTCCGCAACCGCCTTTTCAACCAGTCCAATGTCCCATTGGCTTCCGCATCGCCTACCGCGAAGTCGGTTTTGTTTTGTCGGCGATCTTCTTCAAGTCGCCTTGTGTCAGCTCGATCTGCTTGAACTTTGGATTGTTGTAGAAGATCGTCACGGCGGGGAACTGTTTTCCGAAATCAGCGTTGCTGCATTTTATGGCACCGTCCTTGTCAAAAGAAAACACTTGGTAGACCCAGTGATTGTGCTGGCTTTTCTCGAAGTGCTCGAAGAATTTCGAGTGGCGGAAATACGTCTTCCCGGCGACCTTGACAAAGTCGGATTTCTCGACACCATACCCTTCCATCACCGTCTTCTTCCGGCCCTTTGCGCCATTGGAAACGAGAAAATGCACATCAGACCCTGCCGCGTTTAAACCGTTCCCCATCCAAGGAATAATGAACACTTGGTCTTTGATACCGTCGTCATTCAGGTCGAGAGTGTATCCCTCGCTATACTTCCAGCTGAACCCATAGTCTTCCTGGGCGGTGCAGACGTAATTGCTCACGCTTGTTCCCGGCAGCGCCTGGACTTCCGCCGGCGTAGCCTTAAATGCCGGAGCCCACTTATCCATCCATGCGTTTGCATCGAAAGTGGGCACGAGGACAAATAGGGCACTGACAAATGCCAGGCCGAATGTCTTTCTGTTCATGTTGGTCACCTGTACGTGAATCATGCGGTTTCGTTCCGCCGCCAATTATACCACTTGCCCCGCATGCGAACAACCAGGAATTTTCACATGGCGCGCATCCGTTCGATCGTGTAGCGCAGAATCGCCTCCCACGGGAGGGTCGCAATTTGTTGCGACCGCCTTACGCCCCATGACACCACCACTCGCGTTACTGTATCAATCCTACTGTATCAATGGGGTCTGACCCTGTTGTTTCCCTCTAATGTGTCAACTGGCATGGCGGCGGCGGAGATTCGCCACGTGCGCCTTGCGAACCGCCGCAGGAATCGCGCCGTCCAGACGGACGATGGTTGCGACAATCCCTTCCACATCTTCCGGCGGAATCATTCTCGACTTGAATGACAGGATATAGTCGGCCACGTCGGCAAAGTGCATCACCTCCGGCGGCAACTTCGTCTTGAAGGTCGCCTCGCCGGAAAACGCCACAACGGAGTGCACCACATCCGCCAGCAAGCCCGTCAGCTCCATAAGCCGCTGCACGTGCAGATAGTTCTGCCGAAGCGGATTCTGGAACCGGCTCTTCCGCTTCGGGCGCACTTGCGTCCACTGGGCGTCTCGGGGATTGCCGAATATCCATCCCTTGTAGGTCTTCGTCTCGATGACGAAAACGCCGAACGGCGAGACAACGACATGGTCGATCTGCGTGGTCGAGCCGTCGTCAAGCGGCAGATAGACGTCGTTCAAGACATGGTAGATCGAAGCATCCAACCTGCGGCGCAAGACGCCGGCAAGCAACGTCTCACCAAACGCCCCGCGCACCCGTGAACGGAATACCATCCACACGATCTGAAGCAAGACAACCCCCGCAATAATCACGACGGCCTTCCCAAAAACCGAATTAATGTCCATACTCGCAACTCCTTATCTGGCAATCCGCCCTGGGGCCCCTGCCCTTCTCGCGTCAACATCTTGTCGAGACCGGAAGTCTCCCTTCATCAGATCCTTGTACACCGGCGGCTTCATCCCCGCCTTCGCGCGCTGCTGCTTCCGCATCGCCGCCAGCCTTCTTGTCTTCACAAGTCCCATGACATCACCTCTCGCGGCAGTGTGTCAGTGTTACCATGTCGACAGTGTCCCCATTTCCCCCCTACGCGTCACACCGTATCTGTACGCATTGCTACCGCCAACATACCACGCTGGCGGCGGTTCACAAGAATAATCCATATCATCCTCCCCGCCGGATTCGTCAGACGCCTCTTCTTCCAACTCCATAAACCTGTGAAACAATTCCTTGTAGCACACATTGGCCTTCGGTTCGCCAATACCGACCACTCGAACACCAACATCTTTAAGTTCCTTCACAACGTCCCAGTAATCCGAATCAGATGAAACTATGAATACACATGTCTTGTCGGGCGCGCACTTCCCAAGCAACTTACGAATATCAGTGATGATCTTATTATCTACCTTGTTCTTGGCAGGAGGCCCCATAAGGCGAATCTCCTTAAGCCCATCATTCGTCTTCGCTATCTCATGCCAGCCCTGCGTTGCGTGATCTTTCTGAAGCGCGTACACTTTTCCACGCCACTTGTCCACAAGATAGTAAATGTATCCTTCGATTTGTCCCCAGAACTTGCTGGGCACGTTCTCCGCATCGATAAATGCAAACACATGCTGACAATGCTTACCGACAACATCCTCCCGTTCAAGCTGTTGCGCAATCATCGTCCACTCTTCACGGGTAGCGCCAGTCGAAAGCGCGTCCTCAAGCGCCTGCCCGGTCAACCCGAATGCGAAATCCCACTCACTCATTTCATACCTCCAGAAAAGAATTCGTTACTCAAAGATGCTCCGCCGTTTGCGTATCATGGACGTCTTGGAATCATGCCATTTCCAGAATGAATCGCAGAAAGGATCGTCACCACTTGGGAATAATGTCTCCTTCGCGTCAGCCTTACAATCGCGCCATCCTTCATCATAGCCCCATCTATGGCCAAATTCAAGCCCCGCGACAAAAATAACGAACGCCACGATAAGCAATGCCGCCAAAACACACGCACCGATCAACAATCTCTTCATCTTGAATCCTTTCTTTTGGATTTGCGCCCGTCTCGCGACCAGAAAGGTTCAACGTCCCTCCTCGCGCCGCACTTCACCGCCGGCCAGTCCCCTTCCTGAGCGAGGTCGAGCAGGACGCGGACGAGCGGGTCGTCCGGGCGGGCCAAGGCATAGTCGCGAAGCCCGTCACCATCCTCCCCGGCGGAAATGACGCCCGCACTGATCAAGATGCCAAGCTGCCGACGGAGCGTGGCAGGCGGCAGTCCCGCGGCCCTGGCAAGGTCCTCGAATCCGACATGCCCCGCCTCCGACACGGCGCGGACGATGCGCACGCGCACATGGTGGGCGAAGGCGTTGATCGTCACGAGAAGCGCCGCCTGCCAGCCGCGCCTGGCCGGTCCGGAGAACGACTCCTCGAGCGCCAGCGCGATGCGGGACGCCGACGTTCCCTGCTGCGGCTTGCCGGAACAGACCACGAACTTTCCCGTGCGCTCGACCGTCAGGAACCCGGCTTCGGCGAGCTGCTTGAGGTACTGGCTTGCGGCGGCCTTCTTGAGCCCGACGAAATCCCCGGCCTGCAGCACGTTGAGCTCGCGGTTGGGCGACCGCGCGATTTCGCGCAGCATCGCGAGCCTGATCTCGTTGTTGACGGCCCGGCATGTCTTCCAGAGTTGCATGGCTTGTCCTTTCGCCCCACAGTATACCATTCATCCGACGCGAAGTCCACAGTTTGCAAACTGTGGACTTCAGGCAGGCGAGAGTCAGCAGGTCGCCGGGCGCCACAGTTTGCAAACTGTGAACGCGAGTTGTCGGGCTACGGCATCATGGCTCGCGAACGAGGGACGGGGGAGATTGCGTGCCGCCACAGTTTGCAAACTGTGGACCTCGGGCGGGCAAGGAGTAGGGAGCAGCAGTGTCATGGCGTGCTAACTGGGGGAGGAAGATTTCGTGCCGCCACAGTTTGCAAACTGTGAACATGGGTTGGCGGGTTACGGCACTATGACGCACGCATGAGGAACAGGTGAGATTGCGCATAGCCATAGTTTGCAAACTGTGAACCTAAAGGTTTGGCGAGCGGTGGGTTGGAGATGCCGATCGAGGGCCGTGGCGTTAACCACCGGATTTGTGAAGCGGCGCGGAGGCAGGGGGCGCAAGCGAGTTTACAGTTTGCAAACTGTGAACCTAAAGGTTTGGCGGGAAGGAATCCTTGCGGGGGCGATTGGGGAACGGCGGAGGGAATCCCGTGCCCTTCCGCGTGCCGCCGGCCTTCGGCGGCTTCATCCCCGCCTTCGCGCGCTGCTGCTTCCCTGTCCTCCGTAGCCTTGGCGAAGGAGGATGCATCGCCGCAAGCCTTCTTGTCTTGACGAGTCCCATGGAATCACCTCTCGCGCCGCTGTATCACTCCCACTTTCGCGTACCCTCTTACGCCACCAACCATGTTGTTAAACTACGACCATCCACCCGCTAGACTCGGTCTGAGCGGCGCAAGACCTCACCCGTGAGAGTGGGGTCTTAGCATATAAAGAACGACTCGCCCGCCGCAAATGGTCGGACTGACAGGAGTCGAACCTGCGATACCTTGATTAAAAGTCAAGTGCTCTACCGTTGAGCGACAGTCCGAGAACGCGACATGCTCCCGCAGAACACGCGACTGGCGGAAGGTGGGCGATTCGAACGCCCAAGCCGCAGAGCGACGCCGGTTTTCGGGACCGGTTCCTTACCAATTCGGACAACCTTCCAGTACGTGCTTGCGGCGGGAAGTATATCATCACCTCGGCCGCGCCGTGTCCTTGCGCAATGGTCATTTTGTCCTGTGCGCATGGACGAAGACACAGCCAATCCATGATAGACTGTCTCGCGTTGTCCGGCACTGGATAGGTGGCAGAGTCTGGTCGATTGCGCTTCTTTGCTAAAGAAGTGGCGGCTGAAGCCGCTCGCGGGTTCGAATCCCGCCCTATCCGCCATGCCACGGCTGGAAGTTTGTCCACGGTTCATGGACACGACCAGCCCAAGATGTGCTATACTATCGGCCAATGACACACCATTGCCAGAACCTCAGTTCATCGTCGTCGGTGAAACGCCGTTAGGTTCCGGGCCTCAGACGCCCGGAATCCTGCCTTCCGTCTGACGTCAAAAACGAGGTCCTGCAATGAACACCCCCACTTCTCCAACAACCATCACCCGCAAGGGTACTTTCGCCGACCTGCTCGCAGGCCATGTCCAGCGCAAGTGCCATGGCTACGCCTCCCTTGCGTACAACGCGGCCTGGATCAACCGCCGCACGTGGTCCGCCATCGTCACGAACCCGCACCGTCCCGTCGCGAAGCGAACGGCGATCCAGTTCGCGCTCGCGCTGCGGCTCTCCCGTGCCGAAACCGACGAGCTTCTCCGCGCGGCCGGTTACGCGCTTTCCCCTTCCATCATCGACGATGTCATCTTCGCCTCCTGCATCGACGACGGCGTCTTCAACCTCTTCGCCGTCAATCAGCGCCTCCATGACAACGGCGCCAAGATCATCCCCCCGCTCTAGCCGCCATCTTGCAGGTGGGCAATGGCCGTGTCAATCGGCGGTATCGAAGAAGTCTCGTGAAATGGCACGGACAGCCGGAGTCGAACCGACATCTCTGGATTTGGAGTCCAGGGCACAGCCTTTATACCATGTCCGTAATTGGCTTGGGTGGCGGGACTCGAACCTGCAACCGTCGCATTAACAGTGCGATGCACTACCATTGTGCTACACCCAAATAAGACATTGGAAGTCCGGACGGGATTCGAACCCGTGTACACGGTGTTGCAGACCGTGACCTAAACCACTCGGACACCGGACTTTGAAACTCACGTGATCATCTTCATACCTTGCTCTCGGAGCCTTTCGCTGACAAGCTGCAGATCTCCGGTTCCCTCATCAATCGCCTCGGCGAAAATCACGTCCTCGGGAATCGCCGGAGAGAGCGCAAAGCCCGCCGACAGCAGAAGTGCATCGGCCTCCTTGCGGTCGAGCCGCAAGGCCAGCGCAAACTGTATGGCTGTGCGCTTGGCAACGGGGCGGAACGGATTGGAGATGATCGAACTGTACGTGCGGCGGTCGATCCGCGCGGCCGTGTAGACCGCGGGCGCGCCGCCACGGGAACGCACGTGACGCACCAGCAGATCGGCGAAGGTGCCGCTGCGGGAGAACTGTCTTGTCTTTTTTCGGGAACTTGTTAAGCTGCTGTACATCGTTGGACCTCTTGGATTGGATTGCGGAACGGGGGACGGACATTCCGGACAATCCGAGGTCCGGAACGTCATGCGGGATTATTGACCCGCCAATTGCGATTACAGAGCTGATGTTTCATGGCGGCGCATAGTATACCAAACCATTTCGGTCCTGTGGTCTTTCACCAAGAGACATTTTCGGAAAATGGAATCGGGGGTTAGGGCGGGATCCAAATGAAGCGTCAAGGGACTGTCCCCTCGGGATTCTATGTCAATGGGGCCTGGCCCCGTTGCCCCGTCGCCATGTCTCTATATTCCGTCCCCGTCCTGTGCAAGGTCGAGCAGGACACGGACGAGCGGAACGTCTGACCTGTCCAGGGCATAGTCGCGCAGCCCATCGCCATCCTCCCCGGCGGCAACGACGCCCGCCTCGATCAAGACGCCCAGCTGCCGCCGGAGGGTGGCGGGCGGCAGGCCGGTGGCCTTGGCAAGGTCCTCGAATCCGACATGCCCCGCCGCCGCCACGGCACGCACGATGCGCAACCGGACATGGTGCGCGAAGGCGTTGATCGCCGCGAGGAGCGCCGTCTGCCAGCCGGGACGGACCTTGGCCGGGAACGCCGCCTCCAGCGCCTTCGCGATGCGGGACGCCGCCGTGCCGTCCTGCGGCTTGCCGGAGCAGACCACGAACTTTCCCGTGCGCTCGACCGTCAGGAACCCGGCCTCGGCGAGCTGCTTGAGGTACTGGCTTGCGGCGGCCTTCTTGAGCCCGACGAAGTCCCCGGCCTGCAGCACGTTGAGCTCGCGGTTGGGCGACCTCGCGATCTCGCGCAGCATCGCGAGGCGGATCTCGTTGTTGATGGCCCTACATGTCTTCCAGAGTTGCATAGTGAGTCCTTCCGCACGCAGTATACCATATAGCCCGACGCCATGTCCACAGTTTGCAAACTGTGGACTTCAGACGTCGGGGCACGGGGAGCAGCACCACAGTTTGCAAACTGTGAACTTAGGTTGTCGAAGGTTAGGCGGAGGCAAGCGCGTTGCCTGGTCTATGGGGGCTGACCCTGTTGTTTCTCCAAGGTGTCAACTGGCATGGCGGCGGTGGAGATTCGCCACGTGCGCCTTGCGAACCGCCGCAGGAATCGCGCCGTCCAGACGGACGATGGTCGCGACAATCCCTTCTACATCTTCCTGCGGAATCATTCTCGACTTGAATGACAGGATATAGTCGGCCACGTCGGCAAAGTGCATCACCTCCGGCGGGAACTTCGTCTTGAATGTCGCCTCGCCGGAAAACGCCACGACGGAGTGCACCACATCCGCCAGCAAGCCCGTCAGCCCCATAAGCCGCTGCACGTGCAGATAGTTCTGCCGAAGCGGATTCTGGAACCGGCTCTTCCGCTTCGGGAGCACTTGCGTCCACTGGGCGTCTCGGGAATTGCCGAATATCCATCCCTTGTAGGTCTTCGTCTCGATGACGAACACGCCGAACGGCGAGACAACGACATGGTCAATCTGCGTGGTCGAGCCGTCGTCAAGCGGCAGATATATGTCGTCCAAGACATGGTAGATCGAAGCATCCAACCTGCGGCGCAAGACGCCGGCAAGCAACGTCTCGCCAAACGCCCCGCGCACCCGTGAACGGAATACCATCCACACGATCTGAAGCAAGACAACCCCAGCAATAATCGCGACGACCTTCCCAAAGACTGAATAAATGTCCATACTCGTAACTCCTTATCTGGCAATCCGCCCTGGGGCCCCTGCCCTTCTCGCGTCAACATCTTGTCGAGACAGGAAGTCTCCCTTCCTCTGATCCTTGTAAACCGGCGGCTTCATCCCCGCCTTCGCACGCTGCTGCTTCTGCATCGCCGCCAGCCTTCTTGTCTTCACGAGTCCCATNNNNTCCCTTCCTCTGATCCTTGTAAACCGGCGGCTTCATCCCCGCCTTCGCACGCTGCTGCTTCTGCATCGCCGCCAGCCTTCTTGTCTTCACGAGTCCCATGACATCACCTCACGCGTTACTGTATTAATCCTACTGTATCAACGGGGGCTGACCCTGTTGTCCCCTACTATTAGGCTCGACATAGGTCCAAGATCATCTTCTTGAATTTTTTCATGCGGCACTGATTCCGTAGTCTCGGTGCAATATAGCGAATAAATACTTCGCGCCGTTTGAGGAATGCGTCGCAATCTTCTTCGGCTTCGCTTTCACGCCGACAATCCAGATACGCTTCATAAACTATACGGATCAGCTTGCGAAAGAGCGTATCAAAATCATTCCAAAAATGCCACCACTCATCCACAATCATATCCGAAAGATATCGAACATCGCAACTGAGCGCCCCACAAATTGTGGCACACGCTCTTGGATCGTCTTTAGACACCTTTAGTTTACCCCAAGCAAGATCATTCCTTAGCGTTCGAACGCAGAATGCATACGAACTAATGACATACGTCAAACCAATGGCGGCAATTCTCCATTCGCCGTGATCCAGAAAATCCTTAGGCTTGATCTTCTTTCTCACACACCGCTTATAGAAGTCGTCATAAGCATTCCTGACAACAATCAGATCCCTGAACAGTGGCGCGTATCCTTTCTTAAAGATCAATTTGTAGTAAGGGTCGTCAAACATACGTTGGATCATGTTGCGGGCCTCCATCGGCATCAGGAGAATTCCCGCAAGCCCCAACTTGCCGATCTTCTCTATGTCCTCACAATATTCATACTTTTTACAGGGTGGTCGGTCTCCGTCCTTCCGGACATAATAGACACCACAGTCATCCAACGCCGTGCCAAGACGTCGCTGCTCGATATTATTTGCGATCAGCGATGCCGGTCTAATCGGTTTTTGAGAGTTTGCGCTAACGGCGATTTCCTGAGCGAACTCTCTGCCCCTTCTGTTTCCTTGGACCTTAACGATCTTACAGGCGACAGCAAAGTCTTTCTCGTTTGAGCGCGCAAAATGCTCATTGATGTTGTATGTCGTCTGCCCTCCATTGACTATGGAGTAGTCAAACAATTCGAGCGTCCCACGCCTCTTACCTTTCCCAAATCTGAAGTCTCTGCAAATAATCATGATTCCGTTGTTAAGATACCAGAACTGGTCGGCTCGACACTTGATTGTCTGAGCAATCTTGTCATCCACGTCTTTCTGCATTTTATTGCGCTTAACGTGATAGCGCAGGTTGAGTCCGAGCACGGCCTTCCGTCGCTTACTAAAGACATCTCGCAAAGAACTTGCCCGCAGGTTAAGCATGACGGAATCATCCTGATATTTAAGAAACCCGTCTTTTACATACCAACCAAAGACATCATGATCAACAAATGGTTTTTCCTCGTTCCAGCTCTCAGCGCCATCGAGAAGCCGGTCTCCGAAAATGAGGTCAATCCTGGAAACATTAAGTCTCTTGAATCTGTCCTCGTATTTTCGCCTGATATTCTCCAGCCTGATACGTTGTCGGTCATTTGGCACCCAGCTGGTCACTACGTCTATGGCATAATAAACATTATCGGGATCTTCGCATTCCATGACGGCACGGTCAAACGCTTCCTTCGTGCGCTCGGCAAGACGCGTTTTCTCACCCCGGTTAAGTTTCCCAATCGTTTTCCCGATCTTCTGAAGTTCAGATTCTAATTCATCGGCACGAAGAGCGTTCTCATAACATTTGCTCTGGACAATCACGACCTCGTTTTCAGACAGGTCAGGACTTGCAAACACAGCATCGAATCCGCCATCATAGGCCTCTCCACAAAGTGCATCCTTAGCCGAACGAAGGGTGAAGGCATCTTTAAAATAAGCGGCACGGATGTATAACGCCGGCAACCAATCGCAATCCTCCGCCGTGCAACGCCGAAGGACATTCGGGAACTCCCGCTTGAACGCTTCAAGTTTTCTCTTCAACTCAACATCCATGATTTCTCCTCTTATGCGACTATAGTTGTCTCACCACGCCGTATCGTGTCACGCTCTATTCTTGGTCTATACCTTATGCTCCTTGCGAATCACGCTCGCAAAAATCTCTTCCATGCGTTTACGATTCTCCGCTAGATAGTCAAGTATCTTAGCGATCTTTCCAAGAAATTTCTCCTGATGTGCATAAACCCAATTCGCATCGATTCTTAAGACGGGACGGTCCCAGTTTTCAATATGCTCAAAGCCACACTTTCTAAGAAATGACAATAACATATTGGGCTCAATACCTATTTCGTTATCTCGCACAAAGAAAGTTATGCCATCACTATTAAGAGTTTCACAACAGATATCAAGGCCAGTTCCTAAGGTATACTTTTTTCGCCCTTTGCTTAAAACCACTTCTTTGAGTGTTAATACCGCAACCGTCCCATGGCTAACATCCTTTTTATCGGAATCTGGCCAGGTACCTGTTGTTTCCAGTGCAGGGTGCTCCTTAAATCGGTCCACTATTGTTTTCGCGAGTACACGAGGCATCTCCTTTAGAACTTGCAAGAGATCCGCATAACCAATCTTGTTCGCTCCCATCGACACCATTACTTTCCTGACTTCGTCTTGATTCATAGTTTCTCCCGATTGATGCCGAAGCAGTTCGGCGTATTGTCTAAGAATTGATTTCACATTGGGATCTCGCGCCACCTTGACACAAGCCCCGATCCAATCTTCCGCAAGATTCTTTATTGACCACGTCTCCGAAAATCCGATTACCGGAACGAGCCGAGGCTTGACCATTCCCATATCGCCTTGTTCCCAGCCGTTATCAGATGGGAATCCGGGAGCCGACGCCGTAATATAAACAACCGCAACAACGTTCTTGCATTTCTCAATGTAACGCGGGATCTGGCGATCCATGTCATACGCGCCGTTGATCTTGTTTTCCACTATGATTGTCCAATTGGGCGCCGTTATCTTAACATCAATACGCCCTTCCTCACGAGCGACCTCCACCGAATCGTCAACCGTCGGCACCAAGGCCTGCAACTTCTTAGCCAGCTTCAGGAAATACCCTTTCTTTTTGCCTCGTTTTCCTTCGTCGCTTGCCACCTCCGAAACGAATGTAAGGAACTCCTTCAGATACAACGCACCTTCGCCATGGCTAGAATGAGGATTAAGAATTGCCGCAATAATATCGCTATGAAAATTCTCACGATAGTAAACATCTGAGACTAGTGCGAAAGCATTGAAACCAATCGACGTGTCCTTACGATCACTGATCTGCTTGATGTGGTCAGCATTATCTCGGAAAAAATTCTCTAAGTTGTTTAGCGTCATTTCACTACTCCTGACACAATCGTGTTGACTGTAAATTCAACCAACATATTCAATCGCTTGTATGTATCATTCTTATTGTCTATCTGTAACACTACCTTTGCCACATTTCGCCACCACTCTTACACCAATGGGTTCTGCCGTTTTCCTCTCCAAACCATCCTCAAAGAGACTCGTAATACTTCCTGATCTTAGCCGCCATAAGCAGCCGGCGTTGTTCAAGGAATTCTTCATAATTTGAGAAATCCCAATTCACTACACCTTCG
>CACWSW010000065.1 GCA_902763655.1 uncultured bacterium
CATTCCGCCCAAGGTTGAAAAATCAAGGAAGAGACGGTCAAGCGTCGTGTTTGCCGCCTCTCCAAAGGCCCGTCCCTCCAGCAGATGGCCGTACAGTTCATCCAGTTGATTGGCGCGATAGCCACGTGCCGTCAAGAACTCCTCGAAATCAAGCGAATGCATCATGGCCGTTTCCTGGAAACCGACGCTGATCGACTCTATCCGCCTGAACTGGATTCCCAGCAGCGAACCGCTGCTGATGACATCGTATTTGCCTTGCTGAGCAAATGACTTGAAACATGTCGCGATCTCGGGGAAATCCTGTATCTCATCAAAGAAAATCAACGTGTTGTTCTCAATAAACCGAAAATTAGGCTCAATCAGCGAAATGTTGCGCAAAATGTTCTCGGCAGAATAGCCGTCTCGCGTAATTACGCGAAATTCGGGTTGCAAATCAAAGTTGATTTCCACGAACGAAGCATAGCGACCTTCGGCGAAATGCCTCACGCACTCCGTTTTACCTACTTGCCGGGCACCCTTCACAATCAATGGCAATCGATCTGGTCGCGCTTTCCATTCCTGCAAAAGCGCCTCAAACTTCCTTTCAAGGAATAATTCTGGTTTTATGTGTTTCACGCGAGCATTATACTCGATTATTGTGCGTAGCGCAAGTGGCAACTTACACTTTCATGAGGGAATGTGTTCCGTACATCCACACTTTCATGAGCGAATATCATGCTTCTCAATGCACTTTCATGGGCGAATATCCATTGTCACATAGTCAGCACGACCTTGCCGCGGTTTTCGCCGCGTTCGAGGATTGCATGCGCCTCCGCGGCCTCGGTGATCGGAAGGGCCTTGTGGATGTATGGCGCGAACTTCCGCGCCTCAAACGCGGGCCACACGTCGTGCTCGAGCCCCGCGAGTATCTGCGCCTTCTCCTCGGGCGAACGCCGCCGCAGGGTCGAACCGATCAGGCGGAGGTTCTTGCGCCAGAGGAGGTTCACGTCGATGGTCGTCTCGGAACCGGCCATGGAGGCGAGCGAGATCCACCTCCCCAGCATGTTCATGGTCGCGAAGCACTTGCCCATGAGCGGACCGCCCACGGGATCGATGGCGACGTCCGGCGGATTCGCCTTGAGCGTCACCACGAGGTCGTCCGTGAAGCGGTTGCTGACCACGTCTGCGCCGACGGACTTGCAGAACTCGCCGTTCGCGTCGCTCGCCACCTGCGCCACGACCTTCGCGCCGAAGACGTGCTTCGCGAGCTGGATGCAGGCGACGCCGAGTCCGCCTTCGCCGCCGTTGATGAAGAACGTCTCGCCTTTCTTGATCTCGCCCACGATCTTGAGGTTCAGGTACGCCGTCGCATACACCTCCGGGATGCCGGCCGCTTCCCACGGTTCGAAACCCTTCGGCAGGGGCAGGCACATCCCCTCGGGCACGACCGCCTGTTCCGCGTATCCGCCACCGCCGAGAAGGGCGCACACCCTGTCGCCGGGCTTGAAGCGTCCGTTAGCCGGCGCTTCCAGCACCGTGCCCGCGCATTCGAGCCCCGGCCAGAGCGGCCATCCCTCTGGCGGCGCGTAGATGCCCGCGCGCTGCATGAGGTCCGCGCGGTTCACCGCGCACGCCTCGATCTTAAGCTTCACGTCGAATTCGCCGTGGCGGACCGGATCGGGCACGTCTCGCCACACGAAGTTCTTGTTCTCGTCAATGCACATCGCTTTCATGGCTGTCTTCTCATTTCGTTGTGTCTGTTGCCGTCACGCGCGCGACGGCGTCCGGCAGGCCCTCGGACCTGAACGTCACGGCAATCTCGCCTTTGGCGCCTGGCTCGGCGCGTACAAGCGCAGAGAGAAGGCCGTTGAAGGTCTTGCGCTCCGGGTCGCGGAACCACGAGAAGTCGGCCTCGTCGCCGTTCTCCGCCGCAACGAAGCTGCCGCAGCCGGAGACGGACACCTTGACGTCTATGTTGGCGGTTGGGCAGATGTTGCCGTCCTTGTCCACGACCTTGAGCGTGACGTAGCCTACATCCTCGCCGTCGGACGCGATGGACGCTCTTTCCGGCGTCGCCACGAGGCGTGCGGGCGCACCTGCGGTCTTCACCGCCTCTTCCGCCCACTTTCTGCCGTCCTTGTAGGCCACGGCCTTCACCTCGCCGGGCTGGTAGACGACGTCGTTGAAGCGGAAGCGCCACAGGCCTTTTTCGCGCGCCTTGCGGCCCTGCGAGACGCCGTTGACGAAGAGCTCCACCTCGTCGCCTGACGAGTAGACGTAGACGGGCGTCTTCTCTCCCTCGCGTCCGGGCCACGTCCAGTGCGGCAGGATATGGGCGCTGGGCACGTCCGGCCGCCACTTCGACTGGTACAGCCAGAACTCGTCTTTGGGGAAGCCGGCGAGGTCGAAGATTCCCGTCGTGCATGAATGGATCGCCGCGCGGGGACGGCCGAAGCGCACCTGCTCGGCAACGGCGCGCGCCTGTCGTTCCGGATCGCCGAACAGCGGCTTCTGCGCGCCCACCGCAAGCACCGCCGGGGATCCGAAGTAGTCGAACGCGGTCCATACGAAGCAACCCGCCACATACGGCGCGGCATCCTCCTTCGCAAACTCATAGTCGGCGAGAATGATCGCATGCAGGCCGTAAGAGATCGAATGGTAGTCGCGGAACTGTTTCTTCACGGACGGCACGCCAAAGCGCCTGTTCTCCTTGCCGAAGTTGTCGAGCTGGTATTCGCCGCGCGAGGAGAGCGTGCAGACCGTCTCGGTGGCCACGATCGGCTTGGCGGGGTTGTTCGTGTGATATTCGGCGTAGCAGTCCGGACGGTAGTTGAAGCCGAACACGTCCGTGAACTGCGCGTAGGGCGAGCGCCACACGTTCGCGTTGTCGTTCGCGGTCGTCGTCGGGCGAGTGGGATCCTCCTGGTGCGCGAGACGCACCATCTCCACGCCGTTGCGCTGGTAGATGGGCCAGCGGTCCGCCCCCGAACGGGACTCCCAGATTTCGTTGCCGAGGCTCCAGATCACGATCGAGGGATGGTTGCGGTTGTGGCGGATCCACGACCGCAGGTCGCGCTCGTGCCAGCGTTCAAAGAGGACATGGTAGTCGTTCGGCAACTTCGCGAGTTCCCAGGCGTCCGTCAGCTCGTCCATCACGAGGAGGCCGAGTTCGTCGCAGAGGTCGTACCACTCCTCGGAATGCGGATAGTGGCTCATGCGTACCGCGTTCATGCCGCACGCCTTCGCCTTGAGGAGACGGTGGCGGACGGCCGTGCGGTTGGCCACGGATCCGAGCGAGCAGAGGTCCTGGTGGAAGCAGAAGCCGCGCAGCTGCACGCGGCGTCCGTTGAGGTGGAAACCGTCGTCCGCTGTCCACTTGATCGTGCGTATGCCGTAGCGGAACTTCTCGCCTTCGATCTCAAGGGCGTAGAGATGGGGATCGTCTACGTCCCAGAGGCGCGGCTTCTCCACGGTGAACGTCTTTTCCTTGCGCCCGCTGCGTGCAAGGTCGTAGGTGACGTGCACGGTCGCGCGCTCGCGCGTCACCTCGGGCGTGGTGATGCACACGCTGTCCGGCACGACGTGGTCTTCCGGCAACGCCACGAGCCGGCAGCGGCGCGTGAGGCCGAGGCCCGTGTGCCAGCGGGCGTAGCCGCCGGGACGGTAGGTGCGCACCGCGATCACGTTCCGGCCTTCGACGAGATAGGGCGTGACGTCAACGCGCCAGTGCATGTAGCCGTTCGGCCAGCCGCCCACGAAACGCCCGTTGAGCCAGAGCATCGGATAGGCCATCGCGCCCTCGCACGTGAAATGGAGTTTGCCTTTCTCGGGCAACGCAAGCGTACTGCCGTCGGGAAGGGAGAGCCTTCCGCAGACGTTCGTGAACGTATAGCGGTACCACGCGGCGCCCGTGCCCGCCAAGTAGGCGTCGAACGGCGCACGGTCGTAGGAGAAGGCGTAGGCGATGCCTGCGTCGTGCGGTACGCGCACGGGCTCCCAGTCGCGGTCGTTGAAATCCGGCTTCACGTAGGTGCACGTGGGCTCCGCGCCGACCGGGCGACGGGACGCGCGTGGTGTCTCGAGGAGGTCGCGGCCCATGTCGTCCAGCCAGTCGATCATCGCAGGGATGCCGAACTCGCGCATCGCGGCGAGAGGCTCGTCGCGTATGAACCTCCAGCCCGTGTTCAGCTCCGCGCACGTGGATGCCGCCTGCGTCTCGGACGATGGCGAAGAGAACAGCGAAAGCGCCACGCACGACATGGTCGTTGCGAGCGCCATTTCAAACATGGCGTTTTTCATGCGTCACATTATATCACGTTTTACTTGCCTGCGGCAGACGGAATCCTTGATCGTAGCACACCCTTTGTGCGGCATGGCGCGAAAATGGTATAATCCGGCCAGCCATGAAAACGATAGCCAATTTTTGCATAGTTGTTCTCGGCGCTTTCTCGTTGCTGGCGGATCCGTCGGCTGCCGAACTTGTGAAGCGCGCCCAGAAGGGACCGTCGCTGCTAATCGCGAAAGAACGCCTGCCAGAGATCCGCGTCAGGATCGCCCAGGATCCTGATGCCGCGACGTGGTGGCGCGAATTTCGCACCCACGCGGATAAGGCGTACGTGCGTTCCCCCGTCGACATCCCAAACCGCGGCGCGCAGTGGTACCACTACTACAGCTGCCGCAAGTGCGGACGGCAGCTCAAGCCAAAGTCGCCCACGCTTCACGTGTGCCCGGCGTGCGGCGAGACGCACACTGGCTGGCCGTACGACGATGCCGCGCTGTTCGCGACGCAGAACCGCGCCGCGGAGGCGGCGCTAGACTGCGCGCTCGTGTACGCGCTCGACGGCTCGCAGGCATTCGCCGCCACGGCGCGCGCATACCTGACCGGACTGGCGGCCGCCTACCCCGGCTACCTGCCGCACGACAACAAGGGGCCTGGCCCCCTCGACATTTCTAAACGGAAACGGCCGCGCTGCGGTCGGGCATTCCCACAGGCGCTAGACGAGTCCGTGTGGCTGATCAAGCTTGTCCAGGCGTATGACTGCCTCGGCGAGGCGCTGACTGCGGACGAGCGCGCCGCCGTGAAGGAGAAGCTGTTCCGTCCGGCTGCCGACCTTATCAAGCGCGACGGCTTCGGCGTCCACAACCACGAGTGCTGGCACCTCGCCGCCTACGGGCTGGCAGGACTGGTGCTTGGAGACGTGCGGTGGGTGTCCGACGCGATCGACTCGCCGACGGGCGTGAAGGTGCAGCTCGAGAAGGGCATCCTCTCCGACGGCTGCTGGTTCGAGGGCGCGTGGGGCTACCACTTCTACACGATGAACGCCCTCGCGCCGTTCCTGACGGCGCTGTCCAACCTCGGCTATCCGCCGCCCGTCCGCTTCAAGGAGATGTTCGACGCGCCGCTCGGCCAGGTGACGCCCACATGGCAGCTGCCGGCTGTGAACGACACGGGGCGCGTCTCGTTCCGTCCGGGCAACTACGGCGACCTGTACGAGCTTGCCTGGACATGGTGGCGCGATCCGGCTTACGCCTGGTGGCTTGCCGAGAAGCCTCGCGCAACGCGCGCCTACGCGCTGCAGGGCACGCCGCTTCCGAGGACATGCGTGCCGCCGACCCTTGCGTCGTTGAACTATGCGGAATCGGGCATGGCAATCATGCGCGGCCGCACGCCGGGCGCGCGCGGCGTCGTGCCCGACAACTACGTGGCCATAGATTACGGTCCGCACGGCGGCGGCCACGGCCATCCGGACAAGCTCAACCTTATCCTGTGGGGGCACGGCGAGATGATCGCGGAGGATCCCGGCTGCATCGCCTACGGCAATCCGCGCCACTGGGAATGGTACCGCGCCACGCTCGCGCACAACACGCTCGTGATGGACGGGCTGAACCAGGAGCACGCGACTGGGCGATGCCTCTCCTTTACGGCGGGTGACGAGGCGACGACGGCGGTGTTCGAGGCGGGCGAGGCATATCCGGGAGCGCGCGTGCGGCGTGCCGTGGCGATCGCCGGGGACGTTGTGCTGGACGTGATGCTGGCCGATGCCGACAAGGAGCACCGATGGGAATGGGCCTTCCATGCGCGGCACGCGGTGACGACGTCGGTGGCGCTGGCGGAGTGTCCGCTGCCGCCGCCTGTCGTCAAGCCACGCAAGGGCTACGGGCCAGAATCTGACGGAGCTTCGGCCTGGAACTGGACGACGGCAGTCCGCGAGGGCGCGTTCGCGGGCACGTGGAGCGCAACTTGGCGGAAGCCGGACGGCAAGGTGACGCTGGGCATGGTCCAGATTGTGCGCGACGGCGTGACCGGCGCGCCGGCAGACGGCATGCTCCGGACGGCCGTCGCAAGCGCCCAACCGCCGCCGCAGACGTTTTCGCTCGCCGTGCCGCGTGTCAGCGGACGCAAGGTGATGTTCGCTAGCGTGCTGCTGCCGGGGCGTACGGCGGACGCGGCCAGCATCAGGGAATCCGTCTGGAATCCGGACGGGACGGTGCGGCTAGTGGTGGAAGTCGCAGGGCGCCGCTACGCGTTTGCCGTCAATGCGGATGGCACGGCGGCGTTGGCGATGTCGCGCGCGATCTGATCCTGCAGGTCCTGGATGGAGTCGAACTTCCGCTCTGGGCGGATGAATCGGACGAAGGACACGGAAAGGGACTCCGGCGCGGAGAACGTTTCCTTGGCGTCGGGCAGGTGGACTTCAAGGACCGGTTGCGGCCAGGCGCGCGGACCGAGGGTCGGGGCGTGTCCGTAGTTGGCAATGCCGGAGCCAAGGGGAGTGATGACCGCGTATACGCCGAGCGGCAACTGGACGAGCCCTTCGGGAAGGCGCAGGTTGATCGTCGGGCGACCTAGCGTACGGCCGAGGCCCTTGCCGGCAAATGTCGTGCCGGTCACGGCGTATGGGCGTCCAAGAAGGGCTGTCGCCTCGTCCATCCTGCCGTCGCAGAGCGCGGCGCGGATGCGCGTGGATGAGATGGGGATGCCGCCTTGCATGACGAAGGGAACGGTCTCGACGCGGAAACCTTCCGCGCGCAATGTCCCCGCGGTGCCGGCGCCGCCGGCGCCGTAGGTCCAGTTGGGGCCGCAGAAGACCGTTTCGAGGTCGGGGTAGTCGTGGCGCAGGCGGGCGGCGAACGCGGCGGGCGGTTCGGCGGCCAGCTCGGCGGTGAAGGGGAGTGCGCGGACCCGGTCGGAATCGGGCGCGCGGGAGGGCTGTCCGCCCAGGGCGGCGCCGATGGCGGCGAGGCGGGCGGGGGTGGGCATCAGCAGCGGCGGGACGCGGTCGGGCGCGAAGACGGTGGCCGGGTGGTTGAGGAACGTGAGGGCCGCATCCGCCTGCGCGAGGATGCGGCGATGGCCGAGGTGGACGCCGTCGAAGAAGCCGACCGCAAGGTTCATCGGCCCACCTCGCTCATCGGGATGACGCGCGCGCGGAAGCCGGGCGCGTCAAGCTTGAGCAGGTCCATGAAGCCGATGGCGTCTTCGAGCGAGAACTTGCCGCAGCGCGTGCGGCGCAGCTCGTCGAGCGAGGCTCCGCAACCGAGCGCCTGGCCTATGTCGTGCGCGAGGACGCGCGGCATCGTGCCCTTCGTGCAGGACATCTCGAACGCCACGCGCGGCGGGGCGAAGTCGGTCACCGCGAAGCGGTACACGTGGACGAGGCGGTCGACGCGCTCGCTCTCCTCGGCGGTGCGGACGATGTCGTACGTCGGGTGCGCTGGCATCTTGATGACGCTGAAGGCCGGCGGCTTCTGGAAGCTGTCGCCGAGGAATTCCTTGCGGACCACCTCGTCGAACCGTTCGCGCGCGACGCCGTCGAACGGCTTCTCGGCGACGGTCTCGCCCTCGCGGTCGTAGGTGTTCGTGGCGCGTCCGAGGCGGAGGACGCCGGAATATGTGCGGTCGCTCCCCATCAGGTCTGCGGAGAGCCGGGTGGCGTTGCCCAGCAGCACGACGAGCAGGCCGGTGGCGTTGGGGTCGAGCGTTCCGCCGTGGCCGACCTTGACGAGGTTGAAGTACTGCTTCACGGCCTTGATCAGGTCGTGCGAAGAGATGTTTACCGGCTTGTCCACGAGCAGGACGCCGTCCAGCTCCGCCAGCCGCGCTATGGATTCTAGGTTCGCCATGCGCATTATTATACCATTTCCGGCATCGGGGGCATTTGCCTGACGGGAGGATTTTTGCTACTCTACCGCAGTTTGCGCGCAATGCCCTCCCGATAGGATGGGGCATGCGCGGGACGTTTCTGGAAACATACGAGGCAAAGATGAACAAGAACTACAAGTGGCTCGCGCTCGCGCTCCTGTGGGTGGCGTTCTTTCTCCAGCAGGGGACGAGACAGGTGTTCAGCGCGACGCTTAGCTCGATACAGGGCTCGCTGGGCGTGACGTCGGCGCAGATCGGTCTTGTCGCGACCGTGTTCACGTTCGCTTACGGGCTGAGCGTGCCGTTCGCGGGAGTGGCGGCGGACCTGCTGAACCGCAAGTGGATGGTGGTGTCGGGCGTGTTCGTGTTCTGCCTCGGCATCTTCGCCTCCGGGTTCGTCGCGGCGATCGGCCTCCTGATCGTCACGTACGGGCTCCTCAACGGGTTCGGCCAGTCGTTCTACTACCCGTCGGCCACGTCGATCATCGGCCAGCTCCACAAGGAGACGCGCGCGACAGCGCTCTCTATCCTGCAGATGGGCCTGTACGCCGGCATCATCGGGTGCAGCGCGGCGGCGGGGTTCCTGGCGGAGTCTGGCGCCGACGGCTGGCGGACGGCGTTCCGCGTGTTCGGCGGCATAGGCATCCTGTGGGCCGTGGCGCTGGCTTTCCTGCTCAAGGACACGAAGCCGGGCGAGAACGGGCAGGCTGCCAGTCCTGCCGGCGATTCCACAAGCGGCAAGCCGTCGCTCAAGGAGGCGTTCGCGGTATTCGTGGCCAATCCTTCCGCCGTGATGCTGGCGGTGGGCCTGGGCATGATGATCTACGTGGACGTGGGGTTCAAGACGTGGATGCCGAACCACATGCAGGAGACGTTCAAGATGGCGAAGGGCACGGCGGCGCTCAACGCGGTGCTGTGGCACTATCTGGGCGCGTTCGTTGGCGTGACGCTTGGCGGACGCATCTCCGACCGGCTGGCGGCGAAGCGGCCGTCCGTGCGCATGGAGACGAACATGGTGGGACTCGCGTGTGCCGTGCCGTTCATAGTGTGGATGGCGTACGCGCCGTCGCTGACGGCTTGCTGCGTCGCGATGGCGCTCTTCGGCGTGTTCCGCGGCGTGTACGACTCCAACCTCATGGCCTCGCTCTTCGACCTCATCCCGTCGCGCTACCATGCCTCGGGCGCAGGCATCATGCTCTGCTTCGGCTTCGTGTTCGGTTCGACCTCGCCGGTCGTGCTTGGCCTCTTGAAGGAGCGCTTCTCGTCCGCGACCGGCCTCGCCACGCTGGCGGCGTTCTACCTGGCCGGCGCGGCGGTGATCGCTCTCGCCCGCCGACGGACGTACGCGAAGACAATTTCCAGCAAAGCATAAGAAAGGAAAACAGAAATGCCATCACTGAAAGACATGCGGGGCAAGGCCAAGGAAGCCGGCCTCATGAAGCTCGACAAGCTGATCGCGAAGCGCCAGTCGATCCCGTCGAACGAGTTCCCGATTCCCGTGAAGGAGCTGTGCGAGCGCTACGAGCGGCTGTACACGGGCTGCATCAACGACGTCATGCGCGAGCTGACTCTCCTCGACCAGAACCTTCCGAGCGACATCATGCCGCTGCGTGACGAGATGACGGTGTGTGGCGAGGCGTTCACCGTGAAGAGCGCCCCCAACGTGATGATCGAGGGCGAGATGACGTTCCGCGCGCAGATGCTCGACGACTTCAAGCCGGACGGCGTGGTGGTGTGGGACACGTCCTCGGACGTGGAGGCCAGCCTCTGGGGCGGCGTCATGACCGCCACCGCCAAGACGAAGGGCATACGCGGCGCGGTGATCGCTGGCGGCATCCGCGACACGAAGCAGATTCTGGAGCAGAACTTCCCCGTGTTCTACCGCTACCGCACGTCCAACGGCTCGCTCGGCCGCTGCATGATCACGCACTACCAGGTGCCGATCAAGGTCGGCAAGGTGACCGTGCGCCCGGGCGACATCATCTTCGGCGACATCGACGGCGTCCTCTGCATCCCGCGCGAGATCGCCTACGACGTGCTGCTGCGCGCCGAGGGGATTGAGCGCAACGAGATCGACATCTTCAGCTGGGTCCGCCAGGGCGACACCATCAGCGAGATCATCGACAAGGGAGGATATTTTTAAGGTTAAAAGGTTAAAGGGTTAAAAGGTTAGAAGCCCGCCGCCCGCGCTGCGTACGGGAAGAGGATAATTTCATTGAAAAGAAAACAACCATGACAACTGATAAAAACAACTTTTTCCATCCGGGCGCAACCGCGCCCGGTTTCAAGAGCGCCGCGCGGTTGCGCGGCGAGAAAGAAGAGGTTGTTTTTACAAGTTTTTTCTGTTGTTTCTAAAAAACTTATAGGTAAGGAGAAAATAGCGATGAACGGCAAATTCAGGGAGCTTGGACATTCGGGAATCATGGTGTCGCCCATTGCGCTAGGCACATGGGCGGTCGGCGGCGGGCCGTGGTGGGGCGCCACCGACGACGGCGAGTCGATCGCCGCGATACACGCCGCCCTCGACAACGGCGTGAACCTCGTCGACACGGCGCCGACCTACTACTTCGGCCATTCCGAGGAGGTTGTGGGACGTGCGCTCGAGGACCGGCGCGACAAGGCCGTGCTCGCCACGAAGTGCGGGCTGCCGTGGGACGGAGACCGCGGGCCGGTGTGGTACGAGCAGGACGGGAAGACGGTCCGCTCATGCGTGGAGCCAGCCTCGATCCGCCGCGAGCTGGAGCAGTCGCTCCGCCGCCTCCGCACGGACCATGTCGACCTCTACCAGATACACCTGCCGGCCCAGCCGCCGCTCCTCACGCCGGTCGCCGACACGATGGGCGAGCTGATGAAGATGAAGGAGGAGGGCAAGATCCGCGCGATCGGCGTGAGCAACGAGACGGTCGCGGGCCTTGAGGAGTGGTCTGCCGCCGGTGCGCTCGACTCGTGCCAGAACAAGTATTCCATGCTTGTGCGCGACGCCGAGAAGGCGGTGCTTCCGCACTGCGCCGCGAACGGGATATCGTTCCTCGGCTACCAGCCGTTCGAGCAGGGCCTGCTGACCGGCAAGATTCGGATGGACACGCCGCTCGACCCTTCGCATTTCCGCAGCACGATCCCGTGGTACAAGCCGGAGAACCGCGCGCGCGTCATCGCGATGCTCGACGGCTGGGCCGACATGTGCGAGGCGCACGCCTGCACCACGGCGCAGCTGGTCGCGGCCTGGACGGCCGCGCAGCCCGGCGTCACGGCGGTCCTCTGCGGCGCTCGCCGCGTGAAGAACGCCCTGGAGAACGCGGGCGCGGCGTCGATCGCTCTCTCGTCCGAGGAGCTGGCGCGCATGCGCACGGACCTCCTAGCGCACTGCTGCTAGATCGAAATGTCGCAACTTGTTGCGATCGCATGGAACGCCGTCATCTTGGCGGCGCATGACTGAGGACATTGCTCTTGCCAGATTTTGCGCATCTGAAAGAATGAAGCCGCCTGCATTTGAATGAGATTACAGTTCGTATGAAATTTCATGAACCATGACCGCATAAACATTGGAAAACAGGTCAGACCTGAATTCCAACGTTTGAAGGGTTGGGAATTGCTCTGGGCAATGTTCTCGCGATTCCGCAAAATTTGATTTCCGGCTTGTTTTCGGACGGGGGATGGGGTATAATCCAGACGCTTTGGCCTCGCAAGGGCTTGGGCAAGACAGATTACCCGCGCGGGCGGGCGGTGAGCAACCGTAGCCGCCGCCGCGTTTGGGATAGCGTCAAAACAGGAAAAATGATGTCGGACTTGGAACGAAATATGATCAACTACATGGTAGTCTGTGTAAACGATTACGCGGACAGGCATGGTTTGTCGTATGCGGAAACGTTTGACTATCTCTTGCGAAACAAGGGCCTGGAATTTCTTGAAGATTGCTATGATGCCGAACATACGCTTTCGCTAGATACTGCGCTTGACGATCTTGAAGCTGTCTGCAAGCGTAACGAGGGTATGGTCGCATGAGGTTGTATCATGGTTCAAATACGGCGTTCAAGGAGATAGATCTTTCTCTCTGCCGTCCTAACAAGGATTTCGGTCAGGGGTTTTATCTTGCTCTGGACAGGATAGCGGCCGAGCGAATGGCAAAGCGGACTGTTAGAAGGTTTGGAGGGAAGGCATACCTGATGACTTTCGACTTTGACGAGGCGGCTCTTGCAGATGTTCCCGTGAAGCGTTTCCCCCAGCCTTCAGAAGAATGGGCGATGTTTGTGATGGCAAATCGTCGTCCGCAGGTTGCAGCGACAGATCACAATCGTGACAACAGATACGGAATGGTTGCCGGTCCCGTGGCCAATGACGATCTTGCTCTTCTTTTCCGCCAATTTGCGCTTGGTTTGGTTACGGTTGAGATGCTTGTGCGCGAGATGCAGTTCAAGCAGTTGACTATCCAGTATTCGTTCCATACGCCGTTGGCGGTGTCGGCGCTCAGGTTTGCGGGGGTGGACGATGTCTATTAAGCAGAAGCAGCTAATGGAATATGCGACGCAGGATCTTGTGGCCATGGTCGCGGAGCGGGAGGGCCTGTCAATACAGGATGCGATGGGCGTGGTATATCACTCCCGATTACATGAGAAGCTGCTTGATGTCGAGACGGGGCTTTATCTCGAAGGTTCCGAGTATCTTTATGGGCTTTTGAAAGAAGAACGGGCGGTTGCCAATCCACGCTAGTAGAGGCCCCCTCGTTCTCAACGCGCCGCTATCCTGCCACTGACCGGGAGGGGCGCAACTTGTTGCGACCACGTGGAACTCCGCCATTGACTGGGAACGCCGCCATCTTGGCGGCGCATGGTCAAGGACATTGCCCAGACCAATTCCGTACATCCAAATGAGGATACTACTTGCACTGCAATGAGATTATGGGTCGTATGAAATTGCATGAAGTATCCGGCAATTTCAACTGTACCTATTGCGGTTGCCCAATTGTCGAATCTGAGTAATCCTACCAACAACGACAATCCCAACTACCCATTCCTGACGTTCGTTGTGGCTCAAAATTCCCCTCCTTGTACTCGGCTAGTCCTCTAGTTGCGGTTCAGAATCCCCCTCGTTGTGGCTCAAAAATCCCCCTGTTGTGGGGAACTCGGCCAAAAGTGCGAGCGTCCTTCCATGTTCCGCCGCGAGGCGCGGCGGAAACGTTTGCGGCGCGCCCCGCGCCGCGTATTGGCGGCGGGCCAATGGCCAGACAGGCACTTGGCCGCTTCGCATGGTCAGTGTCTTGGCCAAGACGAACAAGACTCCCAAGACACCCAGGAATGCGCCTGCTTGGTACTTCGTACTGGGAACAGACCTAATGGGACAATGGCTCAGCGCGCAAGCCATTTCTTGGACCGCAAGCCTACCTTGCCACCGTCCTGGGTGTCTTGGGTGTCCTGAGTGTCTTGGCCCGCCCACCAGAAAATGAAATCCCTAGCGGGCGGCCCGCCAACCCCCAGTGGCACTCCCAATTGAACACCGCCACTGACTGGGAACGCCGCCATCTTGGCGGCGCATTATTGGGAATTGCTCCGGCCAATGTTTTCGCCATTCCGCAAACTTGAAATCC
>CACWSW010000066.1 GCA_902763655.1 uncultured bacterium
CGCGGCGTGATGTACTGCACCTGGGGGAACCACTGGGACCTGCTGGGCGAGTTCGGCGACAAGATGCTGGAGATGGACAAGAAAGCGAAGAAGGAGTAGGCGATGCAGAACAGACGCGAATTCATCGGGACGCTGGGCGCAGCGGTTGCGGCCGCGGGAACGGTCCGTGCCGACGGCAAGCCCGTTGCACGGGAGGAGCTGGGCGCCGAGCGGCTGCGCATCGGGCTCCTGGCCGACATACACCTCACCGTCGAGGGGCACCGTACGTACTTCGAGAAGGCGCTGCGCGACTTCGACAAGTGGAAGTGCGACGGCGTTCTCATCTGTGGCGACATCGCCGACTACGGCCTCCAGCAGCAGCTCAAGTACGTCGCGGACGCCTGGTGGTCCGTGTTCCCGGACGGCAAGGGCTCCGACGGGCGGCCTGTCGCCAACCTCATCCACTACGGCGACCACGACTCCGCCACGTGGTACGACAAGCGCGTCGAATACCCGAAGGTGCTGGGCGGCGCCGACGAGCGCGACTCGCTGCTCTTCTACGGGGAGAACCACAAGAAGTACTGGGAGATGTACTTCCACGAGCCGTTCTCGTACTACCAGGTAAAGACGGTGAAGGGCTACACGTTCATCCTGAACCATTTCCGCCGCGGCACGCCCGACAACCGCGAGGGTAACAACGCGCCCGGTCTTGAGGAACTCGTGGCCGGGTTGAAGCTCGATCCCGACAAGCCGTTCTTCTATTCGCAGCACCGCCCCGCCCGCGACACGAACTACCTGCCGGGCACGTGGGGACAGGACGCGGGCGACACGACGCGCATTTTCTCGAAGTACCCGAACGCCGTGTTCCTCTCGGGCCACATACACCGCTCCCTGTTCGACGACAGGTCGATGTGGCAGGGCGCATTCAACTCCGTGCAGGTCCCGTCGCTCAGCTACAACTGCACGAGGCCCGGGCGCGAGAATTCCTACGCGCCCGAAGACAGGCCCGCGCACGCGCCGTTCCAGACCATGCCCCGGATCCCGGTGCACACCGGCAAGGACCGGCACGGAATCTTCATGACGGTCTACGAGAAGGGCATCGTGTTCAAGCGCTGGAACTTCGCCACGGACGTGAGCCTCGGCGAGTACTGGGTCGTGCCGTTCTCGTCTTTCAGGCTGCCGCCGGACAAGAAGCCCTACTCGCCGAAGGTCCGGGCGAAGACATGCCCGGTGCCGCAGTTCGCGCCGGGCGCGGAGGTGTCGGTGGCGTTTACGGAGGGCGAGGACCGCAGCAAGGCGAAGCACAGGTTCTTCCAGGTGGAGTTCCCTCCGGCGCGGACGGCCGCGCGGGCGGACGAGTATTCCGTGACGCTCGAGCTGCGCAGGTGCGACCTGGTGAGGACGCTTGTGGAGCGGCGCGTCTTCGCCCCCGACTACATGACCGGCGTTGCAGATCCCGCCACGCCGGTGACGTGCCGGTTCCCCGAGGCAGACGTGCCCGAAGGGTGGGACCTGCGGTTTGTCGTCCGTCCGATGAACGCGTACGCCGTCGCCGGAATTCGCCAAGGCGCACCCTCGGCGGTGAACGCGGTGAAGGCGCCCGAGAGCCTCTGAGCCGTCTCTGCCGCGCCGTCCGCTTTTCGTCTTTCGCCTTTCGTGCGAAGGGCGGCTTGTGGTATAATATTGACCTTTCAAGAACCAGAAAGGTCATACGATGAAGATTCTAGACATGCCCTGCACGAAGGGCTTCATGCAGATCGCCCAGGACGGCGTGGACAAGGGCTGGCACGAGATGAACGGCGGCAACCTCAGCTACCGGCTGACGGACGCCGAGACGAAGAACGTCAAGGCCGTGTGCAAGAAGCCGGCCTCTGGCTGGACCGAGCTGGGCGAGTCGGTGCCGAAGCTCGCGGGCGCGTTCTTCATGGTGACGCGGACGACGGGCTACATGCGCAACGTCAAGCGCACGCCCGAGCAGGCGTTCGGCATCGTGGAGCTGGACCCGACGGGCACCAAGTACCGCATCTGGTGGGGGCTTTCCGACGGCGGCCGTCCCACGAGCGAGTTTCCGAGCCACCTCAAGAACCACGAGGTGAAGATGCTCCAGGATCCGGCGAACCGCGTCATCTACCACGCGCATCCCGTCAACCTGATCGCGATGACGTTCATCGTGCCGCTCAAGGACAAGGACTTCTCCCGCGCGCTTTGGCAGATCATGACGGAATGCCCGGTCATCTTCCCGAAGGGCGTCGGCGTGGTGCCGTGGATGGTGCCCGGCAAGGGCGAGATCGCCCAGGCCACCTCGAAGCTCATGGAGAAGTACGACATCGTGGTGTGGGCGCACCACGGCCTCTTCTGCGCCGGGACGACGTTCGACCGCGCGTTCGGCCTTATGGACACGGTGGAGAAGTCCGCCGAGATCTACATGAAGGTTGCCGCCACCGGCAAGAAGCGCCTCTCCACGATCACCGACGCGGGCATCCGCAAGATCATCAAGGCGTTCGGGCTCAAGGACTTCACGACCAAGTTCCTGCGCTAGGGACAGTCACGACTGGAGAAAGACATGAAAGACCTCAAGGAAGCATACAAGACGATCGAGGCCGACCACTTCGCGCCGGCGCTCGAGATATCGTTCATCGACGGCGACACCCGCCAGACGCTCCGCTACGAGAAGGTGACGTGGAACATCGGCGGCGAGGAGAAGGGCCTCCGCTACGGCGAGAATCCCGGCCAGGAGGCAGCGCTCTACAAGCTCGTGAACGGCAACCTCGTGCTCGGCGACGTTGCGATGCTCGGCCCGAACCAGCCGCTCGCCTCCATCCCAGAGCTGCTGCAGAGCGGCAAGCATCCCGGCAAGACTAACGTCACGGACGCCGACAACGCGCTCAACATCCTCCGCTACCTGATGGACAAGCCGTGCGCCGTGATCGTGAAGCACAACAACCCGTGCGGCGTCGCGGTCGGCTCCACCCTCGCCGA
The DNA here is from genome assembly GCA_902763655.1 of uncultured bacterium. Taxonomy (GTDB): domain Bacteria; phylum Verrucomicrobiota; class Kiritimatiellia; order RFP12; family UBA1067; genus RUG572. Next base: position 2,959 of record CACWSW010000066.1, read on the forward strand.
GGCGTACTTCCGCGCGAACAAGGCGGACCGTTTGGCGGCGTTCGGCGGATGCATCGCGCTCAACCGCGACTGCGACATGGAGACAGCGAAGCTCATCATCGAGAACTACGCCGAGGTGGTTGTCGCTCCCGATTTCGCGCCGGGCGTGATGGACCTCTTCGCCACCAAGAAGAACCTCCGCGTCTTCCGCATCCGCAACATGGCCCGCCTCACCGACTTCGTGGCGAAGCACGTGATCGACTTCAAGAGCCTCATCGACGGCGGCCTCGTGGCGCAGACGTCGTTCTGCGCGAACGCGCGCAAGCCCGAGGACTTCATGCCTGCCTACTGCAACCGCAAGATCACGGACAAGGCGACGGGCGCGGTAACCTTCGAGGAGCACAAGATCAAGCGCCTGCCCACCGCCAAGGAGTACGAGGACCTGGTGTTCGGGTGGCTGGTCGAGGCCGGCGTCACGTCCAACTCTGTGCTCTACGTGAAGGACGGCGCGACGGTCGGCATCGGCACCGGCGAGCAGGACCGCGTCGGCGTCGCGGAGATCGCGCGCGACAAGGCGTACACCAAGCACGCGGACTGGATCAGCTGGGAGAAGTACCAGCTGCCGTACAACGACCTGCGCCTCAAGTTCGGCGAGGAGGACGGCGCCAAGAAGCAGGCGGAGATCATGGAGCAGACCCGCGCAGAAAAGGGCGGCCTGCCCGGATGCGCGATGGTGAGCGACGCGTTCTTCCCGTTCCGAGACGGCGCCGAGGTTGGAATCCGCGAAGGCATCACCTCGATCGTCCAGCCCGGCGGTGCGATCCGCGACTGGGACGTGATCGACTGCTGCAACGACGCTGGCGTCGCGATGGTGTTCACGGGGCAGCGTTCCTTCCGCCACTGATCGCCGATGAAGCATCTGATCGCCATTGCCGCCGGCCTGGGCTACGATGTCCTTGAGCGGCGCAGGTTTCTGGACATGGCGGGGCTTACGTTCCGCCCGGCCGAGTCCGTGTTCCCCGCCGTTACGTGCGTCGCGCAGGCGACCTTCCGCACCGCGGCGCCGCCGTGCGACCACGGCATGGTGTCGAACGGGTACTTCTCGCGCAAGCTGCGGAAGCCGTCTTTCTGGGAGCAGTCCGCCTCGCTCGTCACGGGGCCGCGCATCTGGGACTCCCTGCGCGCCGGCGGCGCGAAGGTGGGGATGTACTTCTGGCAGCAGTCGCTGGGAGAGTCCGTCGACTACGTCCTTTCGCCCGCCCCCATCCACAAGCACGGCGGCGGCATGATCATGCGCAGCTACACGCAGCCTGCCGAGATGGACGACGTGCTGAACCGGCGGTGCGGCACGTTCCCGCTCCACCGCTACTGGGGACCGCTCGCATCTCCGAAGGTGGGACGCGCGGTGCTGGCGAATTTCTTCGCCATGGCCGAGGTGCACGAGCCCGACATCGCCTTCCTCTACCTGCCGACGCTGGACTACCAGGCGCAGAGGCACGGCCCTGCGAGCCGTTCCGCGTGGCGCGCCCTGCGCGAGTTCCGGTCGCAGCTCGAGAAGCTGGCGGACTTTGCCGAGAGCAAGGGCGCGGAGCTGACGGTGTGCGGCGACTATGCGATCGGCGCGGTCGACCTTCCGCCGGCTTTCCCGAACGCGACGCTGCGGCGCGAGGGCCTGTTCAGCGTGCGGCCAGTGGAGGGGCGCGCGTATCCGGACTTCTACTCCTCGCGCGCGTTCGCGATGTGCGACCACGAGATCGCGCACGTCTACGTGCGCGATCTGGACGACGTCGGCAAGGTCGCGGAGGTCCTTGAGGCCACTGGCGAGTACGAGACTGTCGAGCGCCGCGCCGGACAGCACTGGGCGCATCCGTCTGCCGGCGAGCTGCTGCTCACGGCGAAGAAGGGAAGCTGGTGCGCCTACCAGTGGTGGAAGGACGCGCGCGAGGCGCCCGACTGGGCCACGCACGTGGACATCCACAACAAGCCCGGCTACGACCCCTGCGAGTTGTTCTTCGGCTGGTCGATACCTCCGAAGACGTGCCAGGACCCCACGCGCGTCAAGGGCACGCATGGCCGGCGCTCCGCCATCGCGTGGGCATCGACCGACACGCGCGTGGGCGGCGACTCGATGGACGCCATCGCGGCACGTGTCCTATTTGTGGTATAATTTCAGGCAACCCCTAAAGGAGAATTGAGAAATGGAAGCAACAGCAGCAAACCCGTTGGTCGGATCGTTGATCTTCGCGCTCGGAGGACTGGCAGGCGCAGTGTTCGCCGTGCCGTTCAGGAAGGTGAAGGGCTGGGCGTACGAGAAGTACTGGCTGGTGTACGCCATCTTCGGGCTGGTGCTGTTCCCTGCGCTGCTGGCGTTCGCCACGGTGCCTGACGCGTGCGGCGTCATCTCGCGCACGCCCGGGGCCGTGCTGGCACGCTGCGCCGGCTTCGGCGCCCTGTGGGGGCTTGGTGGCCTCACGTGGGGACTCATGATCCGCTACCTCGGCATCGGGCTGGGGCTCGCGATCGGGTGCGGACTCTGCTCGGCCACGGGAACGCTCATTCCGCCGGTGGTGTCCGGCGAGGCTGGCAGGCTGGTGGAGAACACCGGCGCGGTGGTCGTGCTGGCGGGCGTCCTGGCGTCGCTCCTCGGCATCGTGTTCGTCGGCCTCGCCGGCAAGTCCAAGGAGTCTGAGCTGCCCGAGGAGGAGAAGAAGAAGGCCGTGGCGGAGTTCGACTTCAAGAAGGGCATGGCAGTGGCCATATTCTCCGGCATCGCCTCGGCCGGCATGAACTTCGGCCTGCAGGGCGGCATCTGGAAGGCGTCCGTGGCGGGGCAGGACGTGACGGTGTCCATGTCGGACCTGGCGATGCACGCCGGCGCGAAGGCGAGCTGGGCCGGCATGGCCGTGCTGGTGGTCGTGCTGCTCGGCGGCTTCGCCGTGAACGCCGCCTGGTGCCTGTGGCAGATGGCGAAGAACCGCGGCAAGGCCGATGCGGAGCCGGGGACGAAGGCGCCGATCGTGGCCAACATCTTCTTCGCCGGACTCGCGGGCGTCATCTGGGCGTGCCAGTTCGCGTGCCAGAAGTACGGCGAGCCGATCGTCGGCGACGACATGGCGTACATCGGCTTTGCGGTGGTGATGGGCTCGAGCGTGATGTTCTCGTCGGTGCTCGGCATCCTGCTGGGCGAATGGAAGGGCACTGGCAAGAAGACGAAGGCGTATCTGGCGATCGGCATCTGCGTGCTGGTGGCGTCGTTCGTCATCGTCTCTGCCGGCAAGAAGCTGGCGCCGCCGAAGTCGGCGGCGGACGTCGCCAAGGAGGCGGCGCAGAAGGCGCTGACGGTCAAGTACCTCGAGGCCCAGTTCCCGAAGAAGTAAAGAAAACCGCGAGGCAGACATGGGCAGGACGATACCTTTCACGGCAGAACGGCTGGAGGAGCTGGCGAAGCGCTGGCCGACGCCGTTCCACATCTACGACGAGGCGGCGATCCGCGCGCATGCGCGCGAGCTGAAGGCCGCGTTCGCATGGAACAGGGGATTCCACGAGTACTTCGCGGTAAAGGCGACTCCAAACCCGCACCTGATGGCGATCCTGCGCGAAGAGGGATTCGGCAGCGACTGCTCGTCCATGGCTGAGCTGGTGCTGGCGAACGCCGTCGGCAACCGCGGCGAGGACATCATGTTCACGTCGAACGACACGCCTGCGGCGGAGTTCGTGAAGGCGCGCGAGCTGGGCGCAATCATCAACCTCGACGACATCACGCACATAGACTTCCTGGAGAAGGCGTGCGGCAGCCTTCCGGAACTTGTCTGCTGCCGCTGGAACCCCGGTCCGCTCAAGGGCGGAAACGCCATCATCGGCAAGCCGGAGGAGGCCAAGTACGGCTTCACCACGGCGCAGCTGTTCGAGGGATACGCGGCGATGAAGGCGAAGGGCGTAAAGCGCTTTGGCCTCCACACGATGGTCGCGTCCAACGAGCTCGATCCGCAGTACATCATCGACACGGCCACGCTCCTCTTCGACCTAGCTGTGGAGATATCGCGCAAGGTCGGCATCACGTTCGACTTCGTGAACATAGGCGGAGGCATCGGCATCCCGTACCGTCCCGACCAGAAGGCGATGGATATCGCGCGCGTCGGGAAGGGGATAGAGGAGGCGTACGCCGCGCACCTGCGCGCGCAGGGCCATCCCGACCTGAAGCTCTACATGGAGTGCGGCCGCTGCATCACCGGGCCGTACGGATACCTCGTCTCGCGCGTGCTGCACGTGAAGGACACCTACCGCAAGTACGCAGGCCTCGACGCCTGCATGGCGAACCTGATGCGTCCCGCGCTCTACGGCGCGTACCATCACATAACGGTGCCTGCGAAGATGGACGTGCCTGCCACAGAGACGTACGACGTGACAGGCTCGCTCTGCGAGAACAACGACAAGTTCGCGATCGGACGCCAGCTCCCGCCGCTCGAGCCGGGCGACCTGCTGGTGATACACGATGCCGGCGCGCACGGCCACGCGATGGGCTTCCAGTACAACGGCAAGCTCCGCAGCGCCGAGCTGCTGCTGCGCCCGGACGGCACGGTGAAGGAGATCCGCCGCGCCGAGACGCTCAAGGACTACTTCGCGACGCTCGACTTCCCCGGCCTGCCAGTCAGCTAGAGGTCCAACATGCAACTAGATCGTAGATGTTTCCTTGGTGGTGCGCTTGCAGCAGTGGCGGCGCTTGGCGCGCGCGCGGCGAACTGTTCTCCGGCGTCAGGCGGCGGGCGGCGGACATGGGGCGAGAGGCTCGCGGAGAAGGGGATGCTCTTCATCGCGCATCGCGGCTGCCAGTCGCTCGCGCCGGAGAACACCATCCCGTCGTTCGTGTGCGCGGCGCGGCTTGGGCTTCAGGCGATCGAGACGGACGTGCGCTTCTCAAAGGACGGGAAGCTGATATGTTCGCACGACGAATCGCTGAAGCGCATGTTCGGGCTGAAGAAGAAGGTGTCGGAATTGGACTACGCGGAGCTGAGGACGCTTGTGCCCACGAAGGGCAACGGGCTCACGTCGTGGCCGAAGGAGCTGCTGCGCATCCCCACGTTCGGCGAGTACCTGGACGTATGCGAGAAGTACGACGCGGTGCCGTTCATCGAGACGAAGGGCGACAAGGCCGTGGTGAAGCCGGTACTGGACGAGGTGCGTCGGCGTGGCCTCTCCCGCGTGGCCGTGCTCTCGTCGGTATCCTTCGACCACATCCTCGAGGCGCGCCGATGCGACAAGGAGATATTCATACACCACATCTTCAGCAAGCCCGAGCAGCTGGACGAGCTGGCGGCGCAGGGGAATGCGGGTCTCTCGTACAACTACAAGGATCTTTCTACCGTGCCGGACGGCATCGTCGCGCGCGTCCACGCGAAGGGCGTCAAGATGTGCCTCCGCGCAGGCGACACGCCGGAGACGGTCGCGAAGATGATCGAGATGGGGCTTGACTACATCCCCACCAACGTGACGGTGCCTTGCGTCTAACGGTTGTCCGAATCCTCGCGTTGTGCTATCATGTGCGGCGCAGGACACCGGAAGGACCGAATGACCGAAAGAGAAGCGAGAATCGCATTCAACATGATTCCGACCGTCGGGTCGGTGACAGTGGCGCGGCTGGCGGCCGAGGCCGGAGGCAGCGTGGCCGAGGCTTACGCGCGATATCCGGACAAGCGTGACTGGGAGGGGAAGGAACCCGAATGGGAGCGCGAGATCGCTCGTGCCGCGAAGATGCGCGTCACGATCGTGACCGAGCTCGACGACGCCTATCCGCCGCTCCTGAAGGAGATCGCCTCTCCTCCGCTCGCGCTCTACGTCACTGGCGATCCGGCCGTGCTGTCCAAGGCCGGAGTCGCGCTCGTGGGCACGCGCGCGGCCACCGCCTACGGGCGCGAGACGGCGGAACGGCTCGCCGCCGGGCTTGCGCAGCGCGGCTGGGCAGTGTTCTCAGGCCTTGCGGCGGGCATCGACGCGGCGGCGCACCGCGGCGCGCTCGCTGGCGGCGGCGCGACGGCTGGCATCCTGGGCGGCGCGCTCGACTGCTTCTTCCCGAACGAGAACCGCAAGCTCGCGCGGGAGATGGTGGAGAAGGGCGGATGCGTGGCGAGCGAGTTCCCGTTCGGACGCCGCCCCGACGCGCAGACGTTTCCGCAGCGCAACAGGATCGTATCCGGCATATCGCACGGCGTCGTGGCCGTGGAGTGTCCGCTCCGCAGCGGCACGCTCATCACCTGCTCGCGCGCCGTGGAGCAGGGGCGGGCGGTGATGGCCGTGCCCGGACGCGTTGACTGGAAGGTCGCAGCCGGATGCAACCATCTCATCCGCGAGGGCGCACGCCTCGTGACGTGCGTGGAGGACATTGTCGAGGAACTGACACCTCTGGGGGTGAAATGTGAGGTGAAAGGTGAAAGGGGAAAGGTGAAGGGTGAGGTGAAAGGTGTGGTGAAAGGTGAAAGGGGAAAGGTGAAAGGTGTGGTGAAAGATCCAGATGATAGATCACCTTTCACCATTCACCATTCACCTTTCACCATCGAAGAGTCCCTGGTGCTACGGGCGATCCCGGAAGGCGGCGCCACGGTCGATGCGATAGTCCGCGAGGCGAAGCTTCCTATAGAGAAGGTCAACTCCTTGCTGGTGGGGTTGCGCCTCAAGGGGCGCGTGCGCTTTCTTCCCGGAAACCGCGTAATGGCCGCACAGGCTTGAACAGCACAGGAGAATGACAATGGGAAAATGCCGGTTGTTGATGTTGGCCGCCATGTGCGCGGCGATCTGGTCGCTTGACGCGTCTGCGGGATGCGATCCCACGAAGCTGGAGTTCAAGCTGCTCTCGACGCGGCGGTTCATGCTCGACAACGAGGTGATGCTCTCCGAGTTCGTGCCGGGCGAATCGGCCCGTCCGAGCCTCCAGAACCCGCTGATGCCATATTGCGCGAATCCGCTCCCGAAGCTTGCCTACGGGAATGGCGCGGTGACGCTCTCCGCGCCCGCCGGCACGGCGGCGGAGGGCGTGCTCTTCGTCGGCGCGTTCCATCCGGGCGTCCATTTCTCGGCGGACGTGCAGTCGCTCTCCGAAGGCGCCGCCGCCGTGCTGTGCATCGCGCCGTACGACGGCTCGTTCCGCGCATGCGTGCGTGCCGAGCCGGGGAAGCCCGTTGCGTTCGAGCAGTCTTTCGAGGGGAAGAAGCTGGACGCGAAGCTGGACGATCCGCAGGTCGTGCCCGCGCCGCCGTTCCGTCTCTCGGCGGTCGTGGCGGGTCCGACGATCCTCATCGCGGTGCGCAAGGACGGCGACGTGCGCTACCTCGGGTCCGTTGCGCTCGTGGAGGATCCCGACATCCGGCGGCGCGATTTCGCGGGCTGGCTCAAGTGCGCGGCGGGGGCCTCCCTGCCGCCCGGCGGCTCGGCGTCGCTCACGCGCGCGGCGGTCACGCTCACGGCGGGCGTGGGGCAGGCCGACTTCCGCATCGTCACCGACGGACCCGGCTGCCGCCCGTACATGGAGAACGGACGCATCTTCTGCACCTTCTCCGCGCGCGCCGGGCTGAAGTATACGAAATCCGTGGCGAGCTTCAATCCCTCCGTATTCGACTTCCGCATGGAGGGTATCCTCCTCACGAGCTACGGCGACGACGACCCCCTGCTGCGCAACGACGGCGTCGGCCACGTGTTCCGCGACTCGGACGGCGTCTGGAAGGCGATCGCCGTTGGCTGGTCCACGACGAAGCACGACCTCAGCCCCAGCTCGCGGAAGGGAAGCGGACTCGTGGCCTGCGAGTCGCGCGTGAACCCGCTGCACGGCATCCACGTGCTGCGGGCGAAGCCGCTCGTTGTCGGCGACGGCATCAAGAGCGAGGATCCCTACACCACCTTCGACCCGACGACGAACAAGTGGCGCCTCGCGACCTCCTCCTTCACCGGCAAGGGGCTGCGCGCCTGCCTGTGGGAGTCCGACCGCTGGGACGGACCCTACGCCCAGATCGCGGGCCCCGTCCCGTTCGACTCCACCGGTTGCGAGATCATGGATTTCGGCGGGCGGAAGTACGTGATGACGGCGAACGCGAAACGCAGGCGTCCCGTCTACGAGTATCCGTCGCTGCAGTACGTGGGCGAGCTGCGCCTCGACTTCGAGCCGTACAATGCGGAGTGCTCCAACGGACGTATCTTCACGGCGTTCGCGGAGATGCCGGAGGGATACCCGTACAGGTACATCCTGCTCACGATGGACCGCCAGAACTTCCCGGGCATGCCGAGGCCCAACTGGACATACGGCGCGATGTACCTCTACGGCGCAAATCCTTGACTCTGAACGATTTCAATTGCCAATGCATGGGGGAAGATGGTAGTATACGAACATTCTGCAATTTGAGGAGACTGCATTCATGAAAAAGACGTTGAAGGTTGTTGGATTCCTCGCGGCGGTCGCGGCCTGCGCGACCCTTCCGGCGGACACGCTCACGTGGAGCGGCGGAGACGGCACGTGGGACGCCACGAGCCTCAACTGGAACGGCGGCACGACGGCCTGGATCCCCGGCTCGACGGCCGTGTTCGCGGACGACGGCTGCACCGTGACCGTGTCCGGCGAGGTGGACGTGGGCGGCATCACGTTCAACGGGAGTGGCGTCACCATCAACGGCGCGCCGGGTGCGGTCATCACGAACAGTTCCACGACAGCCTACTTCAGGCTGCAGGTCGCCGAGGGCATGACGGCCACGAGCAGCGTGCCGTTGCGCATGGAGGGCGCCACGTTCCGCAAGTACGGCAAGGGGACGCTCGTCCTCGGCTCGACGAACGTGTTCCGGACAGCCTATCTGCAGTCCATGGGCGACTCGGGGTCTTACGAGGGCATCCTCAAGCTCACGCGCGGCAACGTGAAGTCGCTCGGCTCGAAGGACATCACCGTCTCACCCGGCGCGACGCTCGACCTGAACGGCTGCACCGTCAACGGCGGCACACTCCCGATGCTCCACCCCTATGGTACGGGGCACAACGGCATGGGCGCGCTCGTCAACACCGGCTCCGGCCTCACCAACAAGCAGTTCGGCAACATGAACATGGATGCCTACGATTCGATGATCTGCGGTCCGAATCGCATCGACGTCAGCACGATCAACCTGCTGAACCACAACCTGACCGTTTCGAACATCTCGGAACTGTGCGTCGCGACGCTGAACTTCAAGGGGACGGAGACGGTGTACGTCGAACCAAACGTCAAGTACACGGTCATCTCTACAAGCGGCGGAGGCGTGGCCGGCAACAAAGGGCGGTTCGTCCTCCATGGCGGCACACTGAACTCATGGCAGTCCAAGACAGTGCAGGCGGCCGTGGTCGTGGACGGCCCCTCCACGTTCAGCCAGGGCGATACGGCCGCGGGCGCGGGCGTAGTCGGGAAGATCGCGGGCGCAATGACGATCAACACCAACGTGACGACGTCCGCCGGCGGCAAGTCGTACATCGAGCTGGCCGGCCCGATGTCGGGAAAGGGACGCATCCGCCTGGGCGGCGGGCATCTGCGCTTCACCACCACCGACAACACGTGGAGCGGCCAGTTGGCCGTGGCCGGTGGTTCGAACGATCGTTATCTGGCGATCGGCGCGCGGAAGGGCACCACGGGCACGCTCGGCAACGTCTCGTCGATCTACGGCGAGTCGGACAGCTCGTATTTCGTCTACGAGCGGGCGGACACCTCCACGCTGGCGAACTGCGCCATCACGAACGGCATGTTCCACGTGTTCGACGGCGGCACGCTCGCGTTTGACAACTGCACGATGACGAACACGCTCATCATCGGCGCGACGGGCGGCTTCACGCTCCGCAACACGAAGATAGACGCCCCCGCGCGCAACTACTGCGTGGGCTCGCGCTACACGAACCTCGACCGTCCGTATGCGACCAACACGTACCATGTCCTCAACATCGAAGCGGGGAGCGACCTCTGCTGCAACATCTTCGAGGCCGGCAACGGCCCCAACGTCACGAACGTGGACGGATCGGCGGCCGGCTTCATCACTGGCATCGTCAACCAGACGGGCGGACGGCTGCGGACGAGAGGCTCCACCGACGCGGGCGGCGGCAACTGCGGTTTCCACTTCGGGCACTGGCCGCAGGCACGCACGTTCTACAACCTCTCGGGCGGGAGCATCGTCGTCGAGAACGGCTGGAAGTTCGCCATCGCCGTGGACGGCCAGGGCACGTTGAACCAGACGGGCGGCGAGATCTTCTGCAAGACGTTCGACCTCAACTGCCGTTCAAACAATGGCGGCCGCGGCACGTACAACATGGAGGGCGGCGAGCTGAACGTGGGCGAGGGCGGCATCATCGTCGGCAACGGCACGAACGCGAACGAGCCCTACTCCTGCTCGCTGCGCGGCGGCACGATCCGCGCGACGGAGAACACGATCTTCAAGGTGAACGCCACGCTCACCTCCACGAACGCCGCGAACAACGTGACGTTCGACACGGCGGGGTTCGACCTCGCCGTCAGCAAGACGCTGAGCGGCACGGGCGGCCTCACGAAGGCCGGCGCGGGCACGATGACCGTCAGCGTGGCCGCCACCTACACGGGCGCGACGCGCCTCCTCGGCGGTACGCTCGCCTTCACGGGCGCGTATCCCGGCGGCGAGCTGGAAATCTCCTCAGCCACGCAGGGCGGCACGGCCGCGCCGCTTCTCTCGGCGCAGCCGTTCGCGTTCGCCTCGGGGAAGGCGAAGGTGCGCGTGACGGGGGCGGAGCTGCTGGACCAGCAGACGTATGGTCCGATGAAGACCGTCGTGGAGTCCACCGCGCCGATCGCCGCGGCGCCGGAGCTCGAGCTCGTGGCGAGCGACGGGACGCTCCTGCCGAACGACGGCAAGTGGAGGATCATCCTCACGGACGGCGGCTGCAAGCTGAAGTTCGGCGCGATGCGCGGCACGCAGCTTCTTGTGAAGTAGAACGATCAACTATTTACCCACTACCCACTACCAACTTACCTACCCACTACCAACTTACAGGCACGAACCATGAGAAAGATCGAACAACTCGCAGCGATGTGTACGCTTGCGGCCGTGGCGGCCGCGACCTTCACGGCGAATGCCAAGACATGCACGTGGACCACGCAGACGGGCAACTGGTCCGATTCGACGAACTGGGAGGACGGCGCCCTGCCGGAGGCAGGCGACGACGTGGCGCTCGCCGGATCGGGCAATGCCGGCGGCAACATCCTGCTGGAAGGCGCGTCGACAGTTGCGCTGTCGGCGATCTCCAACACGGCTGCGGGTTCCGGATGGACGTTCACGAACGGTACGGTCAACCTCGCCGCCGGCACGGTGGTCATGGACAACGTGGGAACGCTCCAGTTCCGGGCGCAGCTCGCCTCGCCCGACACGACGACGTTCGTGAAGCGCGGCGGCGGCACGCTCAACCTCTATGCCACGAACACGGCGCTCAACTGTTCCTTCGTCCTGGAGGACGGACGCCTCCAGATTCTGGACGACCTGTCGCTCGGCGCCGTGCCGGAAACGCTGCGCGCGGACGCGATCACCCTGCGCGGCGGCTCGCTTTTCACCCATGAATTCGAATCCTCAGAGGTCATCCTTGCGCCGACGCGCGGCGTCACCGTGGACGGCCTCGGATATTTCTCCCCGCGTTCCAAAAACAAACTCGTCATTTTATCGCCCGTGACGGGATCGGGCGACGTCTGCATCCTTCAGCAATCCGGCTCCGTGCGCTTCGACGCCGTCAACACCTACACGGGCGAGACCGTGCTCGGAAACGAAACGCATACGTTCAAGTTCGGAACCGTCGCGGATTTCGCCGTAGGCGTGGACGGCGCGTTGCCCTCGACGACGAGGTTGCGCAGCGTCGTGACCGGGGCGTCGCTCGCGCTTGACGGCACGACGCAGCGGATTGCCGGCATTGACGGCGGAAAGGGCCTGGCCGTGAACGGTCCCGGCACGCTCCGCTTCGGCGCGGCGGACGACGGCACGCTGACGCTCACGAACGTCTCGCTCGCGGCGGACGCCACGCTCGCCTA